>NZ_BAAACP010000002.1:0-342076 GCF_039521565.1 Paraclostridium tenue
AATTTAAAAAAGCTAACTCCTGTACAATACAGAAATCAGCTTTTATCAGTTTTTTAATAACTCTCTTTTTCTAGTGTCCTTGACAAAGGGTCCACTTTACTAATGTTTATTAGATAACTACACTTTTTTTATTTAGTCATCAAGTTTTATTTGTCCATATTGATCATCATGAGTATCTTTTACTTTAATTTTTTCGTGACTAAATTCTTTTATATCTCCAGTTTTTGCATCTACTTCTATTTCATATTTTGTATCACCTTTTACAAGTTTTCCTTTGTATTCAGGATTATTTCCATCTTTATCTAAATTAAAGCTTTCGATTGTTGCTTTAGGAACTTTATTAAGCATTATATCCATTGCTTTATCTTGACTTATTAATTTATCTGAACTTTTGTTTCCACTATCTTCTTTTAAAACATTTTGTTCAAACTCAATTATATCTCCTGTTTGTGCATCCACTTCAACTTCATATTTTATATTATCTTTTACAACTTTAGAATCATATTTAGGTGAAGAATCTTCATTATCATAAACAAATTCTAATATTTTACCATCTGGCACTTTTTCTAATATAATAGTTTTTGCTTGTTCTTCGGTTAAATATTCAGCCTTATCATGTTTTGCTAAAGAGTAACTTACCCCTACCCCACATATAACTACTATACCGATTCCTATTATTACTGACTTGCTAAACTTCATTGTACTCACTCCCGATAATTAATTTTTAATATTAATTTATATACCATTTATTTACATATTTAAACATAATTGTAACTAATGTTCATCACAAGATAACTAACATTGTTTAAAGTGTACTTTTAATATCTTAGCCAGTAGATTAACCCAATTTATATCTATCATTAAAATTTTTATATAAAAATAATAAACCAAAGCTTTAAAAGGTTAACATTTTTAAAGCTTTGGTTTTATTTTAATTATTGTATGATAAATCCCCTATTTCATCTTCTATTTCTAAATTAATTTCTTTATTGCATAACTCCAATAAACAAGGTCTATGTGATGTAATTATTAATGTTTTATCATTAACTAATATCTCTAATTCTTCTTTAAGCTTTTCTTCTAGTTCACTATCTATAGCTGATGTAGGTTCATCTAAAATTAATATATCAAATGGTTTTAAAAATGCCCTTGATAAACAAACTCTTTGCTTTTGTCCTCCTGATATAGAATTATTATTTATAATATTTTCAATATCATCAAACGGATGAGATTCTCTTGATAATTGAGCTAAATTCATAGATTTATATATTTCTTTTTTATCTATAGACTTATCAAGTGATATATTCTCTTCAATACTACCATCAAATACAAACAAGTTTTGTACTTGAATAGAAAATAAATTGTACAAGCTTGATAGTTCTATATCTTTTATATTTTCTCCATTTACATATATAGTTCCCTCTGTAGGAGTATACATTCTAAGTATAAGTTTTAGTAATGTACTTTTCCCACATCCACTTCCACCTTTAATAACTACCTTATCTCCTTTATTAATTTTAAAACTTAAGTTTTTAAAAACTATATCTTTTTTATTATAAGAAAATGAAACATTATCAAACTCTAAACTTTTAAATTCCTTAATTTTAAATTTACCATCTATATGATTTTCTTCTATATCTAAAAACTTTAATATATTTTCTCCAACTGCTAAAGATTTTTGAACACCTAAATTAAAATCAGATAAATTAGTAAGTGGTTCATATAAATAAGATATATATGTGTAAAAAGCCATTAATCCTCCCAATGTTAAATTGTCTTTACTTATTAAAAAGCTCCCATAAAGCAATATTACAATTGGAATTAATGATATAATTGCACCAGTTAATCCACTTCCCATAGATTGATATAATAAATTTTTAGAAACAAATTTAAAATGTTTATTTATTTTTTCACTAAAATTTTCATACATAAAGTTTTCTTTTTGAAAAACTTTTATAGTGTCTATTCCATTTATTTTTTCTTGTGCATCACTCATTACTTCTGCAAAATGTTTTCTTTCAATTGTTGAGGTTTTTCTTATATTTGAATTTAATTTATTAAAAATTAATGTGTATACTGGAATTGCTATTAACAGTAAAAGAAATAATTGTTTACTTAAGACAAATAAAACAATTGATACTGTTATTATGTGTATAATATTAGATGCTAACATAGGTATGCCTATAACTATATTTTGAGCTACAATACTAGAATCATCCATTATTAGAGCTAATATTTTTCCAGGACTATTATTATCAAAGTACAGTTTTGATTTAAATAACATCTTTTTAAACATAAATTCTCTTAAATAATTTACTGATTCTAGTCTTAATTTGTGCCAATAGTAATTTTGTATAAAATCTAAAATAATATTTATTAAAGTTATTGCTATTATTAATAGCCCTAAATTAAAAATCTTAGAATAATTTAAATCATAAGTTATTGTATCAATTAAATCCATAATTAAAAATGGAATACATGCTGAAACTAGAGTTGTAATAGTTATAATGATTACTAAGAAGATTTTTTTCTTTCTAAACTTAATAAAAATTTCACTTAATTTTTTATCTACTTTCATACATACCCCTTTTATAAAATATTTTCAAGTTCTAAAACTTTTTTTATACAGTTATCATCTCTAAAATCTTCAGTTTTTTGATAATCTTTTATTTCAAAATCTGGAATAGTTTTAAACTCTTCATCGCATATACCATCTTTATTTAAATACATGCAACTTGCCATTCTAGCTATTAAGTTACTGTTTTTTAATTTAAATAATACAGGATCTATTCCTCCTCCATCTCCACCAGTAGTTTGACCTATTATAGTTGCAAACTTATTGTCTTTACAAAACATAGCAAATGATTCAGATGATGAATAAACTTTCTCATCTACAAGTAAATATATATTCCCATTAAACTTTAAATTATTATCTGCTTTTATAGTATAAGATACTTTTTCAAAATTACTAAAATCTTTAAATATTTCTTTCGGTGCATTTTTCTTTACTTCATTTGGTAGATTTTTTATAGGCTCTAATTTTATATTTCTTTTATTTATATAGTTTTTAACTATTTTACTATCGTCTCTAAAAATCCTATATCCACTTACATTAATATCATTTTTAATAAGTTTAGATACTATTCCTTTCCAATATGTATCACTTCCACCTTTATTTTCCCTTATATCAATAATTAAAGCTTTATAGTTTCCTAAAGTTTTAATATAATCTTCAATCATTTTTAAATCTTTTTTTATTGATCCATTCCTTGATGCCATTGATGGTAAGTACATATATCCAATTTCATCTTTAACTACATCTTTTAAAGTTAACTCTTTTTTTAAAAAAATACCTTTTGGTATTTCAATTTTAGACCCAATTAAATTATATCTCTCTACAATTTTTTTATCATCAAGGAAATCGTACCAATTATTTTTTGAATATGCTTTTTTAAAAGTTTCATATCGTTTTTTATTATCTATTAATTCAGTATGTCTATTGTTTAAGTCAGATATTATTAATGACATTTCTTCTATAAATTCTTCATCATTTTTAGTTTCTTTAATTCTTTTTATATATTTGTCTTTATTTTTTAACCAATCTATATTATTAATTCTTTTATTTACATCTATGTATGGGTATCCATCTTTTATAGTATTATATACATACTCAAAATCTTCTACCTTTTTTTTCATTGATAATTGATTATTATTGTAACTACAAGCACTTAATGTAAAAACTGTTATAAATATAATTATCAATAGTAATACTTTCTTTTTCATATACTTCACCTCCTTTATAATTTTAGTATTTATTTAATTATTTTATATACAATTATTGATATTACTTTATTTTATACGTTATTCTTAAATATTATAATATAATTATAATTAAATAAAAAGAGTTGAAGTAAAAGCCTTTGTTAAGCTCACTTCAACTCTTTATTTAAACTTTCTCTAATTCTTTTAATTTCATTTTCTAAATTGTCTATATTATATTATAAAGATATAAAAATATTTATTTAAGAAAATTTTCATTTTACTAAAATAAAATTATGTAAACTTCATTAATAGTAATTTTTATTTTATAAAACGCTTATTAAAATAGCTCCTTTTGATGCATATGTGCCCATAACTGAGCCTACTTCACTTATAGTTACATCTTTAAAATTATTTTCTTTAATCATAATTTCTTTAACCTTTAAAGCTTTTTCTAAACAATTAGCATGACCTATTGCCAATACTTTATTTTTATTTTCTCCAACTGATTTTAAAACATTTTCAATTACTTTTTTGATAGAATTATTATCTCCTCTTGCCTTATCAACAGGCTTAACTTCACCATCAATAATTTGTATAATAACTTTAAAATTTAATGCATTTATAAGCTTTCCTGCTAATGGATTTATTCTTCCACCTTTTATTGCATTTTCTAAAGTTTCAAGTGATCCAAAAAACACTATATCTTTTTTCAATTTTTCAATCTCATTAACTATTTCATCTAAAGACATTCCTTCTTCTGCTAACTGAGCAGCTTTAACTACTAAAAGCCCTTGACCTATTGATCCGCTTTCACTATCTATTATTTTTATATTTTTATTAGAATTTTCCTCTAAAAACATATTTTTAGCAAGTACTGCAGTTGAGTATGTAGCTGATAGCTTTGATGTTATAGTAATTACTAAAACTTCATCTTCATCACAATCATAAGCTTTTGTAAATTTATCAGGTGATGGGCAAGATGTTTTAGGAAGTTCCTTTTCATTAGCCATTCTTTTATAAAAATCATCATTACTTATTTCTCCATCAACATAAGTATCTTTACCAAACGATACATTAAGACCTACCACACCTATATTATATCTTTCAACTATATCTTTATTTAAGTCACACGAACTGTCTGTTATTATTTTTATTTTACTCATATTCTCCCTCTCTTTGCATAAACATATTATCTATTTTATTTTTATCTTATGATTAATTATCAAATTAAGTTTTCATTCAGTCAACTGACCGATAATTATTTTAATTGTATCTTCACTTTTATAAAAAGTCAATAACTAAAAATTCAGTAAATTTTCATTTGTTAGACATGAATTTTTATAATAAATTAAAATTAATATGTAAATATAGTAAGTTTTTAAACTAAGTGTTATAATAAGATTCAAAGTAAATATTAAAAAGGAGTAATTATTATGACTAATATAAACTACTTATATATATTTTTTGCAGTAGTTACATTTATACTTTCAATTGCACAAATAAAATTTAGTAATATATTTTATAAAGAAGATTACTTTAAACGATTATCAACGAGATTTGGAAAAATAGATAAAGAAAAAGCGGTAAAATTCGAAGCTATAACTTCAATATTAATGAGTGTTATTTTTCTAATAGGAGGACTTTTAAATTTACCTCTTAAAACATTATCAATATGTATATTAATACTTGCTGTGGCTTATACAATTTTTAGAAAAACTTATATAACAAAGTAAATTTAAATCTTAAACTATAAACAAAAAAGATATATCAATTGATATATCTTTTTTATATTTACTTAAAATTATTTTTTAAGTTTTGCTAAAGCCTCAGCAAAAGGATTATTAAAACTTTCTTCTTTTTTATTCTGATTTTTTAAATATTTATTAATATCTTTTCTAGAAGCTTTATTACTTTCTTCTTTTTTTCTTTTATTAAAACTACTTAACTTCTCACGATGACCACAACTACAAACAAAAGTCTTAGCTTCACCTTCACCACGAAGTTCTAATCTCTTATGACAAACAGGACATCTAGCATTAGTAGTCATTGAAACTGTTTTTCTAGTGTTACAATCTCTATCTTGACAAACTAACATCTTTCCTCTTTTACCATTAACTTCAAGCATATATTTGCCACACTCAGGACACTTATTTCTAGTTAAATTGTCATGTCTAAAAGTTGCATCACTATTTTTAATATCTTTTACAATATCTTTTGTATAATTTTTCATCTCATTAACAAAAACGTCTTTTTTAAGCTTTCCACTAGATATATCGTTAAGCTTTTTCTCCCATGAAGCTGTAAGTTCCGCTGATTTTAACTCACTAGGAACCAAATCTAATAATTGTTTACCTTTAGAAGTTATAAATATATCTTTGCCTCTTTTTTCAACTAAGAAAGAATTAAATATCTTTTCTATTATATCTGCACGAGTTGCAACAGTACCAAGCCCTTCTTTTTCCATTTGAGCTAGTAAGCTAGCTTCATTTAAAGGTTTTGGAGGTTGAGTTTTACCACTTATCATACTAGATTTAGTTATTTTTATAATATCACCTTTATTTAAACTTGGAAGATTTTGATTATCATCATCTTCATCAACATTGGTGTAATTTTCTTTCCATCCAAGCTTTATAACCTTTTTACCCTTAGCTACAAAAGTCTCATCTTCTATAACTGCTTTAATAGAAGTTTGCTCATATTCAAAAGGTTCACTTAAAACACTTAAAAATCTTTTTACAACTAAATCATATATTTTAATTTCTTTATCACTTAAATCACTTAAAAATACTCTTTCTTCAGTAGGTATTATAGCATGGTGGTCTGTAACTTTAGAGTTATCAACAAATGACTTATTAGTATTTATTTTATTTTTTAATACTTTAGTACAAACTCGTGCATAATCACCTACACTAACAGCTTTAACTCTATCTTTTAAAGTATCAACTATATCTGTACTTATGTACTTGGAATCTGTTCTAGGATAAGTAAGTACCTTATGATGTTCATATAGTTTTTGCATTATAGATAAAGTTTCCTTAGCTGAGAAATTAAATATTTTGTTAGCATCTCTTTGAAGCTCTGTTAAATCATATAGTCCTGGTGAATATTTTTTCTTGTATGATTTATTAACTTCTACTATTTTAGCATTTTTATTTTCTATCTTTTTTAATATGTTTTCTATCTTTTCTTTATTAAAGCTATTTTGACTATTATTTTTACTATCTATCCAAGCTAATTTAAACATAGGAGCTTGTAAACTTATTCCATAGTATTCCTTTGGTTTAAACTTTTGAATTTCTTCTTCTCTTTTATAAATCATATTTACAGCAGGCGTTTGAACTCTACCACAAGAAAGTTGAGCGTTATATTTTGTAGTAAGTGCACGTGTTGCATTTATACCTACTAGCCAATCAGCCTCTGCTCTTGCAACAGCTGATTTATATAAGTTTTCATATGATTTACCATCTTTTAAGTTTTTAAATCCTTCTTTTATAGCTTTATCTGTACTAGATGATATCCATAAACGCTTTATAGGCTTTTTAACTTGTGCTTTTTCTATTATCCATCTTGCTACAAGTTCACCTTCTCTACCTGCATCTGTAGCTATAACAATACTATCAACATCATTTCTGTTTAACTGTGTTTTTACTGTGTTAAATTGTTTTGATGTTTTTTTTATAACTACAGTTTTTAAATACTTAGGAAGTATAGGTAAATCATTTATATCCCAATTTTTATATTTATTTGAATAACTTTCAGTCTCAGCAAGTGTCACTAAATGTCCAAGTGCCCAAGTTACTATATAATTACTTCCTTCTATATATCCATTTTTCTCTTGTTTACAATTTAATACTCTAGCTAAATCTCTTCCTACAGAAGGTTTTTCAGCTAGTACTAGTGTTTTTCCCATTATTTTTTATTTCCTTTCATAAGTGCTTTAGTATATAATACCATAATTTTATATCATATGTTTAGTGTATAACTATTGTTGTAGTATCTGGTATATTTTCATATATCCACTTAGCATTATTAACATCTAGTCTTATACATCCATGGCTTAAAGCTTCTCCAAGTCTTCCATCTATTATATAACTTCCTGTTGAATCATAAAGTATAGAATGATAATAATATCCACCTTTTATTCTAGTTGCATATTTGACCCTGTATTCATCAGTTCCAAAGTATGGTTTTCTTCCATTTACAAAAAATATTCCTGTTATAGTAGGTGTACTTGGTTTTCCTACAGTACTTTTCCATTTATATAAATTAACCCAATTGCCATCATCTTTTTTAAAAACATAAGTATATTTATTTTTCACATCAGTTACTAATAAATAATCTGTAGGACTCTTAATTTTATTTTCATTAACAAAATCAGTCATATTTTTATAAAAATTAGTATAATCTAATATATTAGGATCATTACCATCATCTGATAAAAAATAATTAAAAACATATCCTGTTTTATCATTATATATAACTTTGCTCCAATCACCTAAATTTTCAATAAGTTCTACTCTGGATTTCTTAGGTATTGTAGTTAGAATTTTTGAATTAATATTAGCTTTTTCTCTAAGATTTAAGTTGCTCCATGGATGTTTACTAATTGATAATAAATCATTGTGTGCATATCCCAGTTTAGAATTATAACTAATTTTACTCCACTCATCATCAGCTTCAATAACTTCTACCTTAGAATTTTTCGGTATAACTTCTAAAACTTCAGAGCTAGTTGATTTATTTTTTCTTAAATTAGTATTTTTAAGTGTATATTTATATAATGGTAACATATCTATTTGAACAAATCTTTTATATATTTTCAAAATAAACCCTTCCTTTTCATATTTTTATACTAATTTATGTAATTTTATGTATATTTGTTAATTTTATTATATTAAAAAAGCTATATTAAAATAGTAGTTAATTACTTTTTTAATATAGCTTGTATTTATATCTATTTATTTATAATAAATTTTTTCCAATCCCCTTTTTTAATAGGTAGCAACAAATCGCCTTTATTAACTTCAGAGTTCTTATTATATTCATAGTAGTAAGCTTTTTCAACACTTCCATCTAAAAGTGTAACTTCAACTTCACATCTATTATACTCGTTGTTATCTTTATTTGGTATATAATTTTCCATTTCATCAAGTTCAGCTAAAGTAGCTTCAAAATCATAAAGCTCCATTAATTCCCCTAATATTTTATTATCACCTTTTACAACTACTAGATACCCTTTATTTTCTATATGTGATATCTTAGCTTTCTAGTATTGGTAGCATTTTCCCAATTTTAAAATATCATTTTATTTATGAATAATACTTTTAAAATTATTCATTTTACTTTTTATAATTAAAATCTAAATACAACAAAAGGCTTATAAATTTTTATATTATACAAAAATTTATAAGCCTTTAATTTTATAATTCTTCTTCTAATTCTTTTATTTTTTTGTCAATTTCTTTTATTCTTGCTTTTAACTCATAGCATTTGTTATCTACCTTCATAGCTGAAGTATAGTTCATCTCATTACTATGATATTTTCTCCACAGTTCTTCATACTTACTGTGGTGTTTACTAAATTCTTTCTCTAAGTATTCTCTTTCAATTTTTAATTCGCTTATTTGAGCTTTTATCTTCTTTTTGTTACCTTTAAAAAAATCGAAAAAAAACATAGCCATATATCCCTTCTATTTATGATTAAGTTTATAACTTTCTTTATTTATGTTAACTTTATACCTCATTTTAATTATATGAGTACTATATTTAATATTATAACTGTTTATTATATAGTATTACAAGTAATTTAAATAAGTATAAAGTTTATCAATTCTCAATTATAGTATATAATTTTAATAATTTTAGACTTTAGTCTTATACAAAGTATAAGCTTGTCATCTTTTTTGTCTCTATTTATATATTATATCAATAATTAATTGTTTCTTAAAAATACAGTTATTTATTAAATATAAATTTGGGTATATTATATATATTAAATAGCAAAGGATGTGTTTTGTATGATTATAAACATTAGTAATAGTGCCAAAGAAGAACTTAATAATATGTTTAAAGAATATAATATAAATGACAAGCATCTAAGAGTTTATATAAAAGAATTAAGTGCTTGATACGGACCTATATTTAGTATAGCTCTGGATGAGCCTACAGAAAATGATAAAGTATTTGAGTCTGATGATTTTAAAATTGTTATTAATAAAGAATTATGTGATAAAATAAGCGTTATTAATATATATTATAAATCAGCTATGTCTAGTGATATTTTTAGGGTTTCTACTGATTTATTGTGGAAAGAAGAATATTATGAAGCTCCTTGGGCTAAACCTTGGTAGATATAAGCTAGTTATAAATTTAAAATATAAAAAGGATAAAAGTTATAATATAACTATTTATCCTTTCTTATTTTATATCTCTAAATATTCTTTTAAAGTATTTATATCATTAAATGGTTTATTACAACTATTACCTTCACATAAATAATAAGTAGTTAAACCATTTATAATTTTATAATCCTTTAAGTACTTGCTTACACTACTTAAATTATCTTCTTTTTTTACAACTACATTAAGATTAGGTAAATAATTATTAGTTAATATATTTTGTAAATCTTTTAAATCTTCATCTTCTTTAATTACACAAACTAATTCTTTTGAGTGATATAATTCATACATAAGTGCCAACATAAAAAAACTATATCCTGTTGGCGAATCTATAACACTACTACCATAAATATTTATTTGTTTATAAGCAATGTCTTCTAGTTTTTCATCTTTAGTCATTCTAGCTAATTTAATTAAATTATAAGTAGCTACTGAATTTCCTGAAGGCTTAGCTCCATCATATAAGTCTTTAGGTCTTGCTATTAAATTTTCTCCATCTTTTCCATATATAAAAAATCCATGATTTTCATTATCCCAGAAAAGTTCTATAGTTTGATTATTTAAATAAACAGCTTCTTCTAAGTATTTCTCATCAAAAGTAGCTTCATACATGCTTATATATGCCCATGTTAAAAATGTATAATCTTCTAAATAAGCTAAGTGATCTGCATGTTTATCTCTATATCTAGCCAATAATCTACCTTCATTATTAATAAGATTGTTTTTAATAAAATTTAAAGCTTTATTTGCATAATCTAAATATTTATCATCTCTTAAAACTTCATATGCATTAGCTAAAGCTACTATCATAAGTCCATTCCAAGAAGTTAATATCTTATCATCTTTATGAAGACTGGTTCTTTTTAGTCGATAATCAAATACTTTTTTTCTTAAATTATTTATTTTTTCATTTTCCTTATAGTAATTTTTGTTATTTATAAGATTTGGTATACTTTTACTTTCAAAATTTCCATTTTTAGTTATATCATAATATTCATTAAAATACTTTCCATCTTCTTCTCCTAGTATTTTAATTATTTCTATTGGGTTAAATACATAAAACTTACCTTCTTCTCTTTCACTATCTGCATCTTGTGCACAGTAAAATCCACCCAGTTCATCAGTTAAATCTCTTAATACATAATCTATAGTTTTAATAGCTATATTTTTATATAAATCATTTTTAGTTATTTTGTAAGCTTCTAGATATGCTATAATAAGCATAGAATTATCATAAAGCATTTTTTCAAAGTGAGGAACTAACCACTTATTATCTGTTGAATATCTAGAAAAACCATAACCAATATGGTCAAATAAACCACCTTTATACATGCCTTTTAATGTAGTTTCTACTATATCCAGAGATTGTTCATCATCTTCTAAATTATAATATTTCATTAAAAACATAAGATTTTGAGGAGACGGAAATTTTGGTGCTCTACCAAACCCACCATATTTATTATCAAAAGATAATTTAAAAACTTCAATTGCTTTTTCTATTATATCTTTATCTAATTCATCTTCACTTTTATTTATCTCAAAATCTTCTTTTAAAACATTTAATATATTTTCACTTGATTTAAGCAAAGTTTCTTTTTCATTTTTCCATTTAAAATCTATTTGTTCTAATAAATCAATTAAACCTATTCTATTGTATTTTTGATACTTTGGAAAATAAGTCCCACAAAAGAAAGGTTTTTTATCTGGAGTCATTATTACAGTAAGTGGCCATCCTCCACTACCTGTCATAGCTTGGCAAAAAGTCATATATACACTATCTACATCAGGTCTTTCTTCTCTATCTACTTTTATGCATATATAATTTTCATTTAATATATCAGCTACCTCTTCATCTTCAAAAGATTCATGTTCCATTACATGACACCAATGACATGTGGAATATCCTATCGAAAGAAATATAGGTTTATCTTCAGCTTTAGCTATTTCAAATGCTTTATCATTCCAACTATACCAATTTACAGGATTATAAGCATGCTGTAATAAATATGGGCTTTTTTCATTTATTAATTCATTAGGTTTTTTATTAATCGACATACAAATCACCTACTTTATAAATTCGTTTTTTATCTCCTTAAGCACATTTTACTGTTATTATGTTTATAAAATATTGATATTATGCAAATTAGAAATAATCATATATTTAATTTAAATTTATATCAATTTTGTAACTTTAAAATTTATCTGTGTAAATTTACTTTTTATGGGAATATACTAGTATATACATTTAATTAGAAATAACTTGTATAATTATGAACAAAATAATAAAGCAATTATTTGATTTTGCGTTTTATTGAAAGGAGTTTCATTTATGAAAAGAGTATCTTTATTTATAATAGTTAATGCTATCTCTTTATATTTAGTATCTTTATTAATGAATAGCATGTATATAGGTTCATTTGGTGCTTTAATCATTTTAACTATTATATTTGGTGCTTTAAACTTAACAGTTAAACCAATACTTGAGTTTTTATCACTTCCTATAACATTTTTAACTCTAGGTTTATTTTTATTAATTATTAACGCTATTGTATTAAAATTAGCTTTTGGACTAGTTCCTGGAGTTTACTTATATGGATTTGTCAATGCTATAGGAGCTTCAATATTACTATCTATAGTAAATACTATTATATATAAAATATTAGATTAAAAAAGAAGAGGTAATCCTCTTCTTTTTACATTGCATATTCTTTATTTTTAACTTTAACTTTTTTAATTTTCTTCTTCATAGTATGGTGAGTAAACATAGTAAATATACCACTACCTATTAATACCGCATAATATACAAATCCTCCGTATAAAAATACTGCATACCCCATAAGAGGTTGAGGAAATACACTTTTGAATATAGTGAAAAATGCCAATTCACTTGCTCCAACATTTCCTGGTGTTGGTGCTGGTGATATAGCCATATATAAAAATGCTTGTAATGTTACCATGTATATATATGTGTATCCTGTTAAGTTAAATGCTTTATATATCCAAAATGAAATACTAAAGTAAACACTTAACTGAACTATAGTTATAACTAAAGTTAATATTAATGCTTTTTTATTTTTTATAAATAAATTTACAGAATAACTATATTCATCCGCAAATTTTTCTATCTTATCTATTTTATTTTCTAAAAACTTAAATATCTTAAATCTTGCTAATGCTTTTATAATATACTTTGTTACACTTTTTACTTTTTGTGGATTGTATACAACTAACATTGACATTATTAACCCAAATGAATTAACAGCTATACCAAGTAATATTAAAGGCATAACAGGTTTCATTCCTTTTAGTATAGTTGTATTAAGTATAACTAAAACTGAACAGTAAATAGTAACCACAACTTGATATATTATAGATTTATTCATTATAACTGCTGTTGCTTTACTAACAGGCATTTTACATTTATTTAATACATATATTTGCATAGGTTGACTTCCTGATGCAAATGGAGTTATTAAGTTATAATAAAATCCCATAGTAGCTAACTTAAATCCTATAAACTTTGTATTTACTTTGTGTATACTATCTATTACAATTTTTAAAACCACACCTTCTAAAAGCATATGAACAATTACTGCACACATTCCAAGAAATATAAACTTTTTATCTACCATTTTTACAACTTCACCAAGCATATTTATATCTAAAGTTTTATAAACTAAATAACTTGTTATCCCTAGTATAAACAATAAAAGCCCGTATTGTAGTATATTTTTATTTAACGTCTTTTTTTTCTTCATAGGCAACCTCCGTCCTTTTAATCGCCAATTATTTATTCTACTCATTTACTTTTTTTACTTAACAACACTATTATACAATATATTTAGTTTATATAGTATTACATATTTATTACTTTTTTGTAATAATAAACAAAAATCTATCTTAGATATAGTTATAACTATATCAGCTTCTATTAAATTTTCATTTAAAAATTAAAAAATCACTTATATTATTAAAGACAATATAAGCGATTTTTTATTAATTATAATTTAAATTTATTATGTAACTAAAATATTAACATATATATAAAATGTGCTGATATACCTGCAAATAAACCACCTATTGTATGTGATATTATAGCTTTACTTGTAAGCTCTCTTGCATTTAATGCATCCATCATACCTACATGTGTACTTAAATATCCACTCCAACACATACCCATAGCAGTAAATACAGCTATATCATTTGGAGTTATAACACCTTCAGTTATAAATCTTGGAACTAAAGACATTGCAGCTCCAACTGCACCTAAAGAAGTTATAGGAAATGCCATAGCTTGTGGATCGGTAAATCCAAATAATGGTCCTAATATAAACATTAATTTATCTCCTAATGCTGGAAGTAAACCTATACCTTCATAAGCTGCTCCTGTATAAACTTCTGCTCCTGTTTTAGGATCAACTGATGGTCCAAATGTTAATAGCATAACTAATGTACATACAACTAATACTCCTGGTATTATAGCCATACCTAGTTCAACTCCATTTTTACCACCTTCTAACATAGAGTCTAATATTCTTTGAAATAAACTACCATCTCTTATTTCTCTATATTCCATAGCCTCAACTTTGCCAGATGTCTTAACTTCAGTTTTTGGATCATAGTTATAATACTTTTTAGTAAATGTAAGCATTATTCTTACACTTATTATACTACCTATAATTGCTGCAACATTTCCGATTATTGCAGGCCCTACATATTCAGCCCCTTGAGTCATCATAAATGTTGTAACTATAAGTCCCATCCCAAAAGATGTACCTAAATTACATAGTGCTGGTATTTGATATTTTCTAAAATACTTTGTAAAACTTTTATCGTTTGCAAATGCTATTATAGCTGGATTATCTGATAAATAAGTTGTTACTGCTCCTGCTATACTTGCTCCTGGCATATTGTATAGCGGTTTCATAAATATGGCAAATACTTTATTTAATAAAGATGTTACTCCAAATTCAGAAAGCAATGCACTTAATGCTCCTGCAAGTACTGCTAATGCCATTATTAAAAACACTGTGTTTAACAATAAATCATGAGCTGTATTCATAATAGATTTAAACATTATACCAAGTCCCATTTTACTACCAACAAATCCAAAACCTATTAATAATACTGCTATGAATACAAATGTTTCTAGGCTTACTGCCTTTACTTTCCTCTTTCCACTAGAAATTTCTTCATCAATTATGCCTAATTCCCTATTATTTTCAACCTCCATTTTATTCCCTCCTTAAATGTTATAAATAATAATAAAATTATTGTTAAAATTACATTTTAAATTTGTTTTATATTTAACAATCAGATATAAACAAATTTTCATAATCTTTTTTAATTATACTATATTTTACTATTTATTTCAACTTTTTAGAATTTTTACTTATTTTTATGATTTTCTGAAATTTAAAATAGAATTAATTTATAAAAATAAAAAAGGATTATATCAAAACAGATTTTTAAATAACCTATTTTGATAAATCCTTTTTTATTATTCTTTACCTGCAGATACTGCAATACTTGATATAAATTTCTTTTGGAATATACTAAATATTATAACCATAGGAATTATAGAAAGCACTGCTCCTGCCATCATTCTAGGATAATGTGTTCCATATTGTCCTACAAATACTCTTAATCCTGCAGCTAATGTTAATTTCTCAGGTGTAGAGTTTACTATTAAAGGCCATAAGAAACTATTCCATGCTCCAAGACCTCCAAGTATAGCTACTGTTCCAAGTGCAGGTCTAACTATTGGTACCATTAATTTTAAAAATATTGTAAACTGAGAAGCTCCATCTATTATTGCAGCTTCTTCCATATCTCTTGGAATAGATTTAAAATGCTGGCGTAATAAGAAGGTATAATATATACTAAAAACTCCTGGTAAAACTATAGCTGTTAATGTATTTAAAAGACCCATATCTTGTATAATTTGATATTGAGGTATTAAATACATTTGACCAGGAACCATCATTGCTGCCATGAGAACTAAAAATATAACTTCTTTAAATTTAAAATCAAGTCTGGCAAATGCATAAGCCGCTGGAGTTATTATTATTAATTGAAATAATACAGACGCAACTGTAACTATTATAGTGTTAAAATAATACTTCGCAAAAGGAAATTCCTTAAATATTTGAGTATAGTTTTCTATCCTTATAGATTCTGGAAAGATTTTAGGCGGAATAGCTTCTGCTTCTGCTAATGTTTTTATAGATGTTAATATCATCCATATAAATGGTAATGCTATAAATGCTGCCATAAGTATAAGACCTATATGTGTTAGTATCTTGGCACTTTTTTTCATTTCCATATTACTCTACCTCCCAAGTCTTATTCATCTGAATAATGAACCCATTTATTTTGTAATTTAAATTGGATTATAGTTACCGTCATTATAATTAAGAATAATATTACGGCTACTGCAGATGCATATCCTTTATCTCCTAATGTAAATCCTAAGTCATAGAAATATCTTGTCATAGTTATTGTAGATTCATAAGCTGGACTTCCTTGTTTTATAAGCATAAATACTACATCAAATAATTGGAATGATCCAATTAAAGACCATATAACAATAAAGAATATACTAGGTGTTAAAAGTGGTATAGTTATGTGAGTAAATTGTTTAAATGATGAAGCTCCATCTATAGAAGCCGCTTCATAGTAAGACTCTGGTATAGATTGAAGTCCTCCTAAAAATATCATTATCTTATATCCAAGCCCACTCCATATTATAAATACTATTATTACAACTCTTGCTAAGTTTGGATCTGTAAACCATAACTTACCTTCAAGTCCTATAGCTTCTAAAAATTGATTAACTAATCCAAATCTTGAATTAAACATCCATTGAAATACTAATGTAGAAGCTGACGCCATAGTTACAACTGGTAAAAAATATATAGTTCTATATATTCCTTTTCCTTTTATGTTTTTGTTAAGTAAATTTGCTATACATACAGATATTATTACCATAGGTGGTACTGTTACAATAACATATAAAAATGTATTACCTACAGCTTTATAAAATAATGGATCTTTAAAAATTCTTGAAAAGTTTTCAGCTCCTATAAAATTCCAACCACCAAAAGCATTTAAATCAGTTAAGCTATAAAATAAATTAAGTATAAATGGTATAAAGTTAAATACTAAAACCCCTATAAGTAGTGGAAGTATAAACATATATCCAGTAATATTACGTTTTAAAGCTCTTTTTTTCTTATTTTTTTTATTTTTGCTTTCGGGCTTTTCTTTATAAACTTCTGCTTGCAAATTAAATCCCCCCATTTATGTATTTCAAGAGGATGCCTAATTACTTCAGACATCCTCTTTTAATTTTTATTTTTTCTCTTTATCTAGTATAGACTGCATTTCATTTTGTGAATTTTCAAGTACTTTATCTAAAGATATCTCACCTTGCATAAACTTAGTTATATTATCTACTATAACTTTATCCCATTTTGAAGTTTCAAAACTATTAGGAAGAGGCATAGCATTTTCGGCAACTTTAGACATAACTGCAGTATCTATACCAGTTTTTTCTTTCATAACTTTTCCAAACAATTCTTGGACATTTTTATGTGCTTGTGGAACTAGTGCTAATTCAGTATATTTTTTCATAGATTCTTCACTTGATATATAATTTATAAAATCAAATGCTTCTTCTGGATGTTTAGAGTTTGAAGATATTACGTTTCCTAAACCATGTATTACAGTCTTAGATTTATTACCTTCTTTTATAGTAGGTATTTCATATAATTTAAAGTTTCCAGCAACTTTTGCTTGCTCTTTATCTGAATATGGTAATAAACCATATGAACCAGCTTGTAAAACTAAAGCTTTTTCTGATTTAAATAATGTTCCTGCTCCTACTTCTATAGTTACATCATGAGGACTGTGTAAATCACTTTTAACTAAGTCAAAATACTTTTTAAATCCTTCTTTAGTTTCTGGTGTAGTTAACATGGCTTTAGTTTTGTCATCACTTATTACTTTACCTCCAGCTGAAGCTACCTCATTAAACACTCCTGCTTGTGTACTTTCTGTTGGATATGAAGTAAATGGATAAATATCTTTTGGTAACTTAGTTTTAGCATCTTTTAACCAAGCTATCATTTCATCCCAGTTCCATCCTTCTTTAGGTTCAGGTATATTATACTCTTTCATAAGTTTAGTGTTTATCATTAATATGTTGTTATCCCAGAAAGTTGGCATACCGTATTGCTCACCTTTATAATTATATAAACTACTTATACTTTCCAAATATTGATTCATATCAACATTTTTATTTTTTATATAATCCTTCATACTAACTAACATTCCATTATCTGCATACTTATTAAAGTTAACAGCATTCATCCAGTATATATCTGGAGCTGATCCTCCCGCTGCCGCTGTTTCCATTTTAGTCCAATAGTCTGCAAAAGAATATTGTTCTACCTTAATGTCTACATTTGGATTTTTTTCTTCATATTCATTTATTAATGTTTCAACTGCCTTCATATGAGTTTTATCCCATATAGCATACCTTAATTCTACTTTTCCATTTGCACTGTCTCCCCCAGTTGAGCTACAGCCCGTTAAACCTAATACTAAGGTCAAAACTGCTCCTGTTATGATTCCCCTTTTTAAAAACATAACAATCCCCTTCCATAGTTAAAATATATTCACAATAATATTTTCTGAATATTCTATGTTTTCCTTAATAATATTTTATAATAAACTAATTTAATTTGTATTTGTAATTTCATCCATCTTTTTTACAATTTTGTGTATTAAGGATTTTTTAAGCTTTAACTTTCAATTTTTCGATAGCTTCATTCCAAAACTTATCTATATTAACTACTTCTTTATTTAATCTAGAGTGTTCAGCTGCAAATGCCATTATATGACTTTCAACAGACTTTGTAGCGCTAGTTCTACCTTCTCCCCCATTTTCAGCTACTAGCTTAACAAAATCTTGCATTATGCCATAATCTCCTCCACCATGACCACCTTCAACTTCTTCTGGTGTTATAGTTTCTATAGTGTTTTTCCCAAATTGTTCAAATTTTTTAATTTCTATAGTATTTTTAACATGATTTCCTCCAACTTCACCATGAGTAAACATTAGTTTTATAGTTCTGTTACATTCTTCAGTAAATGCAGATAAATTAAATGTAGCTGTTATATCATCTTCAAACTCAAGTATAGTTACCATATGATCAACTACATTATTATCACACTTATATACACATCTTCCGTATGGTCCTGTTCTTAAAGCTTCTTCTAAATTTTCTTTAGTTGGCACCGGATGTACAACTTTTGCAAATATAGGTTTATCTGATAAGTATAATTTTTTAGCAGAATATGGACATTTCTCTTCAACCTTACAATCTAAACATCTATCTGCCATACCTTCTTTAAAACTTTTATCTCTCATATGAGTTAAATGTCCAAATGCTGATATATTATTACATTTCTTTCCAGTCAACCAAAGTAATATGTCCATATCATGACAACTCTTAGCTAATATTAGAGGACTTGTTTCATTGCTGTTTCTCCAATTTCCTCTAGTAAAAGAATGTGCAAAGTGCCAGTATCCTATATTTTCATTATGCTGTATGCTTACTAATTCTCCTAGTTCTTTACTATCTACTATTTCTTTTAATTTAGAAAAGAATGTTGTATATCTAAGTACATGGCATATCATAAACACTTGATTAGGATACTCTTTTGCTAATTCCCCCAATTTCACTATATCTTCTAACTTATTTGACATTGGCTTTTCAAGTAATACATGATATCCTTTTTCAAGCGCCATTTTAGTTGGTTCATAATGAGATTCATCATTATTGGCTATTATTATTGCATCTGCTAATCTATCTTTTTCTAATAACTCTTCCCATGTTTCAAATACATTTTCAGAATCTATATTATGTTCTTTAACACATATATCTCTTCTTAAATCGTGAGGTTCTGCTACAGCAACTACTTGTCCTAGTTCTTCATGTTGTTTAAAATATGGTGCATAGGCATGCATACCTCTTGCTCCAGCTCCTATTATTGCAACTGTGATCTTTTTCATTAATTAATACCCCCCTTGAATTTAATCCCTATATACTTATTTAATTATATTTTAATACTTTGTATATTTTATGTATTTGCACTTTTGTATAAAAGTTTTATACTTTTATACATCAAATTCAGGTTAAAAATATAATTAGATTTTGATTTTTAATGAAATTTTTTGTAAAATAATATTAGGAAATAGATTTCATAGTTTTAGGGGGATTATAAATTGTTCAAACAAACTACTTGTTTATCTTTTGAAAAATACGGAACAATTTTAGCTGACTTACCTGATGATATAATTATTTGCGAAAAAAAATCATCACTTAATCTTTTAAATAAGTCAGTTAATAAATTATATTTTTCAAATACTGATTTACATATTAAGTTAAGAAGTGGGGTAGTTCTTATTATAGTTTCTAATGATTCTAATTTTGATAATATAGAATCATTTATTTTAAATAGTAAAATAAAACTTAAAAAAGGTATTTATTATAATTTTATACCTATATCTAATAATTGTAGCATTGATTTATTTGGAGAAAATCCATTTTTTAAATCTATAAATTTAAACCAATCATATACATATAAAGAAATAGTTCCTACTTTTTCTATAAATAAAATATATACTAAATTTTATCAAGAAAAACCTATAAATTACTTATTTAAAGGAGAAAAACATGACTTTTGGGAACTTACTTATGTTGATAGGGGAATTCTTTATACCAAAGTTAATGGAGTAGAATATAAATTATCTCAAGGTGATTTATTTTTTTATTCTCCTAATGATTATCATAGTCAGTATACAGATAACAAAAAGTCTTGTTCTTATTTAACTGTAAGCTTTGATATGGATTTTAACGATGTTTTATTGATTTCTAATAAAGTATTTTCCCCTACTAAAGAAATTCATACTATAATAAGTAAACTTATGAAAGAACTTAATTCTACTCATCTTTACTGTGATGAGCTTTCAATATGTTACTTAAAAGAGTTAGTTCTTAAAGTTCTTAGCATGGATTTTGAAAGCATAATAATAAAGCCTGTTAACAAAGTTCAACAGTATTATGATGATACTCTTTTAAATAATATATTACAATTTATAAATGATAGTTTATATGATTATTTAGATATAAAAACAATTTGTGATAAATTTAATATAAGTAGTTCTAAACTTCATTTATTATTTAAAAAGAATCTAGATACTACAGTTAAACTATATATAAATGAATTAAAATTAAAAAAAAGTAAAGAACTTATACAAGAATCTAATTATACTATTAGCCAAATATCTGAAATACTCGGATTTAACTCTATACATTATTTTTCAAATAAATTTAAAAAAGTTTATGGATTTTCACCTACTGAATATTTAAGGTCTATAAACAAAAATTATTAAAGACTAGGGAAATACCCTAGTCTTTAAATTTATATTATTAAGCTGTAGCTTCCTCATCATCACTACCTATCATAGCAGTTAACTTTTTATTAAATCCAAGTAATATGAAAGTACCAACTATTAATATTACAGGTATAGATACGAATGTTTGCATAAGTCCCATTTTCTCTATTATCATTTGAACATATCCTGCTGCTTTGTTTGCAAAGAAAGTAGCGCATGCCCAAACCCCCATAAGTAAAGATAAATATTTAGCTGGTGCTATTTTACTTACTAGTGAGTTACCTAATGGCGAGAAACACATTTCTCCTATAGTTTGGAATAAAACGAATAACATTAACCAAATAACACTAGTTTTTACAGTAGAGGGCGCTCCTACTCCTCTTGAAAGTTCAGCAGCTATTACAAATCCAAATGCTACTGCTAAAAATACATATCCTAGTGCTATTTTTTGAGCCATACTCAAGTCACCTTTTTCTCTTTTAGATAACATAGTCCATATAGCTGCCATTATTGGTCCTAAAACTACACATAAAAATCCATTTAATGCAGTTTCTATCCACATTACAGGTATCTCAAAGCTTCCTACATGCATGTTTACATAATCTTTCATATATAAAGTTAATGAAGAACCTGCTTGGTTATAAAATACCCAGAAGAAAATTGAGAAAAATGATAATATGAATATTACTTTTACTCTGTCTTTTTCTTTCTTAGTTAAAGGTCTATCTCCAGCTTGTTCACCTTTAGAGTTGCTAGTTTTTCCAGCTTGTTTATCAAGCATTTTTTGAGGATATTTACCAGCTTCTCCTAAGAATTTCATAGTGCAAGTAAATAATAATCCCCCAAGTAACGTAACTATTGCAGCTAACATGAAACATTGTCTAAATCCATATTCAACAACTTGTCCATTTTCTATGACTGCAAAAGTTTTAGTATATAATATACCTATAGTTAATGACCCTATAAATGATCCTAAGTTAACAAATGTATATAATAAAGAAAAGGCTGCATCTTTTCTAGTATTATCATCGTATAATTCCCCAACTAAGGCATTTAAATTTCCTTTAAAGAAACCAGTACCTATTGATATTAAAATTATCATTGCATGAACCCACATTACACTTGTTGCAAAATAACCTAATGCATATCCGGCTGCCATTATAACTGAACCTATAATTACACAATATCTAGCTCCTATCCATCTATCACATATCATTCCCCCAAATATTGGTGCTAAATAAGTGAATGCTGCTAGGTTTGCTGCTATAGCTGCTGCATCGGCGTTGTCTATTCCTAGTCCACCCTGAGATATTGAGTATGATAAGAATAGTAATAATAACGTTTTAGATCCATAGTATGCGAATCTTTCAAACGTAAATGTTAACCCACAAACATATAACCCTTTAGGATGCTTTGTAGGTGCAGATGTTGTTTTTGACATTTATCAAGTCCCCCTTAAATAATATTTAGTTTTATATTAAAGTAGCTTTGCATATACAAAGCTACTTTAGTATACCCTTAGATTAAATTTCTCTAGTATATTCCTTTAACCAATCGCACTCTTCTTTAGTTAAGAAAGGTGACACTTTATCATAAACTAATTTATGATAGTTATTTAAGTAATCTCTTTCTTCTCTATTTAACTCATTTACATCTATTGCATCTATATCTATTGGTGCAAATGTCACAACTTCAAATTCCATGAATTGCCCATATTCATTTTTCTCTGCTTTTTTTGTTATAAGTTCATTTTCTATTCTTATTCCATGAGAACCTTCTATATATATACCAGGCTCATTAGTTGTTACCATTCCTTCTTCAAGAGTTGCTGTTTCTAATCTTTGAGGAACTATTCTCCATCTAAATCCATTAGGTGATTCATGTATTGTTCCTAAAAATCCTACCCCATGTCCTGTACCACATTTATAATCTATTCCTAAATTCCACATTGGTCTTCTTGCTAATATATCTAAATTATATCCTTTAACCCCATATAAGAATTTTGCCATTGATAAATTTATCATACCTCTAACTACAGCTGTAAAATGTTTTTTCAGCTCATCACTAATTTCTCCTAGTGCTATAGTTCTAGTTATATCTGTTGTACCATCAAAATATTGCCCACCTGAATCTATTAAAAATAAATCACTTGGTTCTAACTTATAATCTGTTTCAGGTGTTGCACTATAGTGCATCATAGCCGCATGTTCTTTATATCCTGCTATCGTAGCAAAACTTGGTTCTATAAATCCATCTTGTTCACGTCTTAAACTTTCTAATTTTTCAGCTGCACTTATTTCAGATATCTCTACTTTACCTACATTGTTTTTTAACCAATACATAAACTTAGTAAAAGCTATCCCATCTTTTAAGTGGCTGTTTCTTATATTCTCCAACTCAATACTATTTTTTACTGCTTTAAAGTTCATAGTTGGATTAAGTCCATTTATCTTTTTAACTTCATTTGGCAAATTATTATATATTGAATAGTTAACCTTTTCATCATCTAATAATACATTTTCTTTTTCATCTATAGTTTTAACAAATTCATATATATCATTGTAAGGCTTTATTATAACATTTTCTTTATTTAACTCATTTATTATTTCGTCATTTAATTTATTATCATCTATAAATAAATAAACTTTATCCATTGTTATTAATGAATAGGAAAGAACAACTGGAGTATATTTAACATCTCTTCCTCTTATATTGAATAACCAAGCTATATCATCAAGAGTTGTCATAATATGAGTTGTAGCACCTTTAAGCTTCATTTCATTTCTAAGTCTTATAAGTTTTGAACTAAATGTTTCTCCTGCATATTTTACATCCAATAAAAAAGCTTTTTCTGTTGATAGTAAAGGTCTATCTTTCCAAATTTTATCAACTAAATCATATTCATATTTTATATTTATGTTTTTATCTTTTAAAGCTTCTTGTAGTGCTTTTCCTTCATTTGCAGATATTAATCTACCATCAAATCCTAAGGTAGAATTATTAGCCATTTTCTCACATAGATATTCTTTTGTAGTAGGTACCCCTTCTTCTCCCATTTTAAATAGCTTAATACCTGTGTTTTTTAATTGATTTTCAGCTTGTATAAAATATCTTCCATCTGTCCAAAGTCCTGCTTCTTCCATAGTTACTACTAAAGTTCCTGCAGAACCTGTAAATCCTGATATATAAGCTCTAGATTTAAAATACTCTCCTACATATTCACTTTGGTGACTATCTGAAGATGGTATTATATATGCATCTATACCATATTCTTCCATACAATCTCTTAATTTCTCCAAATTTCCCCTTAACATAATAAGCCCCCTTATTATTCTACATAATCTTTTTACACTTTTTATTCAATTATATCTTATCATTTCATGAGACCGTTTTCAATATATTCGTATTATTTTTCTTATTTTTTAAAATTTTTATTAAATAGAGAAAATTTATTTGATTTTTTTGCTTTTATTCAAGTGATTACATAGTAAGTCAAATAAAAAATAGGTATATAATTTACATAAATTATATACCTATTTAAACTAAATATTTTATACTTCTCTAGTATATTCTTTTAACCATTCTTTTTCTTCAATAGTTAAGAACGGTGATATTTTATCATAAACCAATTTATGATAACAATTTAGATATTCCCTTTCTTCTCTATTCATTTCTTTTACATCTATAATATCTAAATCTATTGGAGCCAATGTCACAACTTCAAATTCCATAAATTGACCATATTCATTTTTCTCTGCTTTTCTAACAACCAATTCATTTTCTACTCTTATACCATGAGAACCTTCTATGTATATACCTGGTTCATTAGTTGTTACCATTCCTTCTTCAAGTACTGCACTGTCAAATCTTTCAGGAACTATTCTCCATCTAAATCCATTTGGAGCTTCATGAACATTTAATAAAAATCCTATACCATGACCTGTTCCACACTTATAATCTATTCCCATATTCCACATCGGTCTTCTTGCTAATATATCTAAGTTATATCCTCTTACTCCATGTAAAAACTTAGCCATTGATAAGTTTATCATACCTCTAACTACAGCTGTAAAATGTTTTTTAAGTTCATCACTAACTTCCCCTAATGCCATAGTTCTAGTTATATCTGTAGTTCCATCAAAATATTGTCCACCTGAATCTATTAAGAATAAATCACTTGGTTCTAATTTGTAGTCTGTTTCAGGTGTTACGCTATAGTGCATCATAGCAGCATGTTCTCTATATCCTGCTATAGTTCCAAAGCTTGGCTCTATAAATCCCTCTTGTTCACGTCTTAAATCTTCTAATTTTTTAGATGCACTTAACTCAGATATTTCTATCTTACCAACATTATTTTTTAGCCAGTACATAAACTTAGTAAAAGCTACCCCATCTTTTATATGGCTGTTTCTTATATTTTCTAACTCAACCTTATTTTTTTGAGCTTTCATCAACATAGTTGGATTAAATTCATCAATTTTAATAACTTCGCTAGGTATGTTATTTAATATAGCATAGTTTATTTTTGTTGAATCTAATAGTATTTTTTCATCTTTGCCTAAAGTTTTTATAAATTCATAAATATCATTATATGGTTTTATACATACATCTTCTTTATTTAATTCATTTAATATTTCCTCATTTAACTTAGTTTCATCTACAAATAAATAAACTTTATCTAAAGTTATTAATGCATATGATAAAACTACTGGATTGAATTTAACATCTCCACCTCTTATGTTAAATAACCAAGCTATATCATCAAGAGTTGTTATAACATGAGCTGTTACATTTTTCTCTCTCATAGTATTTCTAAGTCTTTCTAATTTTGAGCTAAATGTTTCTCCTGCAAATTTTACATCTAATAAAAATGCTTTTTCAGTTGATAGAGAAGGTCTATCTTCCCATACCTTTCCAACTAAATCATATTCATAAACTATTTTTATATTTTTTTGAGCTAATTTATCTTCTAAATTTGAACCTTCTTTTGCACAGATAACTCTACCATCAAAACCTAATATTCCACCTTCTTTTATATTGTTATATAAGTATTCATCAGTAGTAGGTACCCCTTCTTCTCCCATCTTAAATAACTTTATAGTACTTCCTTTTAATTCATTTTCTGCTTGTATAAAGTATCTTCCATCAGTCCATAGACCTGCTTCATCCATAGTTACTACTACAGTACCTGCAGAACCTGTAAATCCTGATATAAATTCTCTACATTTAAAATAATCTCCAACATACTCACTTTGATGATTATCTGAAGATGGTATTATATATGCATCTATATTTTTTTCATTCATATACTTTCTAAGTATAGATAATCTTTCTTTTATCATAATAAATCCTCCCCAATTATATTTGATATTTTTAACTGAAATTAGTATTTCTTAAGTTAAATCTAACAAATTGTTATTTATTTGTTTATGTAAATTTTACCACTTTAAGATATCGTTTTCAATAAATTCAAAACTAATTTTTTAATATATTTAATTTTTTATTTATAATAAAATTTATCTTTATGCTAATAATTAACTTGTTAATTATTATAAAAGTTTATGTTATTCACTAATTAATTCTAAAAATAAAAAATGATTAAAGATTTATTATAATCTTTAATCATTTTTTATTTTTAGAATATTAATATTATTTATATTCTATAATTCCATTTTTCAAATTATATATATGTTTAAAACCTTCCATTTCAAGTAAATTACACGCAATTATACTCCTATGACCACTTCTACAGTAAATTATAACCTTTTTATCTTTGTAATCTATAATGTCATCTATATCGTGCATCAAATTTTGAAGGGGTATATTTGTAGCTCCATCTATATTTTTTTCATCAAATTCTTCTTCTGTTCTTATATCTATTAATAATGTATCTTTATCCTTTATCATTTCTTTTAATTTTTCATTATCTATATTTATATAATTCATAATTTTCCTCCATACAGTATATATAATTTTTATATACCCATATATTAATTTAGCAAAACTAAAAAAGTAATAATAATTACTACTCTTTAAATTTTAAGTTAAACCCCATTCTATCTGTTCCTATTATAGTATTTTCAAATATATCTATAGCATTATTAATATATATATTAGGATCTTTTATTGCAGGACTAAAATGAGTTAATATCAGATTTTCCACATTTGCACTTTTAGCAACATTAGCACTCTCTCTAAAAATCATATGCTTATTTTTAATAGCTTTTTCTATATCATTATCATCTCCATACATTCCTTCACATATTAATAAATCACTATTGTCAACAAAACTTATAATATCGTTATTAGGTCTTGTATCTGTTACGAAACTTATTTTTAAGCCCTTTCTAGGCTGCCCCATTACCATATCTTTTGTATATAATTTACCGTCTAATTTTATATCCCTACCATTTTGAAGTTTACTCCAAAGAATTTTAGGCACATCATTAGAGATAGCTTTGTTTATATCAAATTTAGCTTTTCTTTTTATATAAAAACTATAAGCTATACATGGTGATGAATGATCTACTTCGACAGTAGATATTATTATATCTTTATCTATATAATTATTATTTACTATTATATCTTCTTTAGGTGCTTCTATAATTTTTATTTCATACGGAAGTTCTCTTACTATAACTCTAAAAGCTTCTACAGCTTCTTTTATTCCAACTGGACCTACTATAGTTAATGGTTCTAATCTTCCACTATTGCCTATAGTTGATAATATACCTGGAAGTCCTATTATATGATCTCCATGTATGTGAGTTATACATATATAGTCTATTGACTTAAATCCACAATTTGCTATTTTCATAGAAACTTGAGTACCCTCACCACAATCTATAAGTATTTTTCTTCCTCTGTAATTTATAAGTAGTGATGAAAGATATCTATCAGGAGTTGGCATACCTCCACCACATCCTAATAATTTTATATCTATCATATTATATCTCCTCTTTAATATTTTAAATAATCGTTGAACGGTTATCATTATTATAAACTTTGTAATAAAATTTAATTCAATATTATATGTAAATGACAACAACTATTTAATAAATTTATATTCTACTTAAATTTTTTAATCATAAACATTATTTTAAAATATTTTTATCTATATTAAATTTATGTTATTTTCACTATTACTTATAGAGAATATTATAAGTTTTTACTAATATAATATTAATAACTTGTTTTTCAAATTAATAAAACGAGGTGAGATTTTAATGAAAGATTTAACAGTTGGAAGTGAAAGTAAATGCATATTTAATTTTGCACTTCCAATGCTAATTGGTAGTTTATTTCAACAACTTTATAATACTGCTGATAGTATAATTGTAGGAAGATTTGTTGGTAAAGATGCAATGGCTGCTGTATCAGGTGCAAACCCTATAATGTTTTTATTAACGTCTTTTTTAATGGGTATAACATTAGGCTTTTCCATATTAATATCACAATATTACGGATCTAAAAATATGTCTAAAGTTAAAGCCACCATAGATACAACATATATATTCATATTTATAGCTTCATTTTTCATAACATTAATAGGAGTTTGCTTTAGCGAAAATATTCTTAAAATCATGAACACACCTAATGAAATATTTGAATTATCTAAAGGATATTTAATAATAATCTTTGCAGGTACTTTATTTTCCACCGGATACAATTCTATTTGTGCAATATTAAGAGGTCTTGGAGACTCTACGAATCCTTTATATTTTCTTATAATATCCACTATTTTAAATATAATTTTAGATATAGTTTTTATAATATATTTTAATATGGGTGTAAATGGAGTTGCATTAGCTACCATAATTGCTCAATCAGTAGCTTTTATATTTAGTGTTGTCTATCTTAATAAAAACCATGATGTTTTAAAAATAAAAATTAAAAATTTAAAGTATGATTCTGAAATTTTCAAAACTGGATTAAAGCTTGGATTGCCTTCAGCAATTCAACAAACACTTTTTTCTATAGGTAATATAACACTACAATCATTAGTTAATAGCTACGGAACTGCTGCTATGGCTGCATTTGGTGCAGGGTCTAAAATTGAAACATTTATATCACTTCCTATAATGAATTTAGGTAGTGCAGTATCTACTTTCGTTGCACAAAATATGGGAGCGGGAAAAGTTGAAAGAGTAAAAAAAGGTGTTAAATCTTCAATTATTATGGCTTTGTCTATATCAATATTAGTTATAGTAATATTTTTCTTATTTAAAGAAAATTTAATAAAACTTTTTAATACAGATTTAGAAGTTATTGCTATCGGATCTAGATACTTGCTTACTATAGGACCATTTTTCATTTTTATAGGAACTTCATTTATGTTAACTAGCGCTATACGTGGTGCTGGTGCCTCAATGTTTGCCATGATAAGTTCTATGATCTCTTTGTGGATAGCCAGAATACCTGCTTCATATTTACTAGCTTCTTTTTATGGGGTAAATGGAATATGGATGGGTATACCTATAGGTTGGTTCGTTGGATTGATAGTTACTGGTATTTATTACAAAAAAGGATATTGGAAAAACAAGGCGGTTGTTAGTATTAATGATAAAGTTGATATTTCGCATAATAAAATTCTAGAAACTGAATTTGCTTCAACCAAATCTGATTAATTTTTAATGCTATTTTTAAATATAAATATCTCTTAATTTTAAATTAAGAGATATTTATATTTTCTATATGTATATTTTCTTCTCACTATAATAAGTATATATTAATCAATTTTATTTATATATTAAAATTTGTCAGCTTTTATTTCGAAAAATGCTTTTGGATGAGCACATACTGGACATACGTCTAAAGCTTCATTTCCTTTATGTATATATCCACAGTTTTGACATCTCCACTCTACTACTTCTTCTTTTTTTAAAAATTTATCAGCTTGTAAAGTTTCAAGTAATTCACTATATCTTTCTTGGTGGTACTTTTCTATAGCTCCAACTTCTCTTAATAAAAATGCTATATGATTAAAACCTTCTTCTTCAGCTTCTTTTGCAAACTTTTCATACATAGTTGTCCATTCATAATGTTCGCCAGCCGCTGCATCTTTTAAATTTTCTTCTGTTGTTCCAATCCCATCATGAAGTAATTTAAACCACATTTTAGCATGTGCCATTTCATTATGTGCAGTTTCTTCAAAGAAATCAGCTATTTTATTATAACCTTCTTTTCTAGCTTTTAAAGCGTAGTAAGTATATTTATTTCTAGCTTCGGACTCTCCTGCAAATGCATTCATTAGGTTTACTTCTGTTTTTGTTCCCTTTATGTCCATACTAATCCTCCAAATATTAAAGATATTTATTGGGCAGTGCTTTTTTATCCCTATATATAGGGTATTATATACCATCAAATATACCCCGTCAATATAGTAAGCTTTCTTACTACATTATTGTTATTTTCTATATTTTATGTTTATTTTTGAATATCAAAAAATAAAATTTATTTTAAATAATCAAACAAATTTTATAATTCGAAAAAATCTTCTCCAAATAAAGCAAAATTTTGTAAAGTCATAAATGCTTTAATGTCTATTTTTATATCTTCATTAATTAATTTTTTTGCTTCCTCTTTATTAACTAACATAGGTGTTATATCTTCATCTTCTTCAAGGTATTTAGTACTTAATTCACCTTCACAAGTGCAATAAACTAAACTTGCGCTTTCTTCCGTCATACCAGGAGATAAGTACAGTTGTTTATTACCCAATTTTTTATTAATTTCTAAAACCTTAAGACCAGTTTCTTCTTTTAATTCTCTTTTTACTGCTAATTCTGCTTTTTCATTATTATCAACTAAACCTGCAGGAAGCTCATATACATAATCATTTAAAGGTACTCTAAATTGTTTAACTAGCACTAGACTTTTGCTTTCTTTATGAAAAGCAGCTATCACAACAGCATCTATTTCATCTTTCTTGTTATTAAAATATTTGTCAGATAAAATATCATATTCTTTTCTAGAAGCTATCATCCAATGTTTTTCTTTTCCTATCTTATTTTCATATCTTGCATCATAAATACTTAAAAACTTAGTTTGTGCAAGTGGTTTTAAATCTTTAATTTTATTATCTTTCATAATATCAACCTCTTTAAGTATTAATTTACCTATAATTATATATGTTTATTTTTTAAAGTAAACTACATTTTTAGGATTTATTGTTATTTTTACATCTTCTCCTACTTCATATAAACTATTATTAGAACTTATTTTTATTAAAGTATCATTAATAGAAACATCATAATAAGTGATATCTCCTGCATATACTTTTTTTAATACATTAGCTTCTAATCCTTCTATATGATTAAAGTTGTGTATATTAATATCTTCTTTTGATATCATGAACTCTATATTTTTCTCATTTTCATTATTATTTAAATCTATACTTATTAAATCGGATTTATATATTCCATCAATTATATTTCCATTTATATAATTTCTTTGACCAAATATATTTGCAACTTCTTTTGATATTGGTTTTTCATATAAATTTTTAGGTGTATCAAACTGTGCTATTTCTCCATTTATCATAACAGCTATCTTATCACTCATCATTAAAGCTTCTTCTTTATCATGAGTAACCAATATAGTAGTTATATTTAAACTTTTTTGTAGGTTTAATACAAATTCTCTCATTTCATTTCTTAAGTTTATATCTAAACTAGAAAAAGGTTCATCAAGCAATAATATCTTAGGATTTACAGCTAATGTTCTAGCAATGGCAACTCTTTGTTTTTGTCCTCCTGAAAGTTGACTTGGATATTTTTTTTCAAAACCTTCTAATTTAACTAAATTTAAAAGTTCTCTAACTTTATTTTTTCTAGTATTTTTATTTATTTTTTTTATTTTAAGACCAAACTCTATATTCTCAAACACATTCATATGTGGAAATAATGAATAGTCTTGAAATACTATTACTGCTTCCCTATCTTGAGTTTTTGTATTTAAAACTGATTTTTCATCAAATAATATATCTCCACTATCAGGATTTACAAGTCCTGCTATTAACTTTAAAGTTGTACTCTTTCCGCATCCTGATTTTCCTAAAAGTGTTACAAATTCTCCTTGATTTATATCAATATTTATATTTTTAAGTATCTCTATATTATTAAAACTCTTCGTCAAGTTAACAATTTTAACTGATGACATTTTTTTTCTCCTTATCTTTTAAGTAATAACTCTCTAGTGATTTTTCCATCAATACAACTATAACTAAACTTATTATAATAAACACTATACTATATAGAGATGATAGTGTTCTATCTCCACTTTGAATATATGGAAACATTACTAGTGGATAAGTTATTACACTACCTCCACCTATTATTAATGTTAAAAAATACTGACTAAAAGAAATAATAAAACACATACTAGATGCTCCTATTATTCCAGGTAATATTAAAGGAAATGTTACATACCTTAATATATCTACCTTATTAGCTCCTAGCATACTTGCTTGTATTTCATATTTGTTTCCTATTATTTTATATACATCAGTTATTATCGTTATTCCATACGGTAAGCATGGTAATATATTTATAATTATAACCCCAAATACAGTGTTTGCCATGCCAAGTCTTATAAAGGTTAATTGTATTCCCATAGCTACAGCTATCATAGGAATTATTATTGGAGATAAAATCAATAATTCAACTAATTTTTTCCCTCTAAACTCATATAATGCTATAGCTTTAGCTGCTGGTATACTTATTATTATAGTCAATACTACTACTGCTAACGATATTAATAAGCTATTTAATAATATCTTTATATTTTCAAAGCTTAATATATATTCAAATCCTCTTATAGAAAAGTTAACAGGTATAATTTCAGGAAATACCCAAGAAGATGTTATCGCCCATATAAAAAGTATTGAAAGTGGTAGTATTAATGATAATAAAATTATATTTGTTATTAATCTTCTTAAATTTTTATTCATAACTTCACCTATGATTTGTATTTATATAATTTTTTGAATATATAATCATAAATAATTAAAAGTACAAAACTTATGCTAGCTAATATAGTATTCATAGCCATGGCTATTGGTCTTTGATTTAAGTCCAAACTAATATAGCTTATATATGCATTAACTGGAAGTGCTTTCGGATTTGTTGCTCCTATTAAATATGGTACTTCAAAAGATCCAAAAGAAAATGCAAATATTATTATAAATGATGAAAGTATAGTAGGCATTATCTGAGGAAGTATTATAAATCTAAAAGTTTGATATTTATTTGCTCCTAGATTTTTCGATACTTCTTCTAATTTTTTATCTATACTTTTTAAAATATTAAACGTTGTCATAGCAATAAATGGTATCCCTTTATATATATACACAAGCATTATACCTATTCCATTTTTATCATTTACCAAGCTTATAAATTCACTAGAGTCTTTTATTATGTTCAAATTATATAATACTCTAGACAATATACCAGTTTTTGAAAATATAGCAAAAATTAATAGTACCACTACTATGTGTGGCACTATTATTGGTAAATTTAATAAAAAATATCTAAATTTTGAAAATCTATCTTTAGACATGAAATAAGCTAACACTACACCTGCAATAACAGCTATTATAGAAGATATTAAAGATGTCTTTAAACTTAAAAATAAAGAATCTAAAAACTGTTTATTATTTAGTATAGTTTTGTAATAATTTAAAGTTATATATTCTAATCCTATTTGTGGAAAATATCCTAAACTTTGAGATATACAAGTCATTATTCCTATACCCATTATGAAAATCATTAATAAAGTTGCAGGTGCTATAAGTAAATATGGCTTTAACTTATTCATTCTTATTAGCTACCTCATCCATCCAAATTTTCTCTATTATAGGAACTAAACTAGCTTTTATCTCTGGTACTGGATTTTTAATCTTTACTGGAGCATAAAATTTAGATCTATCTTCACTAGGTACTTTATTTAAATCTAATATAGTCATATCACCCCAGTTTTTAGGATTACTTTTAGAAGCTTGAGCATCTATACTTGTTAGGTAATTTATTAATACCATAGCACCTTCCTTATTTTGTGCATTTTCAGGTATAGCTAAGAAGTGAGTATTAGATATATTACCTTTATCAAAGTTTATAAATTCACTAGTTTTGCTAAATTCACCTGACTTAATTTTACCTGCAACTTCATTAGGTGAATAACTCATAGTAAAGTAAACTTCATTATCTGAATACATATTATTTAATTGTGGTGTATTTGCAGGATAAGTTTTCCCTTTATTCCATAAATAAGGTTTTATTTCATTTAAGTAATCCATAGCAGGCTTTATAACCTCTTTAACTTTAGCTTCATCTTCTGGTAAATTAGCTATTTTTTCATAACCTACTATATCGTAAATTATATTTCTTACAAAAGCACTACCTGTAAAATCTGGAGGTGCAGGATATGTAAATTTACCTGGATTATTAATTATAGCTTCTTTTAAAGAACTAGTATTTACTATATTTGAATTTACTTTAGCTGAATCCTTTACTACAGTAAATGTTGCTTTACCCCAAGGTGCTTCCATATTATCTACAGGTGTTCCGAAATCCGTAGTTATATCTTTTGAATTTTTATCTACATATTTATCATAATTTACTATTTTTTCTAAAAATGGACCAAATAAAAGTTTATTATCTTTTGCTGTTTTAAAGTTTTCTCCATTTAACCAAACTACATCTATAGTTCCTTTAGAATTTTGAGCTTGCTTTTCTGACATTAATTTATTAAGTATAGTATCTATATCCATACCTACTCTTTTAACAGTTATATTGTATTTTTCTTTCATATTAGGTACAACATAATTATCAAACCACTTATTTAAAACTTCATTTCCTCCCCATCCATAAAAATTAACAGTAGTTCCTTTAGCACTTTGCGCTATTTCTTCATAGCTTTTACCTAAAATTGCATCTTCTGATTTTTTACTACTATTACTGTTATTACATCCTACTAAAAATATAAGTGACATTGTTATTACCAAGGCAATAATTTTTTTCATGTCAATCCTCCTTTGTTGTTTTATTATAAATAATATAACCTCCCAGCCAAAATTTATTAAGCTAGGAGGTTATATTTTATTTAACTAATTTATAATCATGTTCTTCAACGCCATCTTCAGCATTGTAAACTTTTTTAAATCCGTTCTTTTCTAATATTTTTGCAGCTTTTTCACTCCTATTTCCAGTTTTACAATAAAGCAAAACTGTTTTATCTTTATAGTCATCTAATTTACTTAAATTATCATTAAATTCATTATAGTCTATATGCATAGCTCTATCAATATGCCCCATATCATACTCATCTTTACTTCTAACATCTACAACTACTATATCATCTCCACTAGCTAATAAATCTTCTGTCTCTTTAGCATTTATATTTTCATAACCACTAGCTGCTTTGTTTTTTTCATTAGATTTTTCTTTTGAAGAACATCCAACTAAGCTACTTATAGTTAAAGCTAATACAATGCTTATCGTAAAGATTTTAGATTTTTTAGTAAATTTCATATACATACTCCCCTTTTATGTCTTTTTACAAATATTTGTAAATTTCTTAATTTCATAATCAATTATATCAAAATTATACAAATTTTTGTATCGAAAATTACTATATATGATAATCATATTATAGGGATTTTCGATATTAAATAAAAAATCCATTAGCTTAAGCTAATGGATTTACTTACATTTTAAAGTTATACTTACTATTTCTGGTTTACAATTAAATCTTATTAATACTTTTGAGCCACCTAGCCCTTTACTTAATATCATTGTAGTATCATTTTTTTCATATTTACCAAAATCATACTTTGGGAAAAATTCTCTATTAGGAGATAATACTCCACCTATTAAAGGTAACCTTATTATACCACCATGTACATGCCCTGACAAAACTAAATCTGCTCCATAATTTTCATAATCATCAAAGAAAAATGGAGTATGCGCAAGCATTAAATTATAATCAGATTTATCTAAATTACCTAAAGAATTATCTATAAATTCACATCCGAGCCTTTTTTTCCTGTTTTTATAATTTTTAAAGAAATAAGGATAATAATCTAAAGGAACTATAAATCCATAAACGTTTATATTTGAATTACCCTTATTTAAAGTAACCTTCTCATTGTGTAAGTTTATAATAGGTTTTTTATCTAATTCTTTAAAATAATCTTTATATTCATTTTTATATTTTTTAATTAAAGATTTTTGTTCATGATTCCCTATTATATGATAAACCTTATGCTTTTTAGCTAATTCATCAATAAAATTTAAAGCTACATGAAAGTTTTTATTATCACCTTCAACTAAATCTCCGGTTATAACTACTATATCTGGGTTTTCATTTTCAATTTTATTTAATAGCTTTTTATTATTTTTACCAAAACTTTTATTGTGAAGGTCACTTACTTGAACTATTTTAAAATTATCAAACTCTTTTGGTATTTTACTATTTTCAACTTCATACCTTGTTGTTTCTAAAGTTTCAGTTTCATATTTATAAAGTAAAGCACTTCCTAAAACTATAGTTGAGCCTATCAAAAATTGAGTAAACATACTATTCCCTCTCTAAATTTATATTAAAATGCATTTTCTAATAATTTAAAATACTTTTTTTCTAATGATTTATATAGTGGTACAGCTATTATTGTTATAACTACAAATTGACCAAATCCTACTTGTAACATTGATACTATAAGTGGCATTCCAACAAATACATTTAACATAACTCCTATTATAATTGCGTTTATAACTGTTGGCCAAAATGATGCTACTAGTAATGCATATTTATTTCCTTTCATTATTTTACTAGTTAAGTAAACTGCATATACACTTAAAAATGTTGCAGTTGTTCCAAATATTATATCTGGAACTCCATATGGACCTATTATATTAGCTAAAAAACACCCTATAGTAAGTCCCCATATATAATCCTTTCTTATAAATGGAAGTAATACCATAATTTCTGATATTCTAAACTGTATTGGTCCATAACTTATGCCACTTAAAACTAAAGTTAAAGTTGCATATATAGCTGCAACTAAAGCCGTAGTAACTAATTTTTTTGTATTTTGAGTCATATATCTTCTCCTTATTGCCTTAAAATTCAAAAAACCGTAGAAAAACTACGGTTTTACATAAAAGTAATAATATAAAATACTACATTTTAAGACTTAACCATAGTTTTATTTAAAGACAGGAGGCTTTCGAACTGTCTTTTTAAGATTTAAAGTAATTTATATATTATCAAATTATTTTATTTTTTTCAACTAACTATAATTAATTAAAAGTTTTATTTAAATGTATTAATTATTGTTTGTTGTATTTATATTTTTAATATTTAATAAATTTAATGTATTATTTTGTTGTATTAAAATTTAATTTATGGTATTATTTAATTACATGACCGCTTAAGCAGTAATGCCGATGTGGTCTTTTTTACTAATTATAAATAAAAGGAGTGATATTAAAAATGGACAGTATTCCATTGCGGATATGTTTGTTTCTTAAATCACTTAGTATAACTTAACAATTGCTTAAATCCCTTTATTCAATTATATGTTTAAGCAATTATGTAGATAATACTTAAGTGATTGCTTTTAAAACTGAATAAAGGAGTGATCAAATGATAAGATACTATAAAACAATTGACTCTAAATTAGAAAAATTAAAATCATTTGAAAATGGTTGTTGGGTTAATTTAGTTGAACCTACTACAGCTGAGATACTTGAAGTATCTAATAATCTTAATTTAGACATGGAAAGTATTAAAGCAGCACTTGATGAAGAGGAACGTTCAAGAATTGATATTGAAGATAATCATATATTAATACTTATAGATATTCCAATAGATGAAAGTGATGCTTCATCTGCACATTACTCTACTATTCCATTAGGTATAATAATTTTAGATAATACAATAGTTACTGTTTGTACAGCTCAAACTAAAATATTAAATGATTTTATAGTAGGGCATGTTAAGAATTTTTTCACTTATAAAAAAACTAGATTTATTCTTCAAATACTTTATAAAAACGCTAGTTATTATCTTCATTATCTTAGAAGAATAAATAAAATGACAATAGCTATAGAAAAAGAAATTTATAAATCTATGAAAAATAAAGAATTAGTTCAACTTTTAGAATTAGAAAAATCTCTTATATATTTTTCTACATCCTTAAAGGCTAATGAACTTGTTCTTAATAAAATGCTTAGAACTGAGTCTATAAAAAAATATTCAGAAGATGAAGATTTACTTGAAGATGTTATTATAGAAAATAAACAAGCCTTAGAAATGGCTACTATATACGGTGATATTTTAAGCAGAATAATGGATGCATTTAGTGCAATAGTTAGTAATAACCAAAATACAGTTATGCAATTTTTAACATCTATTACCCTTATAATGTCAATACCAACAATTGTGTCAGGTTTTTTTGGTATGAATGTTGAAGGTTTACCTTTTTCAACTCATCCAAGTGGATTTTGGATAGTCATCTTAATTACATGCATTATGTGTTTAATACTTACATTTATAATGTCTAGAAATAAATTATTATAGTTTAGTTGACTTTTTACAAAATTTACATATAATTAAATTATAAAACTAAATTCCCTAGAAGGGGAGTAGCTTACACATTAGTGTTAATTAATCGTCATATCAGTGTTTATCACTCGGTTAATTAGCAAGATTAATCTTGTTAGCAAGACCTTCTAAATGAGTAGAAATTTTCTACTCATTTAGAAGGTCTTTTTTATTTATAAATTAAATTAAAAAGGAGATATATTATGGTTTATTTATTCTTACTACTTGGTTTTTTATTTTTAATAAAAGGGGCAGATTATTTTGTTGATAGTTCATCTAATATAGCTACATTGCTTAAAATACCACCTTTAATTATAGGTCTTACCATAGTTGCTTTTGGAACTAGTTCTCCTGAGGCCGCTGTTAGTATTACTGCATCAATTCAAGGACAAAATGATATTGCACTTGGAAATATTATTGGATCTAATATATTTAACCTTTTATGCGTTGCAGGTATGTCAGCTTTTATAAAACCTTTATCAGTAAAAAAATCTATACTTATAAAGGAATTTCCTTTTCTTATATTATCATCAATTTTATTATTAGTTTTATCTAATGATTTAATTTTTCAACAAACACAAAATTCTATATTGTCAAATGGTGATGGATTAGTATTTTTAATGTTTTTTTGTATATTTATATATTATTTATTAGAAGTTTCTCTAAATTCTAGAAGCGAATCTTTAAACTCTAATAATGATTGTTATACTAATATTTATAAATCTAATATGTCTTTATCTAAATCTATTATTTTTTCTGTAATTGGAATATTTGGTATAGTAATTGGTGGCAAATTAGTTGTTGACTGTTCTTCTATAATAGCTCTTAATTTTGGAGTAAGTGAAAAAATTATTGGTATAACTATAGTATCTATAGGAACATCCTTACCTGAATTTGTAACTTCTGTTGTAGCCGCTAGTAAAGGTGAAAGCGATATAGCTTTAGGAAATGTTATAGGATCTAACATATTTAATATTTTATTCATACTAGGTGTATCATCTTTAATCAATCCTATATCTGTAGATAATAATATATTTTTAGATCTATTTATAATGATAATTTTCACAATAATTACCTATATATTCTCTATTAGAAAAAAAGATATAAATAAGTTTGAAGGAATTATATTAATAATAGCTTATATAGCTTATATGATTTTAGTTATATTTAAAAATTGATTAAATTTAAAAAGATATAGGATAAAATCCTATATCTTTTTATTTAAGCAGCTGGTGGTGCTTGCTGTTCTGTTGATGGTTGTTGCGTTGCCGGTGGCGGCGTTGCTGGTTGTTGTGTTACTGGTGGAGACGCTTCTGGTTGTTGCGTTGCCGGTGGTTGTGTTACTGGTGGTTGTTGTTCTGGTGTTTCTGATGGTGTTTCCGGTGTTGTTGGTTGTTGCTGTTCTGGTGTTTCTACTGGTTGCTCTGGTGTTGCCGGTTGATTTTGCTCAGTCTGTTCTGTAGGTTGATCTTCTTCAGGTTTTGATTCAGGCTTTGGACTTGCACTCATTCCCTGACTATAATTTACATCAACGCCTGAAAATGGTCCTACTTTATCAAAACTTCTACCATCTAAATCACTATGTATAGGATTCATAACATCCTTCCATAAAGCTGCTGCTATTTGACTTCCTTTTGCTAGTGATTGATTTCTATCATTTCCTATCCAAACAGATGCTGTGTAGTACGGTGTAAATCCACAGAACCATGCATCAAAATTATTATTAGTTGTTCCTGTTTTACCTGCTACTGCCATATTAGACATTCTAGCTGATTTTCCTGTTCCGCTGTTAACTGCACCTTCTAACATCTTAGTCATATAGTAAGCTGTATTTTGTGAGTAAACTCTTTTCTTTTCAGGTTTATTTTCAAGTAATACATCACCATTTGATAATTCTATTTTAGTAAATGTTATAGGTTCTACATAAACTCCACCATTCGCTATAGTCGCATATGCAGCTGTCATTTCAAGTGGAGATACACCTGTATCCATACCTCCAAGTGTTGCTGAATAATGTCTAGCTTCTTTAGCAGTTGTTATACCTACATCTTTTAATGCTTTTTGAACTACTTCCATAGATTCTTTCTCATTATTTCCTAGCATTGCTGCTCCTTGAACTACCGCAGCGTTATATGAATGCTTAAGTGCTTCACTCATTCCTACTCTTCCATGATATGATCCTCCTGCATTTTTAGGCCAATCTTTACCATTTACTTTTTTAAGTGGAGTATCATTCATTAAAGACTGTGGTGTCATACCTACCTTTTCCATAAGTGGTAAATAAACTGCAAGAGGCTTTATAGATGACCCTGGTTGTCTTGGCTTTATAGCTCTATTATATAAGCTATCTCCACCTATACCACGTCCACCTATCATAGCTTTAATTTGACCATTATTGTTATCCATAATAACCATAGCAGATTGAGGTTGTAAATTACCATGTTCGTCCCTATATGTTCCTGGGAAATTTGAATTATCATTGTATTCTTTTTCAACTAAATCTTGCATAGAAGAGTCTATAGTTGAGTATATTCTAAGACCTCCATTATATAACATATCTTCAGCTTCATCTTTAGTGTATCCTTCTTTTATTAAAGCTTTTATAACATCTTTTTTAACTAAAGTATTAAAGTATGAAGAATTTTTATTGTCTACTTTATCACCTAATTTTATTTTTATTTCTTGCTTTATAGCATCATCATATTCACTCTTTGTTATATATCCAAGTTCTAACATTCTAGATAGTACAACTTCTTGTCTTTTTTTAGATTCACTATTAAATTCAGCTTTGTATATTACATTTCTTCCTTTTTTTAATGCATCATACGTAAGACCATCAATTTTTCCATCTTCTAATAATTTTTTATACATTTTCATATCATTATCAGTTGGAACATAATCTTGAGGATATATTATTATTTGAGCATTTTCAATGTCATCATCAAGTGTTAATGGTGATGTCTTATATGCAGCATATTTACTTGGATACTTAGTTATACCTGCTAAAAGTGCACATTCTGCTAAATTTAATTCAGATACATCTTTATCAAAATACTTAGCTGCTGCAGCTTTTACACCTCTAGTACCTTGTCCCAAAGACATTGTATTTAAATAAGCCAATAATATTTCATCTTTACTTAAAGATTTTTCTAACTTAAGTGCATAGTAAAGTTCTTTTATTTTTCTTTTATAAGTCTTTTCATTAGTTAAATATAAATTTTTAGCTAACTGTTGTGTAATTGTACTAGCACCCTGTGCTTTATATCCTAATTTAAAATTTTGTACAAATGCACCAATGGTTCTTTTAAGATTTATACCACCATGTTCATAAAAAGTATGATCTTCTATAGCAAGAACTGCATTTTTCATATTTTGTGGCATCTCATTTGCATTTTTAACTACATATCTAGATTCTTCACCTTGAGTTTTTTCTGTTACCTTTTTATTTGAATCATATATGATAGAGTTTTCTGAAAATATCATATTTTTTGGATCTACATCTGGAGTATTAATTAATATGCCTATGATAAATATACTTACAGCTGCCACTCCACATCCAAATAAAACTAAAAAAGTTGTTGCTATTTTTTTAATTAGGCTACTTTTTTTATTTTTCTTGTCACTCATATATTTGTTATTGCCCCCCATCTTAAGTTTTAATATGGGCTTTTAACCCTATAATATAAAACATATTATTTATATTATATACATAATTTAAATTTCCTTTATATTCTCCCAAATTTTTTACATATACCACTATATCTTCACTTTTTCGAGTAATCTTATTTAAATTCCATTTTTAATAATTTTTTATACATACTCTCAGAGTATCTAGTTTATATAAGCATTATAATACCTTTATATTTATTTATTCTTATACATCTAACCTCAGTTTGCAATACTTTTATCATTCCTTGATAAGTATATTCATAATCAAATTCATTATGATCCTTGCTATCAAAATACTTTTTTATAATATATCTATCAACTCCTATTAACTTATCATTAGTAAGATTCACTATTTATAAAAAGTGACTTTCTAATACGCAAAATCCTACATGAGTATTCTTATTATTTTGAGAGAAATTACTTTTGAAAATTTCCTTACTTTCATAACTCATGTCTTTTATTTAAACTTGTTTTTTATACTAATGCTTTTTAATAATAATTGCATAAACCAACTCTATAAAATTATATCCTATAAAAATACCATATAATTTTTAAATTTATGTCCAACACATTATTTGATATATTTTACTATATATTCACAAGTTTCATATCGTCTATTATAAGTGGTATTTGTATTATTTGCAAATATTAACTTTTTTTACTACTTTAAATTGTAATTTACTTAAAGCTTTTAAGTTCTTAATTAACATTAATGCTACGCTCTCTTAAATTTTTCTATATATATTATATAATAATATTAATTATATTTCTATTAACTACCATATTTTTACTTAATACAATTTACATTTATAGGAATACTAACTATATAAAATTATATAGGAGGTATTTTTTATGAATGATAGCTATTTAAAAAGAAAGGCTATTGAAGAAGCTAAATATATATATGAAGATTATTTTACAGCATCTAAAACATTAGATACATTTAACTCCGTACCTGGTATAGAAGTCTATAATGTACCTAAATATTATCATAGTACATGTTGTCGTTGTCTTAATCCATATCCTCATAATGAAAATAATTATTTCCCTAATGAAGGCTTTGTATGTGATGATTGCTTAAACAATCAAAATCTTTCTTAAAAATTTAGAGTCCTTGTTAAATTTACTTTTCCAAATTATTATTATATAATAAAGTAAATTTGACCAAGGAGATATGACATGAATATACAAATATATGATTCTGCTAAAAAAGAACTTAATAAATTAATATGCAATGATAAAGATAAAAAATATATAAGAATATTTATAAGGACAATAAGTTTTTGGTCTGATGCTAGAATTCATTTAACTTTAGATGATTTAAAAGAAGATGACCAGTTATTTGTTATAGATGGATATAACATAGTTATAAATAAAAGATTAGCTTCACAAATGAGTAATATATCTATATCTTTTGGAGGATTATTAAGTCCAAATGAGTTTAGTGTAGATTGTGATTTTAATGAATATTATTAAAAGAGTGTCTAAAGACACTCTTTTAATAATTTAATTAATCTTCTACAATATCTATAAAATTTTCTAATTTATGATAATCACCTAATTTATTTTTATCTTTTACTACATCTATATCTTCAATGCCTAACTCTTTAATTTCATTTTTTCCTAGATATCCACCATTTATAATTAAGTATAAAGGGTCATTAGATACTATATAATTTTTAACTATATTATTATAATTTTTAAAATCACTTTTTTTAAATTTATAATTATTTATATCCACAAATCCTTTATACTCTATGCTCTTATTTAAAAATCTAGTTATATATGATGCATCTATAATATAATCTTCATTTTTTTTAGGTATTAAATTCATATATGCTGATATATAATCTTTTATTAAACTGTTCTTTATAATAGGTGGTGCATATTTACCTTTTATATGTTTTGGATTAAATGTATTAGCTGAATTGAAAGTAACAGTTTTTATATTATTATAACCTTTATTAACTAAATCATATGTTGCATATTGAGCTAGTAATCCACCTAAAGAATGTCCACTTATATATACTTTTGTATCATTACTTACTAATGGTCTTATAAATTCTATAGCATAATCTCTTTGTGGATGTGGCATAAATTGAGTTGTAAAATTTCCAATCCAATCCATATAACTTCTAGTTGGCTTATATGAAACTATTAAAGAATTTCCACATCTAAGTGCTATTCCTCCAAACCCTCTATTTCCATTTTCATATCTAATAACTTTAAAATCTTTTATAGATTTATACTTATCTGTAAAAAGCTCTCCTATAGTTTGTCCTATAGGATTTTTTTCAATTATTTTGCTAGCAAGATCAGCACTTTCAAGTAACATATACTCATTTACATATATATTTTTATTTAATTTAAAGTCATCAGTTATATAATCATTACTTAATTCATACTTCAAACCTCTATTATAGTCTTTATATAAAGGGTTTGAACCTATTTTTAACTCTTCTTCATCACTTAACTTATCATTATCGCTATCTTTATTATATTTATCAGTTTTTAATATTTCTTCCAAAGCATCTGGAAGACCATCTTCATCACTATCTATATGCCATTTAAAATTATTTTCATCTAATAAATTTAAATTGTCTAATTTGTTAAATCCTAATGTAAAAAAAAGTAATGGTAATATCAAAAATAATTTATAAACTTTCATATCTAATTATCTATATTACTTTAACTATTCTCTTTTTCATTTTTTAGCATATAGTCTATGTTTGATATATAACCTACTTTATGATTATAAATTAAACTTGATCTAACTCCTCCAATTAATTTTCCATCTTGTATAACAGGTGAACCACTCATCCCTCCAATTACCCCACCTCTATATTCTTTAAGCTCTTTATCTTTTATCTTTATTTTTGCTCCATCTTCATATATTTTTAATACTTCTATTTCATGTAATTTTTTTTCATTAGTAATCGGAGATTTACAATATATATACGCAATACCTTTTTTAGGTTTAGCTATATCCATAGATTTCTTATATTCAAATTTATTTTCTTTTAACTTACCTTCTACTCCATAATCACTATATTTGCCTATATCTCCTATATAATTTAACTTACCATCTTCATTTTCTTTTATATGAGGCTTTAAGCCTCCAGAATTAAAAAGTGTAGCTTTTATAGAATGTACATATGTTGTTTCAAATACTTGTGTGCTATCAGCAACTTCTGATCCTTTTATATTATGACTAAGTCCTACAAAAGAACCATCTTCTTTAACTGCTGTTATAGTCCCATAAAACTGTTGAGTGAAACTTAAATATATTCCTCTAAAATCTTTACTTGTAAAAATTTGTGAATATTCTTTTTTGTCTCTTATAAATCTTACTATTACCTTCTCATTTTCTGATTTGTATAAATCAGTTAAATCTTTTAAATCATATCTAAACTTTTTGTTAATTGAAATTACGGATAAAATTATATCTTCTTCTTTAAAATCAGTATCTTTGTTTAAAACCATCTGAACTATAGGATATTTTAAATTAAGATTTACAAAAACTACATCTGCAGATGGCATTAATTTTTCTGCTTTACTTTGTGTAAATCCTAAATTCGTTGATAAAAGTATAGCTATAGCTGTTAATGATATAAGTCTTTTAAATTGTCTCATAGCTTATCCTTTCTTAAACCATTTTTAATTCTTATATTATTTTTATATAAATTTGAAATTTTTATTATACTTTTATCTCATTAGGAATATATTTTATTATTTACTAAATATAGGTGGTGATTTTTATTACACTTTCGCCTGATAATCTTAAAGTAAATTTTATTTATCCTAACTCTAAAAAGAATATTTTAAGTAATAGAAAATATACACTTACTTATAATGTTGATACTAATTTTTTACAATTAGATATAGGTAATTTTTATAACTATAAAAAAATTGATTTTGATTTAAGAGGTGAAATTTTAGGTGAATGGATTTTAGTTAGTCAAAATAAATACAGTTTATGTTTTTATATTTATATAAAAGGTTATAATCCATATGAAATAAAACATAAATATAATATTTTTAAACAAAATTTAAAATTAGCAATTGAATCTATATTATATGCAGATAAAAAATTTTTACAGGAAAATAAATACATTTTAAGTAGTAGTATAATTGTTAAATTTTTTTCTTCATATTTTATGTATAACTCTTCTGAATACTACGGCTTAGTAAGTGATTATATTAAAATTTATAAAAAATAAACTTTTTATGTTTTTATTTTAAACTAAAGGTTATACTAATCTTACAACTCAATAGAAAATATAATGTCACATTAATAGGTAGGTTAATTCTATGCTAACTTCATTTTGTTTAATTTGACTTTTAATATTCATAGTATTTTCTACATTACCTCGTAAATTGAAATTTGTATTTTCTATAAGTTTATCTATAATATCAAAAACAATTTGTTTAATTTTTCTTGTTTTGATATTAGTATCTAGCTATAGTTTATTAATTTAAAATTTTGTTAGATATAAAAAGTGGCTTCATTTTTAGTGAAGCCACTTTTACTATAAAAGTTTATTTATACCATGTTGTTTTTAATTATATTGTCAATTACTTTGTCTAAAGTCAAATTTTTAGTATCTATATTTTCTAATTCTAATATATAGTCTTCAAATTCAACTTCGACAAATCTATCACTTTTATTATCTGAATTTATATAATCAATAATTTTATAATCTTTAATTTCTTCTTGTAAATACGCTTTAAGTTCATTATATTCTTCTTCATTTATTTTATTTTTATTACATCTACAATTAGGACATCCCATAGTACTTCCTCCTTTTAGTTTTGAACTTCATCTAAGTTCATAGTAAGTTGTTCAAATAAAATATTATCCTTTGACTTTTTATTAGAACTTTTTTCTTTTTCTACTAAATTCATTTTTATAAGTAATTTTTTTAAAGAATTTACATTGTCTATAGATATACTTTCATTATTAACAATCATAGCATATCCTACTCCAGTTTTTTTAATACTTAAATTTGGATTATACATTTTTATAGATATTGCTTTAGAATCTACATATTCCACAGAAAATGTATTTTTCTTTTGTAAAAATAATTCTACTAAATTATCTTTTATATTTTTTACTTCCTTATTTTTTGCTTTTTTAGATTTTATAACACCCATTTTTATAAGCAAAGGCTCTAAAGATTTAAGGTCATTTAAAAATATAGGTCCTCCCTTTAAATTTAAGCAATAACCTTTGCTAGAAGCTTCTATTTTTATATCCTTTTCATTTATATATATAGATGTTATCTTACCATTGGTATACTTAATTTCATAAGATTTATCTATTTTAGCTAATACATTTGTGATTTTATTTGGCAAATACATACAAAATCCTCTTTTATTTTAGTTTTTAAATAAAATATATCATTTATTTTATTTAAATACAATAAAAAGATGATTGTATATACAATCATCTTTTTAAATATGTATTAATTATTTTTTAATTCTAAGTAGAAATTAGTTGTTGTTATTTGATAATATGGAATAAGCCATAAAAATCCTATTCCAAAAGTTAAAATAGATAATATAAACCATCCTGCAAAACTTAAATACAATACAAAGTATTCAAATTTATATCCTTTCATCATCTTGATACTTTCTTTTAAACATTCTATAGATGATTTTTCTGGATTTTCAGCTAATATGTAATTTGCTTGTGAAAACATAAAAATTAATATAATCCCTGGTATTATAAATAATATCATACCTATACTAATACATATCATTATTATTAAATTCATAATTAATGATTTTAAAAACACATCAAATCCAGAAAATAAATCTTTAAATTTTGCACTTGAATCACCTTTACTTAAATTTAAAGAAAATCTGCATATGCCAATTTGCAACGGCCCATAAAGTAGTATTCCTAATATATTTAAAGCAATACCAAAATTTGATGCTTCTACAGATTTAGTAAATTCAACGTTCACTAATTGTAATATAAGTGAATAACAAACAAATGTTATTATAGCTAATATCCAATTATCTTTTAACTGGCTTTTCGCTCTTGATTTTAATTCTAGTCTTGAAACCATAACACGCCTCCGTTTTTACTGTATACTATTTTTATAAAGTTATAATAACATAAATTTATTTATTATTTCTTATGAAATACATAGTATACTTAGTTTTTTATAGTTATATATTTAAATTATTTATTTTATTTTCTATTTACCCCTTAATTAATTTAAATAAACAAAAATAGGTCTATAATAGACCTATTTTTATTTATTTAATAAATTTTCATTTATATTTAGTGATGTCCGCAACCATCATGTGAACAAGTGTGATTACTTGGAAATTCATTTAATTTATTTTCATTAAATAAATTTATATTTTCCTCAACAGTATCAGCTTGAGCTTTATATACTTTTATACCCATAGAATTTAACTTAACTATAGCTCCTTGTCCTATACCTCCTACTATAACTGCATCAACAACATTTCCTGATAATGCTTTTATAGGTTGACACTTACCATGTTCATGACCTAAATCACCATTACTTATTTGAGATAATTCTTTACTTTCTAAATCATAAACTAAAAACATAGGAGCTGATCCAAAATGCCCAAATGGTTTACTTTTTAACCCTTCATTTACTTCTACTGGTATACAAACTTTCATTTTTAATTCTCCCTTCTTTTACAACATTTTTTAATTGATTTACAATTTCTTGTACAATCTGTGCTTATTAAATTTATATTTGAAACTTCTAAAATATTATTATTAATATTTTCTATTGAATTGAAAAAAGTTATACAATCATCAAATACATTTTTGTTTACATGATAAAATACATAATATCCTTCTTTATATCCAGTTATTATTTCAGCCTCTTTTAAAATCTTTATATGCTGTGAAACTGATGAATCAGTTATTCCTAAATACTTAGAAATCCCTTTTTGACATATATCCCTCTTTGAAACTAATAAAAGAACTTTTAGTCTTGTTTCATCACTTAATGCTTTAAATATTTTAGATAATTTATTCATGTTCACCTCTTTTAATTAAGTAATTACTTAATTAGATTATAATATTCTTAAGCAATTATTTCAAGCCTATCTTTTAAATTTATTAACTTTTTAAATTTTATATTAAAGCTAATATGATTAAACTTAATATTTTGTGGTATGTTTTTACATATATTACATAATAAAAAGGAGTGTTAGTTTTGTTAAATTTTAGAGACTTTGGTGGATGTAAATCAGCTGATGGAAGATTTGTAAAAAAAGGATTATTTTTTAGATCTGGTAATTTATCTAATTTAAGCAAAGAAGATATACAAATGCTAAAAGATTTAAAAATAAAGGTAGTATTTGATTATAGAGATGATGCAGAAAACTTAGCTAGTCCATCTCAAGTAGTAAAAAATATAAAATATATAAGAGTTCCAGCTATTCTTACCCCAAATCCAAATGAAGTTAAATTCGGATCAGTTGAGGATATGATATCAAAAATGTTTGATAATAATGGAGCTTTTGATATGTTAAAAGAAACATACTATAACTTGCCAGTTAATAATAAATCTTATAAAAAATTAGTCGAGCTTATACAAGACGAATCTAACTTGCCAATTCTTACTCACTGTACAGCAGGTAAAGATAGAACAGGTGTGGGATGTGCAATAATTTTAATGATATTAGGTATTACAAAAGAAGAAATAATTAAAGATTATCTAAAAAGTAATCAATCCTCAAGTGAAGCTATAAGTGAAATAATGACTGCGAGACCAGAATTACAAAGTATTCCAAAGGAAAAATTAAAATATATATTTGGAGTAAATGAAGAATATATAAATGAAGTTTTTAGAAGAATTAATGATGATTATGAAACTATAGAAAATTACTTATATAAAGAATTTAATTTAACACGAAATGATCTAAAAAATTTAAGAGATAAATATTTATGTTAAAAAAATTCACAAAAAAATAATAAAGAACCTGTATTTAACTTAAAATACTTTATGCTAAACACAAGTTCTTTATATTTATAAATTTATCTACTTATAAATAATTTTAATTTTTTTATTCTTAATATCAATATCTTTAATAAATAAGGAAATATTTCTTTTAGATATTTCTTCATTAACATAATCAATTCTACTCATTTCTTTATTATTTTTATATATAACTTTTAAAGGGCTATATATATCACACTTAATATCTCTTAATATTTCCTTAAAAGTTTCCATTTTCCAAGCCTTAAAATCTTTATTTATATTTTTAATCACATAATCTTTATCAACTCTTCGTATTTTATTATTATGCAAATCTCTTTGAAGTTTATTTATTGTTGAATTGTTGTTACCTATATCAAGTATTATAAAATATCCATAATCATATTTACTTCTTATTAACCTTCCATAGGCTTGTTTTGCTTTTATACTTAATTGAGGATAATTAACATCTTCATAAGATAATTTTTTAAAATTTCTTATAGATGAATGTAATGGATCATCAATACTTTTATTTGGAAGTTTATCTAATATTACACAAGTTAATCCTTCTCCTTGTATATCAACTCCCTCAAAACAACTTTTAGATGCTAATACTACACATTTTTTACTTAAGTCTCTTAAATTATTAATAGAAGTTTTATCTTTAAAGAGCTCTACATTATTTATGTTCAATTTATGAATTAATTTATCATAGACCTTATCTAATCTATTTTTACTAGTGAACAAAGCTAGTACATGTCCATTGCTGTTTATACATATTTTTTCTATTAAATCTACTGTTTGATTTATAAATTCATCATTTAAAGCATTATACTTAGGAAATTTATCCATAGCTAATATTTTAGTTTTACTTTCATAATCATATATAGATTCTATCGTTTTATCCATAGTTTTATGTTTATTTAAACCTAGTGTATTTTTAAAATTATTCATATTGTTATTTATATTTAAAGTTGCAGATAAAAATATAACAGTGTTTACTGTGCTTAAAAACATGCTTTCAAACATTTCAGCTATATCAATAGGAATAACTCTTATATTAAAGTATTTATATTCATAATTTATATCTATTATTCTACAATAATTATCTAAATCTTCTTCTATGAAGTTTTCAATAGTAGTTATTGTGCTATCTATATCTGTAGATTTAGCTTTTATTGTATTAAATAAATAACTATCGTCTTCTCCTTCTTTTTCACATTGATCTATTATATAATTTAAATTTTTTAGTATTTCTCTTAAATGAATAATTATATTTTTAAGTTCCTGTCTTATAAAACTTTTTATATCTAATTTATTTTTAAGCTCAATATATTTAAGTGGTGCTTTTTGTCTATTTATTTCCCAAGAATGATCATATAAGCCATTTTTAAGAGTTTTACTACATTCATACAATATATTATTTATACTTTTTTTAACAAAAATTATTGTTTCTTGAAGTTTTTTTCTTATGTTTATATCTAAATGCAATTTTCCTAAAACACTTATATAAAACTTATCCATTGTACTAATATTTTTATAGTTTATATCATCGTGAGGATATAATTCATCTACAAGTTTTTCTAATTGTATACTATTAGATTCTAATGTAAAAAAATCATAACTTTTTTCCATTAAATTATGACCTTCGTCTATTATTAAGTATTCTAGCTGTTTTTGTTCTTTATATGGCCATTTAGCAAGTAAAGAATGATTGATAACTGTTATGTGTTCTTTTGGAAGTTCTTTTATACGATTTTTATAAAAACACTTTTCTATACACTTTTCTGGATAACATATATCAGATTCACATCTTAAATCAATTATCACGTCATTTATATCTTTAAATACTTCTTTTACATTTTTAGGTATTTCTTCTATATCTCCGTACTCTCCACTTTGTATAAGTTTTTCAATATATAGAAACTGTAATAGCTCATTTTTAGTTTTAAATATTTTATCTTTTTTATATTCATATAACCTTTTATTACATAAATAATTATTTTTACCTTTCATGCAACCGTAATTTATTTTATCATATAAATTTAAAGATTTTAAAACTGTTGGTATATCTTTATTTATAAGTTGCATCTGAAGATTTTTAGTATCTGTTGATATTACTATCTTTTTATCATTATAAAAAGATTCCATGATAGCAGGTATTAAATATCCAACACTTTTTCCAATTCCTGTTGGAGCTTCTATACATCCTATTTTAGGTGAGTTATTTTCATCTTGAAATACTTCTTTTATAAACTTTGTAAATTCATATTGTTTTGGTCTAAATATATAACTAAAGTTATTAGATGATGTCCATAATTCACTTATTTTTAATAAATTTTCATATGAATTTTTATAGTTTGATAAATTAAAATTATGTTTGTTAGAATTATCGCTATATTTGATTTCATAAGTTACATACTCTTCATATTCTTTTTTATTATCTATTTCTTTTAAATACTTACTCCATTCCCATTTAGGTAAGTTTGCAGTATGAAAGTATTGATCTAAATTAAAATATAATTTATCTAATCTTGATTCTTCATTTTTAAATAACCTTAAAAGTAATGAATTTATTATATGAATATTTAATATACAATCATATAATGCCCTATTTTGTTTGACTTTGTTTAACTTAGTTATATTTTTCAAAAGATAGTTTATATTATAATCTTTATGATATGGCTCTAAAATCATAGCTAACTGCATAGAATCTAACAATTCATTTTGATACTTATTCCCTGTAAATATATATTTGTCCATAAAACATTTTTGAGAATTTAAATCATAAAAAATTATAGGATAATCTTCTATAAATTCTATTAATTTATTTTTTATTTGATATATAGTTGGCGATTTATCTAAGTCTTCCATCTTTAAGCTTTTACACATACCAAATACACTGGCAGAAACTTCTTCAAATGGCTTTATTAAAGTACTAAATTTTGATATTTTACCATCAGTTATTTTTATAGCTGCTATTTCTATTATTTCAGAGGAATTTGGATTTAATCCTGTGGTTATTAAGTTTAAATAAATTACATCTTGTAATATGCTTTTCATTTACATCCTCCTATTTTTTAGTAAACTAATTATATCACTTTAGATAGTTTAAAAAAAGCATTCTAATTTTTATATTAAAAAAATCCACTTTTAACTATCTTGACTTCAAAACAGTTGAAAATGGATTTTGAATTATTATAAATTAATATGTCCTTAGTGCATCATACCTATCATAGCACCTATTATATATGGTATTAACCAAATACACCATACAAATATACTAAATTTATGAAATACTTTTTGTTTTTCTTTGTCATCCTTGTAAAGTACCCATGTAGCCCATACAGCATGAAATAACATAAGTAAAATAGCAATTGTTCCTGTTATCCCATGAATTGTTTGAGCAGTTGATGAAATAGCTATAGTTCCTGATTTAGCTATTTGTCTCATAAGAAAAGTTCCTGTTGTATCACATATTAAACCTAAATAAAATATTATTACATGATTTTTCTTTAATACTTTAGCCTTTCTTTCACTAAATACACCTACTGTATAAAATACTAAAGCTAGTGTTATAGCAGTTATAGCTAATACTAATTTAAAACTCATGATGTCTCCTCCTTTTAGTTTGTACGCAAACCATTTTTATTTAATTATTATATACCCACTTCAATAAATTGTGAAACAATTATTTTATTTTTTCTTTTATTAATTTTAAAGACTTAACAATATCTTCTTTTTCTTCTTCTGTTAAATTATCAAATAAATTTTCAAAGGCTGATTCTATTTTTACTCTAAAATCTTTTGCAAATTCCAATCCTTTTTCTGAAAATTCTATATATGTATTTCTCTTATCAGATTCATATTTAATTTTTTTTATATATCCTGCTTGTTCAAGCCTGTTTACAATCCCTGATACCGTTCCTTTTGATAAATACATTTCCTTACATAATTGGCTTATATTAATTTTTTTATTGTGTGCAACAAATTTTAACACTATTATTTGTTGATGTGTAAGTCCACTTCCTAATAAACTTGATTCTATTTTATTAATAGATTTTGAATGTATCTCTCTTATTAACATTAATATTTTAAATGAATCTATCATAACTGCCTCCATATTTATTTTTCTTATAAATTATATTAAATACCTTTAGCTATATATTGTAAATAATGTTATAATAAATTATTAAAAATAAGTAGAGGATTTTAAATATGGAAAATTACATTAAGACTCAAAAAACTTTAACTGACAAAAAAAGATTTACTTTAACTCCAAATTTATCTTCACCGTTTATTTCTCCTGATACTATAATACATATTGGTGAAATAGCAAAAAAATATGGTGGAGTTTTAAAATTAGGATCCAATCAAAAAATTTCAATTATTAATTTAAAAGAAGATTGTTTAAAAGAAATCTCAAAAGAACTACAACTTGATTTAGTTCCTAAGAGTAAATTTTTATTAACTAATATAACATTATGTACTTCTAACTTTTGTAGAATGTCTAAATATCCAACTATAGGTATCTATATGAAATTAGTAAAAAAATTTTATAAAATGGAGCTACCTGCAAAAACTAAAATAGGTATATCTAGTTGTAAAAATTCATGTAATAGTGCTTATACTAAAGATATTGGTATAGTAGTAGATAAAGATGGTAAATTTTTTATAACTATGGGTGGACGTGCTGGTACTAACCCTAAAGCAGGATATACTATTGCTTCTGGCTTAAATGAAAATCAAACGATCTTAATACTTAAAACTGCTATCACATATTATAAAACTAATGCTAATGACAAGGAAAAGTTAAGAGATTTTATAGACAGAATAGGTTTAGATTCATTTATAAAAAACTTGTGTTAAATAATAAAAATACTGTATTAATTCTAATTTTTATCATTAGAATTTGTATACAGTATTTTTTATTTAAATATTATCTACTTTAAAGAGTTTATTCTAATAATATCTAATTCTTCTTCTGTAAAAATCTTATTTGAATAAAGCATTAAATATTCTTCACTAACACTAGAATCAAATACTATTAAATCATCAGTATTTATACTTATATTTATCCCTTTATCAAATAATTTTTTTATAGGATGATTTTTTATATCATCTATAGCTTTTAAGTATATGTTACTAGTTGGACATATATTAAGTCTTATATTTCTATCTTTTATCATATCTAATACATAGTCATCTTCAATTGCTCTAAATCCATGTTGAAGTTCATCTAAATTTAAAGTATTTATAGCATCTTTAACATTACTATATCCTAAAAATTCACCTGCATGAGCTTTTAACTTAAGACCTTTACTCTTTCCATATTCATAATACTTTTTATATCTTTCAAATCCAATTAATTCTTCATCTCCATATAAATCCATCGACTTAAATATATTGCTATCTATAAGTGATGGTATTATATTTTCTAAATTTGCATCAGTTATACTCTTTGCTATTCCTATTTCAGGTCTAAAATCTATATTTTCTTTATATTTTTCAACTATATTTTTTATACCACTAAAAAATTCTTTGCTATCTTCAAATCTAAGTACATCATGACAGTCTATACTAGCTTCTAACAAACTTACTCCATCTTCAATAGCATTTTTTACTGTTTCTTCTATCGTCCATAAAAAATCATCTTTAGTTCTTATATGATTTATATATTCATTAAATATAAAGTCATCCAATCCTTTTATTCCATACATATTTTTAGATGGACTTTTTATTTTCCCGTTAGTATATTTATATATATTTTTAAATCTCATTCCTAATCCACCATGATTATGTAGTTCACCTTTAGGTATAGTCTTTAAGCCATCTATATCTTTATTCATTAGGTATTCTTTAAACTTCTTGCTGTTTTCCATTTATATCTTCCTCTCATTTACATATATTTTCTCATTATACCATATATATTTTTCAAGTAAAAAACATGTTGATATTAATAAAAAATATAAAAAATTTAGTGGTACAAATTCTCGTAAATTTTAATATTATAAAATATGCTAGTTAAATCATAGGGGGTGGCATCATGCAACCAATAGTAGATGTAAAAAATCTTGCCAAAAATTTTTATAATAAAGAGGGTGAGGTAGAAGTCTTAAAAAACATTAATTTTTCTTTAAATGAGGGTGAAATATTTACAATACTTGGACCAGCTGGAAGTGGTAAGTCTACTATTTTAAACATACTTACAAAACTATTAGAACCTACTTCAGGTGAAGTAAATATAAAAGGAAACATTGGATATATGTTTCAAAAGAGCATTTACTAGAGTGGAGAAATATTATAGATAATATAACTATAGGTCTTGAAATTCAACATCAAAAAACACCTCAAGCTATATCTAAAATTGAAAATTTATTAAAGAATTATATGAAGTAAAATCAACTTTAATTTCTGATTTTATACTTATTTTCCCAAATTTAATTTCTTCAATTTTAAATTTTTTGTATATATGTATCTGTCTATATAGATAATTGTGAAATATAATTATATATTTTTTCAGCTAAATTTTAATTTTAATAAAATCCATTTAAAGTATTTTGCAAAGCTAATACCAGAACATTAGTATAGATATCCTATCTTCAATAAGTACTAAAATCATCTCGTATTTTGATCAATCTTCTAATCTATTTTTAACAATGATCTATAGTTTCTAAGTAAGCTTTTATTTACAGAATTATAGAACTAATATTACCAATAAATGAGTTTCAATTGTAATAGTTAATGCATATAATAATATTGCATTATATGTAATTAATTTTTTAAATAGAGGTGCAAGTTATATGAGTGCAAATCATAATAATTATTATAAAAAACCATATAATTGCAATTCATGTGATTGCGAATCAACATATAATTATAATTCATATGGTTGTGAACCAACATATAATTACAATTCATGTGGTTGTGAACCAACATATAATTACAATTCATGTGGTTGTGAACCAACATATAATTGCAATTCATGTGGTTGTGAACCAACAAAGTGTTGTTGCCAATACCTAATATGTCCTGCTGGCCCTACTGGTCCTGCTGGTCCTACTGGTCCTACTGGCCCTGCTGGTGGTGCTACTGGTCCTACTGGCCCTGCTGGTCCTACTGGTGATATCGGTCCTATTGGTCCTACTGGCCCTACTGGTGATATCGGTCCTACTGGTCCTACTGGCCCTACTGGTGATATCGGTCCTATTGGTCCTACTGGCCCTACTGGTGATATCGGTCCTATTGGTCCTACTGGCCCTACTGGTGATATTGGTGATATCGGTCCTACTGGCCCTACTGGTGATATCGGTCCTATTGGTCCTACTGGCCCTACTGGTGGAGTATTGAATTTTGCAGATTTCTATGCATTGATGCCCCCAGATAATGCAGCAACCGTTGCCCCTGGAACGGATGTAAGTTTTCCTCAAGATGGACCTTCTAGTAGTCCAAATATTACGCGTACTGGACCTAGTTCATTTAACTTAGCTTTAATTGGAACCTACCAGATATTGTTTCAAGTTAGTGTAGACGAAGCAGGTCAATTGATTTTAACTCTTAATGGATTAGATTTAGCATATACTGTTGTAGGTAGAGCAACAGGAACATCTCAAATTGTAGGGATGGCGATTGTTACTACAACATCAATAAATTCTATATTAACTGTACGTAATCCTGCCGGCAACTCAACAGCACTAACAATCACTCCTAGTGCAGGAGGTACAAGACCTGTTTCTGCACACCTTGTTATAACTCAACTTGCATAAAAAATGCAAAAACTAAGGAGACTTTAGCCGCCTTGATTATTTCAAGGCGGTATTTTAAGTACTAAAATTGTTGAATTAAAACTTCTTCAGGTCTACCCACAATATTTACGATTTTTTTATCAAATTCACTTCAACCTTATTAATACCAAAACTTATTTTGATATAAATTTCAATTCTTTACCAAAAAAGAAAAAGATCAATAGGTATACTAACCTTTTTCTTCTCTTTAGAATCTTATTATGTCAAATATTTCTTATAACATCTATATTATATATTTATATACTTATTTCAAGCTTTTTATATTAACTCTAAATACTTAGAATTGACATACCCAAGACCTTTATTATCTTCAAATCCAAGTACATCATGACAATCTATACTAGCTTCTAATAAACTTACTCCATCTTCAATAGCATTTTTTACTGTTTCTTCTATAGTCCATAAAAAATCAGCTTTAGTTTTTATATGATTTATATTATTCATTAAATATAAAATCATATAATCCCTTTATTCCATGCATATCTTTAGATGGATTTTTTATTTTCCCATTAGTATATTTGTAAATATTTTTGAATCTCATTCCTAATCCACCATTATTGTGTAGTTCACTTTTAGATATAGTCTTTAAGCCATCTATATCTTTATTCATTATGTACTCTTTAAACTTCTTGCTGTTTTCCACTTATATCTACTTTTTAATTATCATATATATTTTTCAAGTAAAAAACATGTTGATATTAATAAAAAATATAAAAAATTTAGTGGTACAAATTACCATAAATTTTAATATTATAAAATATGCTAGTTAAATCATAGGGGGTGGCATCATGCAACCAATAGTAGATGTAAAAAATCTTACCAAAAATTTTTATAATAAGGAGGGTGAGGTAGAAGTCTTAAAAAACATTAATTTTTCTTTAAATGAGGGTGAAATATTGACGATACTTGGACCATCTGGAAGTGGTAAGTCTACTATTTTAAATATACTTACAAAACTATTAGAACCTACTTTAGGTGAAGTAAATATAAAAGGAAACATTGGATATATGTTTCAAAGAGACCATTTGCTAGAATGGAGAAATATTATGGATAATATAACTATAGGCCTTGAAATTCAACATCAAAAAACACCTCAAGCTATATCTAAAATTGAAAGTTTATTAAAAACTTATGGTCTATGGGATTTTAGAAATATGTATCCAAAGGAGCTTTCTGGAGGAATGAGACAACGTGTTGCATTAATTCGTACCTTGGCTGTAAATCCAGATATATTACTTCTTGATGAACCTTTCTCTGCGCTTGATTATCAGACAAGAATTTTAGTTAGTGATGATATATATAAAATAATTAAAAATGAAAATAAATCAACTATTTTAGTTACACATGATATATCTGAAGCTATTTCAATGTCAGATAAAATTGCCGTACTTTCAAAACGCCCTGCAACTGTTAAAAATATATATGATATAAATTTAAAAATAACAGAAAACAGAACTCCTATAGTATCTCGTAGTGCTGAAAATTTTAAGGATTACTTTAACATCTTATGGAAGGAGATTGATTCAAGTGAAACAAAGTAATATCTCCAAAGGCCACAGGGAATATTTAAATTCCATAAAAAAAGAAAAACAACTAATTTTCTTATATCAATTACTTTTGCTAGCAGGATTTATAGCTATATGGGAAATTCTTGCTAGATTAAATATAATAGATGTATTTTTATTTAGTAAGCCAAGTGATATATATAACTTATTTATTAAATATATTCAAAATGGAGAACTATTTAAACACGTACTAATATCTAGTTATGAAACTATAGTAGGTTTAATAATAGGTACAGTACTTGGAATACTAGTAGCCATTTTACTTTGGTGGTCAGAAAGACTATCTAAAGTATTAGATCCATTTTTAGTAGTATTAAATGCACTTCCTAAAACCGCATTAGCTCCTATCTTAATAGTATGGGCTGGAGCTGGAGTAAATGGCATTATAGTTATAGCTATTACTATATCTGTAGTTGTAACTATATTATCGGCATATAACTACTTTATAAGCGTAGATGAGGAAAAAGTTAAAATGCTTAGAAGCTTTGGCGCTACAAAATTTCAAATACTAACTAAATTAATATTTCCTTCAAATATAGGTAATTTAATAAATCTTACTAAAATAAACATAGGTATGGCTTGGGTTGGAGTTATAGTAGGAGAGTTTTTAGTATCTAGATATGGACTTGGATACTTGATAGTTTATGGTGGTCAAGTATTTAAATTAGATTTAGTAATGATGGGAGTAATAGTTTTAGCTTTATGTGCTTTAGTTATGTATCAAATATTAAATATAATTGAAAAAATTTATAGAAGCAAAAGATAATATTTAATATCTATTTGCTTTAATATTCATAATATAACTGAGTTCTTTATTTATTATCTTTAGTTTGATACTAAATATTATTAATAAATTTGAGCTCAGTTATATTATTTTAATTTTTTAATCTACAAAAAAGTTTATTATATATTGCAATGCCCTACTATCTCATAGTCATTTGGTATTTTATAATCTTTATTTACATTTCCAAGAGTCCATTTTAAATCAAACATAGTAGTGTCAATTATTACACCAAAATATAACATAACTATACCAACATCAATTTTGCCTTCATATTCATTTGCAAATTCATCTTTTCTAACTGCAAGAATTACCATTCCTCCATCAATTATAAATCTCCATGGTTGTCTATTTAATGTAGAAGGTGCCATTCTAGCAAAACTAAATGCATCTAACAATCCTCTTTCCTCTAATCTTTCTATACTTGCATCTTTTCCCCATTCATCAAGATATACTATTTTATCTACACCTAATCTATATGAATCTGTATTAGATGATTTAGATTTTACAGCTTCTCCATAACCTAAAGCTATAATTGCTGTAACATCTTTATCTGATACAATTTCAAGTTTTTCTTTTATACAATTACTGTCTTCAAATGTAACCCAACATGAATCTATTCCTAAATCTCTAGCTTTTAATATTAAATTTTCACCTATGTATCCTGAGTTTTCTATATAACCTTTATTTACTTCTGATAAAATAATAATATAATTTGGCGCTTCTATCATATGTCCATTATATCCTGCTATTTTTTTAAGTTTTTGATATACTTTATCTTTACTAAATACTTTAATATCAATCTTTATTTCTGGTAAAAGCTTCTTGGAATTGTGTATATATTCTTTCATTATTTTAAAATCAGATTCTTTTATTTCTTGGTTCTTAAATTCCCTTACAGATCTTTTATTTGATATAAGATATTTATAATTCATAATATTACCCCTCCATAAAATATACTTACCTTTATTTTTATAAATTTTATACCCATAAAAAATGTAAGCAAACATTTTCATAGTATTTATCTTATTTCTTAAATTCTAGTTAATATTTAAATTGTAATACTTATATCACCAATTAACTAAAATTTTAATATTATGTAGTATCTTTAAATTTTAAGGGGTGGTTTCATGTTAAAAAAATTAACAGCTTTTATATCTTTGGTTACTAGCCTCTCTTTAGCTATGGTTGGATGTACTAGCAGTACTACATCAAATAATAAGTCTAAAGAATTGACTAAACTAACAGTTGCAGAAGTAACTCATTCAATATTTTATGCTCCACAATATGCAGCTATAACTCAAGGTTTTTTTGAAGATGAAGGAATAGAAATAGACCTTATAAATACTCAAGGAGCTGATAAAACTATGGCGGCTCTACTTTCTGGTGAAGCAGATATAGGTCTTATGGGCCCTGAAGCTTCTATTTATGTATACAATAAAGGTAATTCTAATTATGCTGTAAATTTTGCTCAACTAACTCAAAAAGATGGAAGTTTTTTAGTTGCTCGTGAAGGTAGTGATAAATTCTCTTTTGAAGATTTAAAAGGTAAAGAAGTCTTAGGTGGTAGAAAAGGTGGAGTTCCTGAAATGACATTGGAATATGTGCTAAAGAAAAATGGTTTAGTTTTAGGTACTAATGCTAAAAACGGAGAGGTAAATGTAAGAACTGATGTTCAATAATCAGTATTATGATAACAGTTATTATGAATTTATAAAAGTATTTAAACTTATATTAATTTTTTAACTATATATATTTATTTAATATAATACTATCTTCCTATATGTGTAAATAATTTTTACATTTATTATATTAGATTGTATGTTAATATTTCCATTTTTTGTATTATAATAGTATTATATTAAATAAATCAAGGAGGTTTCAATGAGTAGCACTAAAGTATTTCCAGGTAAGTTAAAAAAATACGAACTAATAGGGTTGTATATATATTATTCATTAATATGTTTTTTAGCTATTTGTGTAAGTATTTTCGTTATAGCATCTAATAATCTAAATATAAGTTTATTCCCATCTAAATTAAACTATTTCCTGTACGGAGAATATACTATAAAAATTTCATCAAAACTAAATTTATATAATCTAGCATTTATAGGTTCAATATCTTCTGCGCTATTAGGTTCTTCTATAACTTATATAAAAAAACTTTATGTATTTTCTTTAGGAAATATTTTTGATTTAAATGTAGATAATGAAGAAGATAAAGTAAATGAATTTGGAACAATTATATATTTCTTGTTTAGACCTGTTTTTGCAGCTATATTTTCAATAGTAACATTTTTAGGTTTAAAAATAGGTATAATTCCTTTAATTAATAATAATTCTGATATATCATCAATAGTTTATATGTACATGTTTATATCATTTTTCATAGGATTTGGTGCAGGAAATGTTCTATCAGGATTAGAAAAAAACTGTGATTCTTTAATAAATAATGCAATTGATTCAATAAAAAAAACTGCAGTTAAATAAAATCTAACTGTAGTTTTCTATAGATATTCCTAAGTCATTATATAAAGGTATTAAACAGTCCTCTGTTAGTGGCCAATCTCTATAAACAGCCTTTCTATTATATTTTATTAAGTAATATACTAATAAAATAACAGGCTGTTTATATATCAATTTAATTTCTTGATTTTGTAATATTTTCTTTTTTATAGATTTTTTAGAATCTATAAAAGTTTTAATTTTTTCATATATATTTTTATCTAAAAAATCTCTATAGCTATCAATAATTAGATTATTTATATTTTCATCGGGAGTATCTATGGGAGCAAAGCTTCTATAATATTCTGTTAGTTTTTCTAATAAATCTGAATAATTTTTTTCTTCTTTACCTACCATATCTTTCACCTCCTTGAAAAAATAATCTGCACTTTCTATAAGAGCCATGCTTCTTGATGTATATCTCTTTAAATTATTTCTAACATTCTTTTTATACATTGTATTATGTGACATCTCACAATATGCATGTTGTAATAAAGTTCTTATTTGAATTTCACAAGGCATATCTTTTGGTATTATTACATTTTCAAAATTTATATCATTTTTATTTTTAACTACATAGTGAACAGATTCATAACCAAACTTCTCTGGCTCTTTTTCTCTCTCACTTAAAAAGTCTCTATCTTTTGAATATGTCCATTTAGAATTATTTTCTATTATTTCATTTATTATCTCTATTTCATCTAAATATAATACAACTAATCTAATACCTACTTTATCTTGAATATCTGAATATGGATTCTTATAGTTTTTATTTCGATAAAAAGCTTTTGATATTAATGATTCTATTTTTTTCACTCTACATTTTGGCTCTATTTTAAAAAATGTATCTATATTAATATTTCTTTGTTTAATTTCTTTTATAATATCATCTTTTACAATATTTCCCCAAATTTTATAAATTTGTTCTTCCTTTTCATATAATAATTTAAACTCTTTCTCATTCATTTATTCTTGCCCTACTATATACCCTTTTATTCTTACTAAAGTATCATCTCCATCTTTTGATATACTTACTACTCTTGAAAAATCTTCTGTAGGCCCAACTAGGTTTATATTATCTGTAAACTTAATTTTCATTTTTTTTAAGTTTTTTTCTATAAGACTTATATCTTTCATTACATTTACCTCTGGAAAGTTTATAACATCCCTCATATGATTTGTGTAATTATCATTTATATCATCTTTAAGATATGTATCAGCAAACTCTCTAGTGCTTATTATATTGCTTTGATTTAGTTTAACATAAGTATTTAATGCACTATTAGCTTCAAACTTTTCTTCTTCTGTCAAATTAGGTTCTTTTTCAATAAAGCCTTTTGTCTCTATGTAAAACTGTTTAGTTAAATACTTACTATTTTGAGCTTGTCTACACCCTAAAAACGTTTCATAAAAATATTTTGCAGCATCTGAGTTCGCGCTTCTCCCTAAATTACTATCATATACTATACATTTATATTCTTCATTTACTTTAATAAACATACCTATTTTATATAACTTTTGATGAGGTGTTAATAATAACTCAGTTATATGATCTAATGTAAATTGATCTTCGTTTTTAACTATTGAAAATCCATCTTGAGTTTCCGCTTTCATTACTCCTACAAACTGATTTTCATCTTCTCCTATTTTACCATTAAATATAAATATTATACCTCCAGGTATTCTAATTGTATTCTGAGCATCAGCTAACTTTAAAGCTATTTTTTTTGATTCATCTACAAAATTAGTCATACCGTTTTCAACTATATCATTTATAGAATTAAATACACTATCCTCATTTTTATTATATATATCCATTTCTATACTATTTGAATCACTTCCTATAGCTTGAATAACTCTTTGATTAAATGTAAATAATGCAGCATCATTAAGCATTATTATATCCTCATTATATATTGGTTGTGTTGATATTTCAGATGACCTTCTTTTTAAAACTTTATGTGCGATTATACTTTCTATGTTTAAGTTGCACAGTAAATCCTCCATAACTATGTCTCCCTTACTATTTACTATTGTATTCTTCAGTATTTTCCTATATAATAAGGTTAAATTTTAAATTTAAAGAATACCTAAAAAGAAACTACTTTTTATTTGTTAGATACCAGTAGTTTCTTTTTTATTGTACATTTTTTTTTAACTTTTAGCAATAATAACCAATTAATTTATTATATTTTTAATTTTATTAATTAATTATTTTGCAATAATAAATTATCTTTATGTATTAATTTATATCTTAATTATTATGTGAATAATATTATAAATACAGCATAATATATTTTTAATTTTTAATGGTTTTATATAAACTAATTATATATTATAATTTTGTTATATGATAAAAAAGTATTAAATTTTATCATATAACATTTAATATCTAGAAAAATGTGTTATAGATTGATTTTTTTATTTTATATAATATATATATTCTACGTCTTTAAAATTTCCTATATAAAAATTATCCCTGTAATAACTTTACCTGCTCTTATGACATCGTAATAATATTTATTACTGTAACTTTTTCTAAAGCAACAATTATCTTTACAAGATTAATCAATATTCTCAATTTTACTTATTTAATATAGTTATTATATGTACTATTTTAAATTAATTTTACTATAAAAATAACATATATATTGTTTTTTAATGAACTTAACTATAAAGAAAGACATTTTTTTAAACTTTTTGAAATTTTATCAATAAATGAATCAAGTAAAATTATAAATCCAAATACAATTATTATAGTTGCCGTATTATCGCTAGTTAAACCTTTATATATACTTATACATGCAATAGTAAACATTTTATTAAAATTAAACACGTCCTTCTTATTGTTTATTAACTTGAATTTATAATTTACAATATCTAATTTTAATAATATCTTATTCATTAATTTTTCTATAATTCTATTCATTAATCTTGTACTTTCTGATTTTAGTACACTAGTAATACTACAAATTATTATATAACATATAATTGCATCTATAAATGATGCTTGTAATTCAATAATTTTATCTACAACATTTATACACAAAAACACTAATAGGCAATTTATTATTCCTATAAATATTAATGTAATTGATTTTAATACATTTTCAATAATTAAAAGTATTTTATACCCTAAATTATCTTTAGTTTTATTTTCTTCACTATATATTTCACAAATAATACATAGGTTTACTAAAAAATATATATCAATAAATGTAAAAAAAAGTGTTGTAGGAAGTTTTAATACATATATTAATCCAGTGTTTTTCCTTAAAACCAATAAAATAAAGATAATAAAGCATAAACTTACTATGCGTATTATACTAGCTAAATATTTAAAAGTTTTTTCATTGTTAAACTTACTATCTCTAATAAAAAAGCTAAATATAAAAATACCAATAATAATAACAAATACAATATATGGAAAACATATCATATTTTATCGCCTCCTAATTTATACTATATAATACACCTTTTTTATATTTTTTCATATCTCATAATTAATAATATATTTTCTATCGTATAAGTTTTTAAATATTCGCTTTCTTTATGCATATCTTTAGTCTAAGTTTAGTCTTAATTCTAATCTATGATTATAAGTTTTTTTAATTTATAATGTATTGAGCATTATTTGCCTTTCTATAAATATAAAAATATAGAAAATATTAAGTTTATTTTTTAAGTCATGCTATATGCTAAATATCCATTATAAAAGCTATTTCTTATTAATATATATTTTTATTATTAACAGCTATGGAGTTTAAAATATTATGTATTAAGGAAAGCAATTGAGAGTAGAATACTAATAGCTAATGAAACTCGTAAAAAATTTGATAGAGACTATGTAGTAAAGTGCAGTAGTTAGAGAATATGGAGAAAAAAGAAATAACGTAAGCAATAAAAAAGGAGTGCCAATACCAACTGGTACTCCTTTTACATTTTAGTTAAGATATTCATAAACTACTTAATTACTCTATAGCTATAAGTTAAATTAGCTATAAAGTTATAACAAATAAGATAAATTGCAATTAATTTATATATTTTCCATTTTTTTGTAATAAAAAATTATGTTATTATAAATATAGAATTATATAGGAGGGATATTATGAAAAAAGGGTTAATCGGTATATTAAGTAGTATTGTTATTTTGGGGTCTGGATTTTTTATAAACAATATGGATACAGTAAATAAAGATTCATATAAAAATGAAAAAAATAAATATGAAAAGATAGAAAAAGAGGAAAAAAATAAAAAAGAATCAACTAAATTTAATCAGAAACTAGATGAATCAAAAGAATCATATAAAAAAGCAGATAATCAAAATAGTGTTAAAGGTATAGACAAAAATAAAAATACTGTTGACAAAGAAGATATGAAAAAAAATGAGGTTAATACATATTCTGAAGAAATTAAAACAGATGATTCAAAGAATAGAACTTCTGGAGAAATATCAAAAAATAAATCAAATTATAATTCAGCAGAAACTTCAAATATAAAAAATAGTTCGAAACAATCTGATAATAACAATACTCAGTCAAATTCTAACAAAGTAATAGAAAAAGAAATTCCTCAAGAAGTAGGAGAAAATCCTATAAATAATGTTAACTCTAATACAAGCTTATCGGGAAATACTACAACAGAACAAAGTACACCAAAACCTAATATAGGAGTGCGTTTAGTAGATTAGAAACTGTATATAATTTACCTTTTTTATTTCAATAATATAGATAAATAAGTTTATCCTATAACTTTTAAATCATCTAAATATGATAGATGGAAAGTAAAAAACATTTGTAGATTGTAGCAGTAAGAAATAAAAAAGGAGTACTCATTGGCTTAGGTACTCCTTAATTAGTTAGTTAATAAGTCTAGCAACTACTAAATTTTACTATGACAGTTAGTAGGTTGAATGTCTAACCGAATCCCTATTATAATTAGTTATATATTATAACATATTATACTAATTCAAGATACTTAGAGCTTACATATCCAAGGCCTTTATTACCTTTAAATCCTTCGATACTTACCCATCCATTTAAACAGTATTGTAAGTTCACTATATCACCATTTTTAACTTGTCCTATAACATTGTATTGAGTTCCTCTGTCATATCTTACATTTAATACATCTGCTATTACCTTAGCTTTTCTTCCTGAATAATCTCCGTTTTTAAATCCTACTGCAGAAGAAGATCCACTTGATTCTTTCCAAGCAACATCATTAAATTTACATATTCCTTTTGCTATTGCTTTCGCAAATCTATCTTTATTATTCATTATTAAATTGTAATCTTCTTGATTTGTTATAAAGCCTAATTCAACTAGACAAGCTGACATATTAGTTTCTCTTATAACATGTAAATTACCTTCTTTAACTCCTCTATTTTTAGTATAAAGGCCTTCTTTTATTAATTCACCTTGTATAGCATCAGCTAAAGCTCTATATTTAAATTTATAGCAATAAGTTTCAAGTCCTTGTGCTCTTGGATTATCAGAAGCATTGCAATGTATAGATACAAAACTGTTAACACCTAAGTTATTAGCTTTATCACTTCTTTCATTTAAAGTTAAAAATACATCTGTAGTTCTTGTATTTATATTTTTTATATCTTGTGTTTTTAAATAGTTATTTACTCTATTTGCTACATCTAAAACTATATCCTTTTCAAATACATTATTAACTCCTACTGCTCCACTATCTTTTCCACCATGTCCTGCGTCTACCATATTTTTTTTCATATTAATCCCTCCTAAAATTTAAAAAATTTATTAAATAAAAAAAGAAAGTGCTAAATTTCTTCACTTTCCTTTTTATTATCGATATTTGATTTTTTATTACCTTCTTTCAATTGTTCTAATGCTTCTGCTAATCTAACTGGTACTGGTAATCCTAAAGCTGTACAATTTTCTAATATACTAATACCTTCATTAGCTATATAAAAATAGCAAATTAAAGTTCTAAATATCCATACGCTATCATTTATAAGCCTATCTAATAAAACAGCTACTATTAAAACTATTAATATAACTGATTTTCTAGCTATTCCTTTTAATCCTACATCAGAACTCAACTTTTGAGTTATATATCCTCTAAGTAATCCTGTTAGATAGTCTATTATCATAAATACAACCAAAACACTTACAGCAATATCCCACCCTCCAAATAACCAAGTGAATACAGTCCCAATAATCGCTACTAACCCGCTTAATCTTTCATGGTATATATTCATAAATTCCTCCTTATTTTTGCATAAAAAAAGAACTTCCTTAAAGTTCTGGTATCGGTGTTGCTATATACTTTTCTTCTATAAAATCTTCGGGATATAGTTTCTCTGCTAGAGAGTACATATCCCCACTTAATACTTGTTTGAACATACTAAACATTTCTTGTTCTATTAAACTAATTCTTTGTTGATTAAGTAATACTAAGTTAGTAATATAAGAAGTTATTTTAAATTCCATGTTAGGTCTTATAGATCCACTATTACATAAAACTGATGTTTCACCTTCATAGGCTTCTAAGAATAGTGGATTAACTTCAAATATTTTTTCTTCTGCTAATTGATAATATACTGTCGTATTGTTGTTTCGCAACCATGTTTTAGCTGATTCTACACTGTTAACGACATTTTTATCAAAACCTAATATTATACTTCCATATTGACTGTTTCTTTTACCACAATATATTCCTATTTTACGACCAAAGTATAAGTCTGCATACCCAATTAGAGTTGTAAATTTATTACTAATACAACCTGAATTTAGTTCATTTTTTAAATCTTGAACATCTATAGCAACACTGAAGAATCCATTATCTTCAGAATTGTATTTAAATAAGTCTTCACTACCATTTAAAATAATTTTACCAACTCTAATATGGTAATAATATTTTCCGTTGTTATGCAATTCTACAGTATCACAAACTGTATCAAGTCCCCTTAATTCTTCTATAGGTTTCCAAGTACCATCTACATCTTTAAATAAAAGAGGTTTTTTATCTTGTTTGTTGATGACATTATTTGAAACTTTATCACCTAAAGATAATTTAACATACGTTTCATCAGTTATTGTTAAATCTCCATTACTTTTGTAAATGGCTAGAGGTTTCTTATCATTAGGTCGTGTTGGACTAGGCAAGATAAATGTTTTTTCTTCATTAGCTTTTATTTCTGCACAATATGTGCCTCCATAATATAATGTACCACTAGCACTGGATTGAATTGTATATGTTTTTTCAACTCCTAATTTTATAGCATCAAAAGATATACTATCCATTCCAGGCGTAACTCCGTCCGTTGATTTAACATTTGCCAAGTTATAAGCTAAGTTATCATTTGATGCTAAAACCTCTATCTTATCCGTTCCAGTTCCAACACTTGCTATACCTTCTATATAATCATTAGTATATGAAAGTGTTATTTGCCAGTCTCTATAAATTAATTGAGCATTTGGATTTGATTGAATATCTGCACTTGAAATATAAAATCCTATTGCATCAATATCTCTATTATGAGATATTATAAAACTTTGATTATATACTCCTTTAGTTCCATCACAATAAGAATAACTACCATCTTCTACATTTCTTAGAGAAACTCTTAATCCACTAGGCAATCCTGTTTTACTTGTGATATTAATTTTAATATATACATTAGTATTAGCTTTCACAGTTTCAGGTAATACATACAATTTTGACTTTGTTGAATTGTTTAGTGTGGTAGGAGTACCATTTTCATTTCTTCTTAAGCATTTAACAGTTGTACCTTTTATTACTAAATCCTTTATAGTGCCATTTTTAGTTTCTTTACATGTTATATAACCTTTATCAGTTTTATAAGCTATATCTTGAGATTCTTTAAGCCCTGCTAAATCTAATACTTCTTGTTTTAAAGACTTACTACCTATTTTTAAATCACTTTTTAACCTTAAAGCTAAAGTATCATGTGTTACACCTTCTGTATCTTCTCTAGCTGCTTTTACCTCTAAATCTTGTGTTCCTGCTGCTATTGCTCTATTTACATCCTCAACTGCTTCATTAGCCTTATCTGTAGCATCTGTAGCATTAGCTATAGCTGTATTAGCTTTATTTATAGTTGCATCTAAATCAGATTGCATATCTGTAGCTATATTTAAAGTTCTATCTGCATTAGCTATAGCTTTGTTAACATCTCTAATCAATTGTACTAAAATAGGATACTCATTAGTACCTTCAATGCTTCCTGCATCTTCAATACTATCAAGTACCCTATATGCTAATTTAGCTGATTCTTTAACACTTTCACCTTTTACAATTTTTAATTCAAAGAAGTTAGTACCTTCGATAAGAGAATTAGACTTAAAATCAATTTCTATTATTCCATTTGTAGCGTCTACTATAGTAGCTACATCATTTATTTTTCTTCCTGTCGTAGTTTCAATTTTAACCACTACATTACATCCAGTTATATCTATAACTTTTCTTTGCATAGTTAATTTAGCTCTAACTTTAGCTGTATTTAAATCACCTTCTTTAAAGTAAATACTTGTGTTATTATGAAAAAATAACTTTGAAAAATCTATTGTTATATCATACGTTCCTAAATTCATTTATCCGCCTACTTTCTATATAACTATCTTAAGTACATTTGGTCTTGATCTACCTACCGTTTAGTTCAAATTAAGTTTCCTTTTTACAATATCAACAATATTTAAAGGAATATCATCTATACTAATTTTATTTTCATTTATCAAAGTAACATATATACTAGACATTCTTGACTTTCTTTTCTCGTCTTGAGATATATTAGGATTTATATCTAATAACATCTCATACATTTCAATACTTGCAAGTAAATTTGATATTATCAAATCATCTTGTTTTTTCTCATTTACTTTAAGTTGCTCATGGTTTTGCGCAAGTGTCGTGATAGCAGTGCCTAAGTCAAACTTCACAATAGCATCACTTTTATACACTTTAGGCAAATTAGGATTTAATGAATATACAACCTCAGCAGACTGCATTTCGACGAAATGAGCGTGGATTGATGAACGACCTCCAGTACTTCTTATGCAATGTATATCACTGCCGTTATCAGAACCTATCGTATGTCCATAAGCTTTTATACCATGTAGGTAAGCAGTAACGCCTCCCCAGTCCTCCATGTAAGTAGGGAATACCCCTAATGATGTTGATATCTCATAGTTAGAGTGCCCATGCACATGAACATTCTTATAAATATGAGTTTCTTTGTGAGGCATAAGTTCAATATTACCTATCTGATTAAATCCCATTCTACTTATGTGAGTTTTTCCACTATCAAGCTTGTACTCAAACATACCCCAACTTCCTCCCCAATTATAAGGAGCTTTGTCGGGGGCGTAGTGTTTAAATCCTAAGTGAGTTCCTCCGAATGTTTGAACACCTGGATTTATTCCATGAGCGCCTAATAATAGCGTAGGAACATCATCTTCAAGTCCAAAAAATGCTTGACGATTAATAGGGGCTTCACCTCCATTGTAGACACAGAAAAATTCCTCATCTATTCGTGCAAATTGGCTAGTATGAGCAGAATCAACCTTAACACCGTTAGCATCTACTGTTGTTATATGATTGTTTATTTCATTTGCACCAGGTATCCATTTTCTATGAAGTCCGTTTTCATGCAAATCAATTTGAGTAATTCTTAACTCCCCTACTGTATTACGTTTATAGATTATTAGTTTAATATAGTCAATTGCCTTGTTACTTCTTGTATATGTCTGATGTACTGTTTTCCATCCTACATTAGTAACTCCACTCTCTAAAAAGTTAGCATGATTATAATATTCAACTGTGCCATCCTTATTATGAATTTCCATATATAAATTAGCCATAGGAACAGATACTCCACCACCATGTCGAACATTTGTATAATGATAACAACCACTTAAAGTAAACTGTGTCATTTTGTTATTTTTAGGATATATCCTTTGTTCCCAGGTAGCTGATTTATCAAAAGAACAATCTCCGATATAAGCTGAGTTTGTACACATTATATCTCCACCATTATATCCTAAACTATATTCAATTACGGCAGGGACATCTAAATCTGCTCTAACTAACTTCCATCGTTGAGTGCCTCTACCAAAGTTAGAATCGTCAACTTCATTAGGAGCACCTAAGTTTTGAAACTTAAAATTAAAATCGTCAAAGGTTTGATCAAACTCAGTAAACTTATCATTTATTACATTTTTATTTTCGTCATATTCTTGCTTGCTAACTTTTAAATTTATAGCATCATTTACAACTTTAATTTGAGCGTTAGTATAAGTTTTAGCACTATCAAGTGAAGCATTAGCCTTTTTAAAAGCTATACTATCTACTGCTTCATTAACTCTTTGTCTATAATTAGCTAGCATAGTGTCATGCTCTCTATAGGCATTATCTAAAGCTAACTTATTATCATTGTTTATATTAGTTAATTTAAGTAAAGAATTTATAGTACTTATTAATCCGTCATATTTTAATTTGTAGCTATCATAAGAATTTTTTAAATTAGTCTTAGGCGTACCAACTAAATCACTATTTGAGTATAGAGTATTATATTCTTTAGTTACATCTATAAATTCAGTTTCAAGAGGTTTTAAGAATCCACTTATTTTGCTTTTTTCATCTTCTGTAAGTAAATTATCCTTAAATGCTCCATCTGTATATCCTTTTAGGTTATTTACGGATTCTTGGACATCATCAATGTTACTATTTAGTTCTTTTTTAGCATCATTAACTTTTTCGTCAACTTCTTCCTTAGTAGATACATTAGTTACACATTCTGAAGTTAATGTAAATACTGAAGGTTTAAGCTCTATTCTCCCGAAAGAGTCTACATACATAGTTCTTTCATTATTACCATCTAATATGGTGAACTTACCTTTTACATTTAAATAAGTTGCGTCTAATTGTCCTATCCACCCTCTATCAAGTCTTAATTCTTCTATAAGCGCATCTTTTATAGCGGCACTTTCAAAGTATTCCGTTCCATCTACAACCTTAGTGGTTGTAGCTTCTACTTGATTCGAGAACTCAGTAGCATGTCCAAATGTATTTACTGCTCTAACTCGATAATACCAAGTTTCTTTAGTTCCAACCTCATGCAAGAAAGCACTTGCTTTACCACTATAAATCATATGGAACACAGTTGGTTCAAAATCTTTTATTTTAGAAGCATAAACTTCATAGTTATAATACATCTTACTTTCGTAAGTCCAGGATAATGTAACTTTAGCCCATAATCCTTTGGCTGAAACAATAGGAACTGCAGGCAATGTATCTGGTGTTATCTCTTCTAAACTAGGTGGATTTATTTGTTCTCCTCCAGGATCTATAACACTTCCTCCTGGTCCTTCTGTTCCATCACTATTACCAGAGTTCCCTCCACTAAATATACCTTTCAGTTGTTCTCCTACTGTTACTTTTCTCTTGTTTTTATTTCTAACACTTACACAATCTTCAACTATTCTAAATTTAGCTCTTGAGTTATCTATAGTGTTTTGAAGTATTATAATATCTCCAAGTTTAAAGTTTAAATGTTCATATCCATCTTCTGATTTTAATTCTTCTATATCAAGTTCATAACTAACAATAGGTCTATTATTCTTTTGTAAAGCTTCCCATGTTTTCTTAAGTAAAAGCTCTGGATCTTTAATCCTTCCATCTTCAAAAATACCTATTATTCTCCCATACTTAGCTATGGCTTTTTTATCTTCTACAAATTCTTGACCTGCAGGTTTATCAGTAGGATTTCCATTTAATACGCTCCAAGAAACATCCTTAAAATCATACTTATACTTAACTAAATCTTTTTGATATTCTGAGCCACAACCATACATAACAGTATAAAATTTATCCTTCTGGACTCTTTTTATTTTACTTACATTTAAGTCTGTAGAGCATCTTATGCCTGTATCAGAACCAAGAGCATTAACTACATGCACTAATTTTCTAGATATACCTGTTCTAGTTTCATTCAACTCTATAGAATAATCAATCTCTACTCCAAAGTTTGAAATAATGTCTTGAATACACCAAAGGGGGTTTTTATATAAATATGGTCCTATAGGTATTAATGCTCTTTCTACGCACTCTCCAAGTTCATAAGATGTTCCATTTAACATTTCTGTCATTGCATCTCTTAAAGACACAGATTCTCTATAGTACTGTGTTATAGCCTTTTGAGTTTGTATACTATAAAAGTCATGTAAGCATGTAACCTTTATACTTGTTGAGTAATATGTTTCAGCTTCAACTTGATCTACAATAAATAAATCAAATTTACCATCTGCAAATACACCTATTTTATTTCCGTTTTCTATATCAACTACTGAATCATTCATTTTAAAAGTAAAAACTCTTTCTCCAAAGGTAGTTGATTTTATTTCATCATCATAAAATTCATAATCATTTACAATTCTTTTTAATCTTTCATTTTCATCTAATAATAGTAAATAATCTTTCATATCACCACCTACCTATACATATTGCTATATAATATTTTAAAAGTGACATTTCCTTCAGTTAACTTATAATCATTCCAACCATTTTCAACTTTTGGAAAATCTGAATCTATAGAAAGTATAGGCATATTATCTACATCGTTTACTTTAATTGATTTCTTTTTGCAATCTATAGCTATTTTATCTCCTGCATTAAAACTTGTATTTAACTCAATAAATCCACTATCTAAAGTATTAGAAAATTCTAGTTTTATTTTACTGCAGGCTCTTTCAACACTAAACTCTAAATTTGGGTAAGTACTTTCTGTACCTATATATGTAAATCCACTTGTTTTTACTTCTTCTACATTTTCAATCCTGCAAGGATTAACTAAAAGGAATTCTAAGCTAAAGCTTTTTATTTTTGGGCTATCATTTAAATTTGTATCTCCGGATGGAACAACTAAATAATAGCTACCAGGTATCCAACTTAATTCTAATTTACATTCTTTTAAGTTACTTGAATGTATCCAATTAGAAATCTCTTCTTTATTTTCATAAGTTAAAAATCCGCTATCTCTATATTTAAAATCAAATATTATAGAGCGCGGATTCTTCTTTGTACTTCTTATAATAACTCCATTAGAGCCTGGTATATCTGCTGTATCATGTTCTATACTTCCTGTTATATCATGACTACATCCAGTGACTATTAAAAAGTCAGGCATAGGAATGTCGTTTAGCCATATACTTCCGTAATTATACATGTTGATAACCTCCAAACATTTTAGAATTCCTTTGTTTTATTTCTAGTAATTTTCTATCTATAATTTCTGCTAATTTATATAAGTCCTGTTCATTATTTAAAGCTCCTGCATTTATGTTTATATTATACGTTGAATTATCTACAGAACTATTATTTAAACTTCCTTCTTGAGGTAATGCATTAGTTGAAAAAGCTTCAATTGAATTATTAGCAAAATTTTCTACCGCTCTAGTTGATTTTGGTTCTCCTCTATCAACTCCAATTTGATAACCTTCTGTTGTCCATTCTCCAAACTGCATAAATAGTTTAGAAGGAGAGTTAATTCCTAATAATGCCTTTCCTTTATCTATCGCAGCTTTTACAACATCTTTTACGGCATTTACAGCAGATGATAATCCATTTTTTATCCCTTTAGCCAAGCCTTTAATTATATCTTTTCCTATTGATAAGAAGCCGGGAATAGCATCTTTAGTCGCTTTGGCCATATCTTTGATGACATTTCCCATAGCTTTGACAACTCCTGGAATTCCTTCTATTATACCTTTTCCTATAGCGAGCATTATTTCTACAATTGCAGATAATATTTGAGGTAAATTAGTTATAAGAGCTTCGGCTAAAGCTGTTATAATTTTTCCTGCTGCCTCTATTATCTTAGGAAGATTATTAGCTATACCATCAACTATAGCTAATATAATCTTTAATGCACACTCTATAATTTGAGGTAAGTTATTAATTATAGTTCTTATTAAAGTTTCCATTATCTTAATTGCAGAATCTATTATCTTTGGCAAATTAGCAGTTAAGTTTTCAGAGATTGCATTTATTATTTGTATTGCTGCATCAATTAACTTTGGCAGTGCATTTACAATACCATCAACTACGGCTGTAAGTATTTGTGCTCCACCCTCTATTATTATAGGTAAAGACTGAACTATAACATCTAATATAGTTGTTAATAATCCCATAGCTGTATCTATTAAAACAGGTAGTACTGATAATATTCCATCTATTAAAGCCATTAAAATAGTTATCCCTGTATTAAGTATGATAGGAAGGTTTGTAGCTATGGAGTTTGCCCAAGCTTGAATTATTGTAATTCCCGTATTTATGAAAGTAGGTAACATTTGAACAATTCCATTTGTTAAGTTAGTTACTATTTCAGTCGACTTTGCAAAAACTTGTGGCATAGCTTCAGTTAAACCTAGTAATAGGTTAGTTATTATTTCAATACCTTTTGTTATAAATTGAGGTATTATAGTAGACATATTATTTAATGCATTTTTGATAGCTTCATTCACTTTCTCAAATACACCTTGAATACCACCTTGTGCATATGCTTCCGGTAATGTCTTTGTAAAAATAGTTACTAAACTTCCAAAAACATCTTGTGCTTTTACTTTTATGAAATCCCATATCTTAGTAACTCCATTTTTAAAGTTTTTATTAGTTTTCCATAGATGCATAAAAGCAGCAGCAACTGCTCCAATAACCGCTGCAAAAGTTAAAAATGTAGCACTTGCAGTTCCGATAAGTCCTACCACCCCGGATATAAGCGGCCATACTGCACCTAATACTAATTTCCAACCATTGAAAAGTCCTAATCCTAAGCCTAAAGGAAGTAATAGTAATGTCATAGCTGGTAATAAGAAACCAATAGCTCCTGCAACTTTTGCTATAATAGGATGTGTTTCATTGAATTTAGTTATCCAATCTGCTACAACACCAGTTACTTTAAATGCTATTTCTAAAAACTTTCCTGCTGCTTGAATCACAGGTTCAAATGCCTTTGCAACTTTACCCTGTGTAGTTTCTGCTAATTTCTTTAAAGCCCCATCTGCTTCTAATGCCGATTTAAACATAGTTTTATACGCAAAAAAAGCACCCATACCAACAAGTGGAAGCGCCATAGTCATACTTCCTAATCCAGCTGTTATCCCTCTCATAAGTAATCCATACTTAACCATATCACCTTGAGCTGCTTTTATGGCCATCTTTTGAGCTGACCAACCTTTTATAGTTTTATCCATAGATGTACCAAATTTTCTATACAATTCAGAAAGTCTACTTATAGGAGCTTGACCTGCCGCCATAGTTTCATTTAATAATTGGAACTGCCCTATTGTACTCGGTGGTAATAGCATTTCCGGTTTTATTCCATGTTTAGCTAAACCTTGCATTCTTTGTATTAATATCTGTGTTTGATTTCCCATTAACTTTGTCATACGAGCGTTAAGTTTTATAGAATTCGCCTGTTGCCGAAGTTGCATATCTGTTAAACCTAATTGACTCCTCATATATATTTGCTTAAATGTCGTATCATCTAACCCTAACGCAAATGTATTTATAGCATCTCTAGCATTTAAAGCTTCTTGAGAATACTTACCATATAATCTTTGAGCTGTTCTAGCTTCTTTATGTAACTTCATCATTTCTCTATATGCTTCTTTAGTACTTTCAGGAACATCTCCGCCTAATACCATAGATAATCTTTGCATTTCTCTATTGAACTTATTAGATTCCCCAGAAGTGCTACCGAATGTATTACCCATTCCACCGACAGAGGTTTTAGCTCCTATAGCTTCACGTTGTAATCTTCTTAATTCTTCTACAGTTTCTTTTAATGATTCCGTAGCTGATTCAGCACCTCTGGTTACATCACTTTTTAATGTATCTCCTAATCCCGATGCTTCATCTTCGGCTCTATCCATACCTCTACTGAAATCATCAGTTTCAGCACTAATTTTGACTCTAAACTCTTTATCTGCCATTCAATTCCTCCTTTCTTTAAAGGTTGAATTTTTTCTTTAAATCTTTAGCCATTTGATCCATTTCTTTTTTACTTCTCTTTTTCTTAAATATGTTAAGTAACTTGCCTTTTTTAGCACTTGCATACCCATAAGCTACAGATACTTTTAAATCTTCTAGCTTTTGTTTATATTGCCTAACATATATATCTAACTCATAAAAATCAGCATTATAGAATACTTCTAAATCTATTTGATGATTTATTACATAGTGTTCAATACATTTATCCCAATCTAAAAAACCCTCTTTAGTTAGAGGGTATGATATCTTTATTATCATCAAATTCTTTTATCACAGCTTTTAATAAATCTCCATAAAGCTTGTATATTTCCTTATCTCCTATTTCATCTGCAAGATTTAATACTTCATCTTCGCTTATAAATTTATTTGAGAAACTTATAGCACATCTTATAAGTGTATACATATCTGACTCTGTCGGAGCTTCATCTGTAAGTATAGGCTTCTTAGTTATATCGCAATACATCTTCTTCTGTCTTGCACCTAACTTCATTATGTATTCTTTGTCTCCGTATTTTCTAACTATTATTTTCATAAAGTACCTCCTAAATTTTAAATAAAAAAGATGGATAATTAAATCCACCTCTAATTTTCTATTGAAACCAACAATGATGGATCAGCTAATTCTGCATGCCCATTAACAACTAATTCTATTTCAAGTCCTGCTAATCCATCTTCAAAGTCTCCACTAAATGTTTCAATCTTCATCGTTGCTTCAATTAAATCTTCTGTTTTTCCTGTTGATCCAGCTGTATAACCTGGCTTTTTAACTGCTAACTTTATATCTAAATCATCAGCATCTTTCCAGGCTTTCCAAAGCATATTAAAAACTGAACTTTCTGTCTTATCTGATAGATTAGCAACTGCGGACATATCCACCGAGAAATCTTGCCCTGTTAATTCTCTTGATGTCATACATTGTCCTTGGCCTGCTGCAACTCTATCAACAAACTCCTCAAATTCATTCGATGCTTCAAATGATGCTCCACTTTGACCAGCTATAGGCTTCCCATCTTTCATTATAAGCACATCAGCACTTCTTGTATTAGCCATTTTAATTCCTCCTTTGTAATGTAAAATCAAATGAAATAGAACCCTCATATAGTATTGTGTTTTCATCTATATAATGCTCTTCTATTCCATTTGAATCATTTTCGCTTAATTTGCAATCTATAATTTCATACCCTCCTGCAACTTCATAAATCATTTCATATAAACTATTATATATATCCATATACTTGTTATTTACTTCTTTTCTACCTTTGTTCCCACCATCATAAAAATAGGATAATTCCCAGGTTATAAAGTAAATTATATCTCCAGTCCTTATCCTTCTATCTTTTAAACTTGTATTACCTAGTTTTATATAAGGCATCTTAGCTTCTTCATCTATAACATCTAATACAGTAAAGCTTTTATCTGTAAGCTTCTGATATATTGCTCTTTGTAAACTATTTATCATAACTAGAAAGTATCCTTTCTACATCACTTGTAAACTTTGGAGTAACTTCTTCAAATGCAGGTATTAAGTAAGGTTTCTTTCCTTTACCTGCAGGATAATTTACTTTCTTAACAAATATCCAGTTGCCATCTTTACCCTTGAATCTTAAAAACTTAGCTTTCTTAGGTTTAATAACATAAGCTTTTGAACCAAACTCTCTAGCTCTAGCATACTTAACATTTGTTCCTACAAAGGAATCTTTACTTTTATGTTTAGTGTTTATGCTTGTTTTAAGTCTTGAAGTTTTAACAGCAACTTTACTTTTAGCTATTCTTTCTATCATATACGCGTGTGTTTTTCTTGATTCTGTTGTATTTTCTACAACGTGCTTATGGTAACCTATTATATATCCAGGTAATTCTTTAAGATTTATTGTATCTACTTTAATTTGCATTTTCTAACACATCCAATGTTATATATGTCTTATTTCTAACTCTTTTAGGCTTACTTACAGGTTTATAATAAATACCATTAATATATATACAAAAGTTTTTTAAATTTATTTCATCCATAGTTATAATACTAATAGACTCATAATTAACTACACCAAAAATCTGTATCTGTTTTTCTATTCTTATACTGGACTTATTACAAAATATAGATTTATTAAAACTTTTATTCTCTATATATCCACCTTGCCCATCACTTCTTTTGCTTAGTTCGTAAACTTCTGCTAAAGTATCAAATCTCATATTAATCGCATCCTAACTTTAGAGTTTGATTGAGTTTTATTATCTTTTATCCATATATCTAAATCCTTTATATATGGATCTAGTAAATTGTTATTATATGAGAAGTTGACTCCATCACTATTTTCAGAGTTTAAACCTTCACTACCTATAAGATTATATCTAGCTATAGCTAATTCAATAACTATATATTCAAGTTCTGTAGGTAATTCTTTTTTGCCTATATAATTTAAAACCCTTTGAGTTGGTCTTTTTATTAAAGAATATAAAAGCTCATCCTTATCAGATGAGCTTAACCCTAATGATATTTTAACTTCATTTAGAATATTATCCATTTTTAATTATCCTTATTTTTTATTACTAGATTTACTAGTCTTTGTTTTAGATTCTTCCTCTACAGGGACTTCTTCTGTGGATCCATTATTAGCTAATTGTGCTGATACTTTAGCAGCTAGTTTCTCTATGTCAAATCCATCAACTTTTAAATTTTTAACTTCTAAAACAGATACTCCTACAGGTTCAGTATAATCCATCCAAGCAACGCATTCTGGATTATTTATTACAGCGTCTAAATAAGCAAATCCTATATGGTAAGTTGCATCTCTCTTAGCACATTCAACTCCTGAAGAAGTCATAGTATATCTTACATTTCTAGTAAATACAGGTTGTAAGTTTGATAATGGAGTTAATGCTATAAAGTTATCTGGATAAGTAGAAACAACTTCTATAGGTAATCCCGATATTTTAACTAATTCTCCATCCTTTATAACACTATCTGCCCAAGCTGTAGGTCTAGCTATTATAGATCTCTGTATATCCAGCTTAGTGTTTTCTGACATTATCCAATGGAAATTAAACTTAGGATGATTCCAATATTTAGATTTTATTTTCTTTTTGATCGTTATAAAATCTTCTGGAGTTGGTAGCTTAGCTCCTAAATTTATTTTATTGCTTATAGCTTTTATCTTCTTAACAAATCCATCTAGTATTTTTAAGAAATCATCGTCACCAGTTCCACTAGCTGCAGTATCTCCATTAAATAACAAATCCTGCATATCTAAAGCAAAAGCTTCTTGCATCAAAGAAGTTAATGCAGTTTCCATGTTTTGACCTCTTTGTTGCAATATGTACCAAACATCATCATTAGATAACCACATATCTAGGAATACTTTAACAACGTTGTAAGGTATATCTCTTTTATTTACATCAAAGTTACCTGCAGGGACTTCTCCTGGAGTATAAGAATATTTTCTAGTCTTTCTTGTTTGAGCTTCTAAGGCTTCTATATTTCCACTTGTTTGGTCCTTATATTGAACATTTAATTTTTTCAGTGTATTTGAGTTTGCTATTATATCATATATAAAGGCTTCTGCTTGATCTGTAACTAATAAAGTTGATGCTGCATTAGCCTTTTGTAATTTAGTTATCATTTCCGATTTTGTTAATGCTATAGTCATATATTATTACCTCCTATTTATTGAATGCTTCTTCAAAAGCACTTATATAAGATTTTTTTACTTCTTTTCCTTCTCCACCTGTGCTAGTATCTAATGATTGTGGAGCTCTTCTTGATTTCTTTAAGTCGGCTATTTCATCCACTAAAGGTTGAGTAGCTTCTTTTATCGCTTTAGCTATTATTTCTTCTTGAGTAGGTTCTGCTTCACTTCCTCCTCCTTCTGTTCCCTCATCGCCTTTAGGCGGTTCTTCTTCGCCTTTTAAAACTTTAATTTCATCCCTTATAGGATTTAAAGCTTCATCAAGCATTTTCTTTATATCTTCTGGTTTCATATCTTCATCCTCCTTACTTTTCTTGATTTCTTGTATCTGTTCTAATGACTTTTGAATACCAACTGTATTAACCGTATTAATTATGTAAGCCTTAAAAGCATCAATTTGAGTAGCCATGTGTGTAGCTTTATCTGTTACGGTAGAATCTAATAAAGTATTCTCCAATGAATCCATTAAAGCCCATCTAGCTTCTCTTATCCTATCTCCAATTAACGTTTCACCAACTAAAGTATTAAAGTCAGTTATGTATTCACTTTTCTTAATCTGTTGCTTCTCTTTAGCAAAGAAACTTTTTAAGACATTAAAAAAACCTCTAAATTCTTCTTCATTAGAATCTACAGGTTCTTTATCTGATTTATATATTTTTACTGTTTGCTTATTAGCCCCTTTATTAACTAAGCTAATAAAGTCTATATCTATTTCTTTCATTCTAGGCACTTAACTCTCACCTCCTTCATATATAGCAGTTCCTCCTATACTAAACCCAGTTATATTACCAAGTTTAATATCATTCCAAGTTGTATCGTCTGTTACTTTTATTGCTGCTACCCAGTCATCTTTTAAAACATCAATTTCTGGTATATCACATTTAGCTATATAGTTTTCTACTACATATCCATATCCACCAATTTCATTATGTTGTTTATCAACTCCTGCAGTAGCTATATTAGTTGTATTCATAAGCTTCTCCATAAACTTATGAGCTGCTTTCTTAACATCATCTACAGTTGCCCAATCTCCATGACTATCGGTATAATCTGTAGGGTTTCCATTTTCATCAAACTCTTTTGAAGGTCTATAAACTACACCTTCAACTATTCTATTTTCTTCATCAAGCTTAGCTATTTTAACATCTAGTTGTTTCACTATACTCCACCTCAAATATTAACATATCTTCTAGCGTTTCAAATCTGTTACTAGCATATGCATTTACTATTTTTATGTTCGGACAATTCTTCATTCTAAGTTCATCATCATACTTATCTTTATAATAATTAATTTTATCTTTAAAATTATTATTTAAATTAATTATTATCTCTATAGCTCCATTAGGCATTTCTATAGCTACTCCAATATACTCTTGTTTTGTATCTATAGCATCTTTGAAAATTTTAATTAATTCTTGCTTAGTCATATTAAATTACCTCTCCTTTTAGTATAGGTTTTAAAGTACATCTACATTGAATTACATTGCTTGCTTTTGCATCGTGGCTATTATCTCCAGGATAATCTAACAAATCATCATCCACTATAAAAGGATCATCAATTTTAACTCTTTGGCCATTAGCTTCTAAGTGATGTTTTCTAGTTCTTTCATCTTCATGTGAATCCCATTCTTTACCTATAACAACTCCACTTTCTTTATATCCTTCAAGTGTTCCTGCATTGCTAGAACTTATTATCTCCGTTCTAGATACTACTGTAGCTCTTTTCATACTAAACTCAGGCATATTCTTAATTCTATTTGATAGTTCTGGTATACCTTCGCCTAGTTTAAAGCCTTCTGATAGTTCTTTTATAATAGCTTTATGAGTTGTGTCAGCTACTTTTATAGCAAACTTAATCTTCTTATCTTCCAAGAATTTAAGCGCATTTTCATTTAGCAAATCAAACGATACTCCCACACTTGATTGCCCTACTTGATCAAGTACCTCTGACTTAACTAAATTCAATATACTCATAAAATGTTTATATACTATTTGTTCATATAAAACTTGTTGCTTTTCTATATTTTCTATGTATATGTTTAATATCTCATGAGTTATATCCTCTCCTAAGTTCTCTATACTATCTATTAACCTCGACTGTTGTAAACTAAGTAAAAGATTAAACTCACTTTCAAACTCTAAAAAAGCTTCATAAGTTAACTCAAGCCATTCATCAGATTGTTTAATTGAATATATCCAATCTTTATTTTCATCATTCTTTCGTATAAATGATTTTAGGATTGTATTAACTATACTAAGTTTGTTTTTATTCATTTAAAGCACCCTCTATAGCCTTTTGAAGTTCCTTTAAAGGATTTATTACATCTTGTATATTATAAGCCTTAGAAATAGGATTATTTTCATCAAACATAGGTTTCTTCATGCTATTTTTATTAGCTAAGTAAACTTGTAAAGGAATGTCCGCCCATTCATCAGTTAATGGTTCAAATTCCTTGCCAAGAAGCTTACCTAAGCTATCTAATAACATATTTGGTGTAGGAACTCCTGCTGCTATATATGGAGCTAATGCTTTAGCTATCTCAGTATCATCTGTAGTTTTTACTCCTTTAAACTTAAGTTCTACATATCTAATACCTAGTTCTTTCATTAACTTTTTATTTAATAAATCTGCTAAATCTTCCCTAGCAGGTTCAAAAGTTTGTTCTTCTGTTATTTGTTTAGCAGTTTCTGCAGTAGCTTTATTATAATCTTGTGTATCTCCTGTATAAATAGGAGCTAATCTAAATGAACTTCTTACTGCATCCCTATTCTTATCTAAATATTCTAAGAATAAAGCATCATCTTGCATTATTTCTGCTAACTTTTCAAAATGTATTTTTACATTTGATTTACCTTCTTCCATGCTAAGCTCATTATTGAAAGCTTCAGCTTCCAAGATTAAATACTTATGTTGTGCTGCTGTCCCTTTAGCATCACTTAATAAGTCTATACTATCTTGAGTCAACTGACCATTTTCAACAACTATAGCTAAAGGTATGTGCCTTCCTTCATCAAAGTACTTATAATTAAGTTCATCAGCACTTCTAGAACCCATCATCTTAATTAAGACACCGATATATCTAGGCAATCCATATGGAGTATAAGGGCAATATATATTATCAAATATAATAGAGTTAGCTTCATCATCTATATTCATTTCTTGCCCCTCTGCTAAATATTCTCCAGTAAGTCTATTTAACTTTCTAGGATCTCCTAACTCTTTAAAATAAACTTGCTTAGAGCCTACCATCTGAATAAACTTTTTAAACTTCTTCCATCTTTTAATTTTACGTTCATTTCCATTAGAATCAGTTATAGTCTCTTCAACTTCAATAGGATCACTCTCTTTACATAGTCTTACAGTGTGAGCTGCTATATGTTGAATCTCTGATATTTCTCCAGTTTCATCAGCTATGCACTCAATAGTTGCATAACCTAATCTTTCTCTATCATCTATAAACTTTTTAAGAACTCCCGTAAATCGTTCATCAAAATTGCAGTATTTTAAGAATAACTCATACTTAGACCAATCTTCATCAGCTATCTTATTCTTTGAGGTTTCAGTTTTATAATCAAAGTTATAGTCTAGGTTATATCCAAATCCAACTATATTAGTTTTATAAGCTTCTATGCAAACTTGTAATATATCACTATTTTCAGTTATCCTAGCTAAAGCTTCTATATTCATTTCTGGTTGAATAATAAATCCTTGTGTGTAGAAATCACTAAATATATCATCAATTTGCTTAGATCTACTTATACTAGATCCATCTATCTTTTTAATTCTAACTTGCTGCTTTGTCATTATCTCCTCACCACCTTCCTACGTTCTTTTTTAGTTGTCGTCTTTTCATCTAAGGTATTATTTATAAATGCTTGCATGATCTCTACTAGTCCTGTAGTTGCATCTGGAGCATCATCATGTGCATTTTTACCTTTTCTTTGGAATTTGTTCATATCTGTATAATACTCTGGAAATCTTTCTCGCCAGTTAATAGGAAAATGAAGCTTATTCATTACCCAACTACTTTGAGTTAATATTCTAGCTTCTTTATTTTTATTTTGAAAAAACCACTTAACAATAGTTCTTCCTTTTAGTGACTCAATTGCTGATTTTATATTTCTAGCAAAACTTTTACCACCGTTATTACTTTCAACTATAGCTACATCAGTATTATTTCTTATTAACACATGAGGAACTTCTTTTTCAGTATCTTCCATAGGAGCATCTGTATAATAAACATCAAGTACATATCCTTCACCTTTATATACACCGCCTACAATAGTACAAAGCTTATCCTCTCCATCATCTGCAGTATCTGTATAGCTTAATATTTGTTCAAAATAAGGTGGTAATTCTTCATAAGTACTAAATCTAGTATATAATTTATGTTTAGCATCTATAGGCTCTTGTTGATAGTTAGCTAATGCTATATCTTCTCCCATAGCTCTTACTTTCATTTCATAACTTGCTTTTGATAATACTGCTTCACATAACATTGAGCCATCATCTTGAAGAGCTTTCATAAGTATCTGTCTACATACTTTTTTCTCTTGTTTAAAGTGTTCTAATGCTCTTCCTGCTAAATCTAAAGAAGCCCATCTAGTCATTATAATTATTATCTTTCCGCCTTCTTCAAGTCTTGATAGCATTGTATTAGTAAACCAATCCCAATGCTTTTCAAGTACCATTTCATTATTAGCTTCATCAGCATTTTTAATAAGGTCGTCTATAATTAATAATGAACATCCAAATCCTGTTGCAGTTCCTCCTGGTGATGTTGCTAAGTAACTATTATAAGCTCCTTCAAGTCCCCAAAGGCTCATAGCTCCATCACCACGTTTTATCCTAGTGTTAGGAAATATATCAGAATAAACAATTATATCTTCATCAGCTTTTTTCTCCATAATTGCATTTCTTACACTCTTTGAAAATGTAGTTGATAAAGTTTCGTTGTATGATCCTGTCATTACCTTTGCATTTATATTCTTACCAAATACCCATTCAGTAAATAAAGAAGCTGTTCTTGATTTACCATGTCTAGGTGGCATATTAATAAGTAATATATCATTATCACTATAATAAAAATCTTGCATCTCATTACATAGCTCAACTAAATAATCTCTGTCCTCTTGATAGAAGTCAGGAGCCATTGCATTACAAAAATAAAAGAACTCACGTCTTGCGAGTTCTTTCTTAGCTTCTAATATTATTTTATCTCTATCCATCTCGTATCAACTTCTTTAAATCTTCTGTGCTTAATCCTTCTAATGGATTTTTAACTTCTATAGTGTTATTAGATTCTACAACTTGTTTGTCTCTCCATTTATCAGGCCTTCGATTTTTAAGCCAGAATATTTGTGCTGTTGTATCGGGAGCAACTTGTTTAGTTACTCTTTTAGTCTCTTTTCCATTCTCATAAATTACTTCATCATATTCATAACCTAGAGCTCTTTTAAGTAGCGCATTTTCTACTTCATAATCAACTATTTCTTTTCCTCTTTTTAGGGACTCGGAAAACTCGGAATACTTCTTTTTGTAATCATATAAAGTTGATATGTGTATTCCTATTTTTTCCGCTATCTGTTCATCAGTGAGCCCATCTCTTGCCCATCCTTCAATCAATGTAAGCTTAGGCTCAACGTGAGTGAAGTATTTGGACTTTGCCATGAACTCACCTCCTACTTTTTTATATTTTAATGATAACTATTATTTATACTAAAAAAGAACTCTATTCCTAGAGTTCTCTCAACTTTATGTTAAATCAAATGTAACACACTTAAAACTTGCTAATTGTTTTAAATCATATACTTGTTTAGTTTTTACATTCCTTAATATTAAATTTGTTCCTTTAGTCTTACATTCATTAGCTATAATTTTTAAAGAAGCAGTGTCATATTTACTAGCATCAAGTATAATACTTCCACCAAATGAAACTATTTGTTTTATATAATATACATCATACGTGTTTTCACTCATCTTATCACCCCACTTTCAAGTATATAATACTACTTAAACAGAGCTTTCCCTTCTTTTTTTATCAAATTTATCAAAATTAGGTTTCTTACTCATTTCTTTCTCTATATTTCTTAACTCACTATCTAACTCATGGATCATCTTAATTGCTTCATCAGCATCTTTCCACTTTTTCATATGTTCACCCTTTTATACAAAATTAAAAAGCCAGGTGAGAGGTCCTGACTTTTTTCTGTAATAACTTAAAGATTTGTTTGAACGTAATACATCCTAAAATACTACTATATGAGTGTTAGTTTATACTCCGTACCGCTACAGAGTTGTCTTTATACTCAACACGAGTTGCTCAAAGAGCCGTAAGTTATATTATTTGGTGAGGACAACAAGTTTCGAACTTGTAACTGATACATGAAAGGTATCTGTTTTACCACTTAAACTATATCCTCACGTTACCAGGGTAAGGGGAATACCCTGGTCATTATATTTATCATAAAAAGGGGTATTGGGAGTAAAGAAATCTAGCTTGTCCTAAATCTCTTATACTAACATAATATCACCTTTTAACCCCTTGTGCTTCTGAACTTATTCGGAAGTTTTTCTGTCATTTTTCTGCGTTTTTAAAAATTCACTATACCTTCCATTGCTGTATTTTTAAAATTATAAAAAGGATACATTGCAGACATTGATTTATAAATCATATTATCTCTTATTGAATAGTAAGTATCTTTACCTACATTCATTTTATCTCCATAAACTTTCCAATCTTTTATTTTTAATAAATATCTTATTTTAAACATTTCCTCTTCTTCTCTACTAAAATTAGATTTTGCTCTTTCAATCCTTTTTAAATCTCTTTCTTTTTTACGTTTTTCTTTCTCTAAAAATTCTATTTGCTTTTGTTTTTGTATTATCTCCCTTTCTATAGCTGAACTTATATTAGTACTTGTTTGTACTCTTTCTGAATACTCTATAGATCCGCAACCTAAATAATCTTGTTCTATAAACTCTATTTCTTCATCTAGATATGTAATTTCTTTTTTTAAATTTTCATAATGATAAAACATTCCTTCTACTTTCGAAAATAAATCATCAATTTCAAGCTCTTTTTCTATAATATCCATATATCCACCTACTTACTATATATCTTTTTACTCAATAACCTCTTTAATTTCATTCAAACATTTTTTACAAATAAAAATATCCTTTATATTTTTTAAATCTTCCTCAGAATCGCATAAAGTACATGAATTATTTTGTTTTTTAATTTTAATAGTTCTATTTTCACATATTATTTCAACTGGATCATGTTCTTTTATATTTAATATTTTTCTAAATTCCTTTGGTATTACAACTCTACCTAATGAATCTATATTTCTTGTAATACCTTTATTATTTTTATCGTTCATTCTATCACTCCTAAAATATTGGCAACTATAAATGTAGTTACCTTTTATGTTTAATCTAATTATTAAGCGTATATATGGTGTTGATTAATATATACCCTACTAATGAATATTTTAACAAATCAAAATAATCATTATATTTTCTCGATTGTAACTTCTACACGAGGTCTATCACTATAATATTTTTTAAAATCACCTTCAACTATAGCTGCATCATCTTTATAAGCTATCGTATTCAAAGAATCAGCTACAAGCTTATATACATTATCTATATCAGGTTTCTTACTAGGTCTTAGTATATTCTCTCGCTTTTGTTGCTTAACTTTATTAGAATCGCTTTTAGCAATACTGTAGTATGCAATTACAGTTAATCTTACATACCCCTCAAAATAATGTTGAACTTGACATTTATATAATAGTTTTATATAGTTTTCATACATTTTTGTCTTTTCTGGAGTATAAGCTCTTTTAGTTTTAGTGTTAACCCTAGGTCTTGCTTTTCCTATTGGCTCTCCGTCTATTGTAAAATTAACTTTCATATCAATCTCCTAAAATTTTTTTAATATATAAATATTATTTTTAATGGTCGCATATACTAGAATTAACCTCTCAGTATAAGACAACGTGTTTAATTAATATATAAAGGCTAGACTAATTTCTAGCCTTTATATACTCATATCATATTAAATTAAATTTAGTTTACTTAACCATAAGATCCAAGATATTTATATCAATCTCCTAAATCCAATCTTTTTTATTCACTTTCAACCCCTATATAATCTAAAACTTCTTTTATACCTAATTGATCCATACAATAAGAATGTAATTGAGGATGTGTTCTTTTCATCCTCTGAAATCTATTTTCTCCTTTTTCCATATGACATCCAAATCCACAAAATATACAACCTGTCCTACTTTCACCTGTTGTCTTATATTTATACGAATTATCAAAGTAACTTAATTGCTCTTCGCATACAATCTCACCATACACACTAGTTATTTCGATTTTATATTTATATATAAACTCTAAAACATCTTGATCTGTCCAAACACTCATTGGTTTACTTTGAGGTTCTTTATTCTCAAAGGCATTACATCCTCCATCTTTAACATATCTTATAGTCCTATTATTACTTTCACTTGCCATAACCCCTGTTATTGCTACTCTTCCTGTTATTTCTTCATATTTATGGAAAGGTCGTTTTTTCATTATTTCACAACACATTTCACTAATCTCAAATGGAGCACTTAATAAGTAGTGCCATTTATTACTTAACTTACCTGCTGTACCTCTTTCATCTCCATAAAGCAGTTTATTTCTATAAGCATCACTTAAATTATTATGTCTTAACTTCCTAATAGCCATTGCCTGTGATTTTGATATAATAGGATATCCATATTTACCTATCACTTGCTTAAAGCTCATTTTAGGCCTTATTATTACATCTGCTATATTCCTTGCAAACTCTTTAAGTTCTGGATATTCAAGTCCAGTATCGCACCATACTCTAGGAATTTTAATATCTCCAAACCTTTCTATCTCTACTTCTGCAACTAAACAATGTAAAACTGTACTATCTTTTCCACCACTAAAACTTACATATAGTCCTTCTCTGCCGTATAAATCTATTGCTGAATTTATTCTATTTTTAGCAATTTTTATCTTCATCCATAAAGGATAATTTTGTCTTATTCTTAGGATATCTTCTAATAACACTCATAACACCCACTTGTTTTATCATTTAGTTATCATTATCAATATACCTATACAGATATACTGATAATGATATGTATTCCATACTTATTTTTTATTCGTTTCTCTCTTAGCTTTTATCCATTCTCTTTGAGTTATTCTTTTGCAATCTCTACAATACGTATAGTATTTACCATTATAAACTGGCCAATCTTCTATGTTTATATATCTATGACACATAGGACATTTCTTCATAAGCTCACCCCTATTTTCTAGTTAGACACCCACATACTGGGCATTGATAATACTCAATACCTCTTATCTCTATAACCATGTATTTCTCATTACAATAATTACACTTTTTCTTAGTTACTAACTGTAATATATGAGCCATTACAACATCATCCCTATCTTAGTGTATATTTCAACTAAATCTTCACCTACATTCACACTTAGCTTTTTAACATCTTCTGTCTTTATAGTTCTTACAGCTCCTCTTGGTGTAATCTTTTTATTTACGAAATCTATAATAAATGCTGTGTCTATTTTATCCTTAACTTGTCTTTGCATTTCACTAGCCATTCCTAACTTTTTTATACATATTAAAGTTATCTTGCTTTAAATTCTCAATTTTCTTATCTCTCTGCTCTAGCGCTAACTTTAATCTTTCTATTTCTTGATTTTGTTCTTGTTCTCTAGATTCTGAAAAATATTTATTTGTAGCTAGTTTTTCTTTAAGGTCCTTAACTTTTCTATCTGCTGCTGATCTTGCACTTTCTAAAATTCTTATATCCTTAACTAACTCATTAGTTTCTTTTTCATAAGTCTTTCTTAAAACAAATGGTAATTTAAATTTCATCTTTAGTTCCCCCTTATATAGTTTAATTTTCAATATAAAATCTATTTACAAGATAATCTCCATAATCTTTGCCCTCTTGGTAAACTTCTTCTTTTTCAAAGGTATTAAAACTCTTATACTTTTTCTTAAGCTGCAATTCATGTTTAGCTATAATAACGTTATAATTATCAACTACAAATTTTTCTACGACTCTATTGTGAGTACTTATAAATGACTTATTTGCAAGGCCTTTCAAACTAACTACAAGTGAACAGTTAGCTCTTTTTATTTCTTGATTGATTTGCATTTATTTAACTCCTCCCTTTGTTGTGCAACTATATATCTATCTAATATCTCGCTCAGTCTAACTGTAACAAGGGTATGTCCAAATTCTTCATATAACTCCCCTAAAGCTTCTCTTAACACTTCCATACTGTTCCCCCTTATTTAAATTTTGGATTCGAATAGTTTTCTTCCATCTTTTTAAAGTAAGCTTCTTTGATTTCATCCATATCGAATCCTAATGAATATACAAGCTCTACATATTTAGTTATTAAAGTATCTAACTTATGCTTACCAAACATCTTTCTCCAAGGTAATGTAGTTATCTTATAAGCTATGTATATAAACTGTCTTTCTAAACTTGTTGTCTGAGTTTCCTCAACTGAAGCAATCAAATCTACATCTAATTCATTCGCTAAATTTCCTAAATGACTTAATAGGTCCGCTAGTTCTTCTTTCAATCTATCCTGATTAACTTGTGATCTATCCCACCACTTATGTATCTTAGTTTCATTAAGAACTTCTACCAACTCACTTAATAAAGCTAATGTAAGCCACATAGGGACTTCAAATTTACTTTCTTGATAATTTATACCTTCAACAAGGTGTAAGTACCCTAAGAACTTGTCCTGCTCTTTTTTTACATAATTTAAATCTATCACTGTACTCATATTAATTTTCTCCCTCATTAAATCATATCTAGTCTAGGTTTTAAAATTTCAAACTCAATATTAATTTTGTTTTTCATTATTGAGAATTTTTTATTTTTCAAGCCTTTATATAAAACAGGTGCACTTACTCCAGAACATTTAGCAGCATCTTTAATTGTATTCACAATCATTGTGCTTTCATTTTTTCTAACTCTTACCTTTCTTGTAATAGCTTTTTCAATACACCCTAAAAAGTAATTTTCAAATTCAAGGTAATGTTCATCATTTTCAAATACTAATAAACCTTTAGTATTGAGTTTTATATATGTTTCTAATTCATCACCCCAAACCATACCTTCTTCTAGTAAATCCTTTGCTATTGAAGTAGCAATATTTTTTTGGTGTTTCTTTAACAATTTTAATCTCCCCTTTTTTACCTGGAGGGATTAACCCTCCTTAATCAAATTTTCCTATCTGACTTTCTTGAAGTATCTTCTCTAATTCATCAGGAGTATACTTACTATAAGTCTGATTTATATTATGAAATCTAGTTTTATTAACCTTTTGTATAGTTTCTCTAGTTTTGGAAATACTTTTATTAGATTTATTTTTAATTTCATATTGAAGTCTATGAGCTTCTAATTCTTCTAAAGTGGTTATGTTCGACTCTAGCCACTTTTTTATTATGCCTTTTAAATATCCTAAGCTTAGGTTTCCTCTGTCAGTACATATCTCTATAGATCTTTTAAATAATCCAATATCTATAAGTCGTGACCATTCTATAAGTTGTTCCTCTACTAAGCCATTAATCTTTCCTATATTAGATTGATATAGTTTTGAAAATTCTTTTAGTGATTTTTCTTTATCTAAATACATATAATTATTAATTGTATTATTAATATATGTATTATTATCTTCACAGTTTTCCGAATACCCTCTGTCGATATTTCGAGTACCCTCTTCGAAATTTCGAATACCTATATTCGATTTTCCGAATACCTTTATAACTCTCTTCTCTATCAACTTAGTATCTTTCTTATAGATGTATGAAATTTTTACAAGCCCTTTTTTCTCCAGAGATTTTATAACCTCTGAACATCTATTCTTTGATAGTTTAAAAAACTTTGAAAAATAATCGTTACTAGCAAAACATCCATCTTCATTATCTAAACTATCTATTTCTACTAAAAACACTTTTTCTAATAAGGTAAGTTCTTCATTTAACCATATTTCAGCAGGTATCCAAATACCTTTAAATGCTCTTTCCACTTTTCTCACCTTCTTCTTATGTTAATCAGTAGAAGTAAGAGTAGCTAATAAACTCCTACTTCTTTTGTAAATTTACTTACATATCTAATTTAGTTTGAACTACTTCATCTTTTGGATCTGTCTCTACTTCTTTAAAATCTGCATCTATTATCTTTTCTTTTGATTCGTAGTTAGTTAATAAATCTAAAACCTCATTAACTTCATCATATTTAAGCTCCTTTAAAGAATATCCATTACTTTCACAGAAACTTTCCATCTTTGATATATCTTTAGGGTTGTTGTAATCGTATAACCCTTTCATAGATGCTAATTTCATTATCCCTTGCTTTTGTCCTGGTGTAGCATACCCTACCTTAACTTCTTTTTCAGGTAATTTATCTGGAACACTTGATATCTCTGCACTATCATACATTCCTTGTAAATCTTCTGGAAAAGCTTCTCTTAAAGCAGTTACTATTGCACATTTTCTAATCATTACACAAGGCATCTGCTTCCATGTAGCTTGCGATTTACTATATTCCTCTAAACTTACCTCTGACCTAATAGGAAACTCTTTATCATTTAGATATACTTCACACCATCCTCCAATTAGAGTTTCTCCTGGTGCTTTTAAACTACCTTCTCTATAATTCATAGATCCATCTTTATTTAGGATTGCTATGCCCGCCTTAAATCCTTTAAAACTAGGATTTCTATATGCCCTTTTTACGAATACATCTTTACCAACTACTATATTTGCAGGACTTGTACCAAATTTTATTAAATAAGCTTCTCTTATAAATGGATTTAACTTTTGAGCTTTACATAATTCTATAAACATCAATACTTCTTGATCTGTTACTGATCCATTTCCACTAACCAAGTAATTTTTTACTGTTTCAGCACTCAGTACTTGTCCTGTATCTGTACTAAACTCTGCTAATGCTAATGCACTAGTTTGTGCTTGTGCTAGTTTGTTTGCCATGTTCTTGTTCCTCCATTATTTTTATATTAAATTTCAATGCACTTAAAATGCCCTCTTTATATTCACCTTCAAATTTTTCTAAGTTTTTTTCTGCATCTTTTAAATCAACTTCAAAGTCTTTTATACTCCAGTTCTCTTTATGCTTTCTCAAAGTAAACTTTAAAGCTTCTATATATCCTCTTTTATAATCTGCATCTGGTCCATAACATCTAGTTACCATAGCTTCATTTAATCTATCTTCTAAATTTTTCATTGCATACTCCTTTGGTTTTGGAATATAATTTAATTATCGAAATTTTTTATTTGTTTTTTGTTTGAGCCTCTGCAAAGGCTCTTTTCTTTTATCCAAAATAAGTTTCATAATTATTAGGTTTAAATACCTCTAACTCCTCAAGTTCTCTTTCTTCTTTTTCTATATACTTGTTAGCATAATCTAGCACTATACTAGCCATTGTTTTTATACCAACCCAGTAATTTCTTTCTTCACTTTCAACACTAACTATTGCTTTATTCTCGAAATATTCATCATTTATGTTGTTAACATCCATCTTATTTCTTGCTATTTCTATTTTTATATCTTTTTTAGAAATCATTTCTTCTGCTAACTCTTTATTAGACTCTGCAATATTTTTTAAAGTTCTCATTATCTTTCACCTACTTTCTTTCTAATCTCATTCCTGCAAACTTGCCATCTGCATAAATTAAAACCCAATTTTTCTTTGTGTAAAGCTCTACACAATCTGCTAAAGTTAGTTCATAAAAAGTTTTATTCATATTCAAATTAATCACCTCCTTGTCCAAAATTTCTATATATAGCTACTATTTTTTAGTAGCTAATTTGCCTTCTTTATATAGTCTTGATGCAATTTTATAATTAACTTTAGCTATTCTATCTAGTATTTCTTGAACTTCCTCATCTGTTTGTCTTCTCCCAAGCACAATTTCTGGAGAGATGATTTCAATGATTGCATGTTCTGTTTCAGTTCTATAGATTTCTTTGTTATAATCTATTTTTGAATCCATAAAGCTCACCTCTTTGTAATATATGAATATATAAAATTGTCCTATGCAAACACCGCTTGATTATTTAACATGCTTATTTGTTCGTTTAATGCTATCGTTAAACTATAATTCTCTACTATATCAATAGCTTCACTTAAGTATCTTCTCTTTATAGCTTTATAACTGTTAACATCAAACTCTCTTTTTAATTGTCTATGTATATCACTATATACTTTCGCTCTTACTGACTTATTGTTATATGCTTTACTTCCATGACCGCCAAGCACCCTAGTCCCTACTCTCTTAACTGCTTTTGATATTTCCTCACACTCAACTGTAAAAAGTGGTATATCCTCTTTAAATTCTTTTAAATCTTCTTTTACTTCCTCTATCTTTTGGTCTTGTTCTTCAAGTGCCTTATATTGAAGTTTTAATAATTCCATAGCGCTTAATTTTTTAGATGGCTGTTTTAATTTATTTTCTAAGGATTCTATATACTGTTGGGTTTTATATCTAACTAATGTACTTTCCTTATTTAACATCTGCATTATTCCTGCCTTGTTTATTTTGTAACATGGTCTTTCTTGATTTTGTTTATCTGTATAAGACCCCGACGAAAAATTTCGCTCGGCTTCTATTCCTCGAGTTTTCAATGTTTCCACTTCTTTTTCTATACTTGCTAAAAAATCGCTATGTCTTTTTTTAACCTCATTACCTTCTTCTTTTCTAAAGTTATTTATTAATTCAACAACTTCTAAGCTTGTCATTGTTACTGTTTCAGTTTGAGCTATTGCTAAACTTGTCATTTATTTCATCCCCTTATTTTGAATTTTTGTTTTTACTTTTGGGTAAACTATCCCTAAACCCTTTAACACGTTTCGTGTGATTGGTAATTAAAAAAAATTGAGTCAATATTAACTTCTTTAAAAGTTTGTTTAAATTTTACTAAAAAATTATAACTTGGATTCCTTAAACCTAACTCTATTTTGGAATACATACTAGGTGTAATACCTAGCTTATTTGCCATTTCTTTTTGAGTTAAGTTATTTATATTTCTAAAATCTACTAAGGTATTCATTTTATCGACCTCCATCGCTTTCATAACACATTTCGTGTGTTTATATTTATATAATAAATCACACGAAATGTGTTGTCAATAGTATTTTTACACATTTTGTGTTTTTTTATTCATAATAACACTTTTTGTGTTAAAATTTACATCATAGGATAGAAAAGGAGAGTTGTTTATGTTCGCTGAAAGATTGAAAGAGCTAAGATGTGAGAATGATATGAAACAATCTGATTTAGCTAAAGTTCTAGGTGTCTCAGCTAGTACTATTGGGATGTATGAGCAAGGTAGAAGAACTCCTGATTTAGAAGTTTTGAATAAAATAGCTACACATTTTCAAGTTAGTGTAGATTATTTGTTAGGTAGAACTAATATGAAAAAGTTTGAGGATTATCCTCCAGAAGTTCAAAATTTAACAGAAATGCTTTTAAATGCAGATGAATCTAAAGTTAAAATATTAGAAAAATTATTGAAAGAATTATTAGAGAAGTAAAAAAAGAACCGCGTTATTTTGGTTCTTGGATTACTTCTTTTACTTTTTTATTTAATTTTTCAAAATCTGTAGATGATTTTAGTAATAATTGGTTTAACAAATTAGCTAACTCAACTTTATTTTTTTTATACTTCTCCATAATAAACCCTCTTTTCAATGTTGATATATACTAAAAATAGAAATTCTATGTACTATTTGTAATAATTACAAGTTATAATTATATATTATCAAACATACGTTCTGTTTTCAATAGAACCGTTTTATTTTATTTTTAACTGTGAATTTCTATAATTCTATTTTACCATATATAATATTCATACTATGAATATTACTCGGCTTATATCGATAATAAAATGCATTGTGCAACTGTGTATTAATCAAATATAAGTTCAAGATGTGTTGCTCTTAAATCTAATTCTGATGGTTTATATTATAATTGTAAAATTGATATCAATAAAAATAGAATAAAGAAAAAGCTTGTATATTAATTGAAAGCTCAGCTCATAATTATACAATCTATGGAAATATATTAGATTTATATGATATATCAAATTGTAAATAGAAATATAAAGCGAGATTGGTTTGTTATGACAAATTAATTGGATTGAATAGGCTTATTGATGCATGGAAAAACCGTTGTAGATCTAAAGAAGAAATAACTGAGTTTTTAGATATTACTATTTCTTTTTTAGATGAAGCTCTTGAATGTTATAAGAATAAATATGGTGTATCAGTTAAAATTGATAATTATACTATTTATTTTATTCCTAGCTTTATTATAAGTGAATTTATAGAATAAATAAAAGCTAAAATATATATTATCCATCATAAATATAATTATAAAAAATATCTTTAATTTGATAAATTTAATTTATGTAAAGAGCTATTAAGATTTCTTAATAGCTCTTTTTTATAAATATATTATTTTTTTAGTAATTTAAGATGTTCGTACACATTAAAATTTTGATTATATATATTTTCGTATATTGCATAAATATAATTAGTATAATAATTATTAAAATATGTTTTTTTACGTTGACTTCTAGGATATCCAACTCTAAACATCTGTCCAATACATAATGAAACAGCCCAATTTCGAACTGGCAAAGTAAACTTAATATTTTGAATAGTAAGTTTATCTATAACTTTAGCATATTGTTCCATTGTCCATTCACTATCTTTTTCCCATTCTTTTTTATTATCAAATATTTTTATACACTCATTTATACATTTAGCTACAATACTAACTACATTATCAGCCATTTGAATTAATTCTTCTTCTTTACTATCTGTAAAATTCATTTTAATATTGAAAGGTTTAAGTTCTGAAATAAAAGTTTGATCATATCCATCAATTTTATCGTGGAATATATTTAATTTTTCATTAATCACCCCATAACTTTTTTTCACTTGTAAAATTAATTCTGCTAAACAATTTAGGTTAATAACATTTATATATTTATTATTTTCATAACTTCCATGTTGTAAAATATTCCTTAGATATAATTCATAATCCCCTTCATCTAAAATATATTTTGCACATATAATCAATAAGTTTTCTTCATCTGGAATTCCAGAATACCTATGATTAATAATACTTTTTAAGAATCGTTCAAATGATTCACTGTTAGGTTTTTCTGCTAATTTGCAGTATTCTACTAATAAGTCTTCAGCTTGAAATACTAAAATATCCGCTAATTGATAATATCTAACTGGAAATTCACATTTAATACTATTATCAATAATAGTTAACATCAACAGTGTTGCTATATAAAATTTTTTATCATAAATACAAACTTCAAAATGGATATTATCTAGTATATTATCTAAAAAATACTCCAACTCCTTATTATAGTCTCGTGTCATTAAAACACTTCCTTTAATTTCATCTTCTATACCGAAAACTTCCTTAAAGTTTTTATATTTTTCTTTTAATTCTTTTTTATCTTTTTCATCTTGGATTTTAATTCCACACAATACAAAGTGACGCTGTTCCTTAAAATTAAAGTAATCATTTTTTTTAGTAGTTACACATCCAGTATTTCCAGACTCATCTAAATATAATTCCATATTTTCACCCCTTAATATAATTATTTGATTTGGTTTTAAACATATATCAAAAAATAAATTTTAATATTTCTGTATAATTAAAAAGCCATCTTTTATCATAGACAAAGATAGCTTTTAATTGAAATAAAATTAATTTGGCTTTAATTTTATTTTTTATTTTACATTAGTTAATTTTGTTTTTTTCTTTACCTGGTCCTATCCATATTCTAAATGCTCTTTTCCCATAATCTTTAGCATATAAAACAGTACCATCTTTTTTAGTTATTTTACTTCTAAAAATATACATATTTGCTCCTTTCTGAATAAAAAGTTTGCAAAATGTCCAATATACATATATAATTATTGTTAGTTAGTTAAATATTATATGGCCAAATTTATATTGGTTATGCAAAGCCTATCGCCAAATAGGCTTTTTTTATTCTAATTTATTTATATTAACAATATTTATTGCTAATTCCTAATTTTATTAAGCCTGACATTTGCAGCTGAGCTACTAACTCCAAATCTACTCATTAATGTGAATACATTATCTTTATCACTTATTAAATATTCCGGCATTAGTAACTCTGAAGCAAATACATTAGCTTGCCATTCTGAATCTTCATAAGGTTTTAACTTAACAGAACTTCTTGTAAAAACTATATCTTCTGATGTATGCATCAAATAATGGCCTAGTTCATGAGCAATTGTAAATCTATCCCTTCCATTACCTTTTAATGCATTTTCATATACATCTTCTCTTATAAAAATAGTTTTATTTACAGGATCTGTAAGTCCATGATTTTCTCCCATTTCAGCTTTAGACAATACTCCAAAATATAAATCTTTATCTATACTTTGTACTATCGTTTCTATAAACTCAGCTATTGGAAATTTTTCATTATCTCTATACAACTTATCACACACTCTTCTTACTAAATGTGCAATTTCACATATTTCTTTTGTCGATTTTGATTTAACCTTTATGTAATTCAAACAAAATCAGCCTCCATTAATTATAAACAAAGAATATTTTTTATATTACTAACATCTTCTTCGTCTAAATCTTTTAATTTTCTTGCTAATGCATAAACTAAATCTTTTTTGTTTTCTTCAAGATCTGATGTATCTAATTTTATTATTTTAGAAGAACTAAATATTGAATCTTCTAATTCTTGTTTTTGAGCCAGGTTTAAATTATATTTATCTGCTAAAATACTTTCCCATTTTTTAGGAATGTTTCTTTTTCCTATCTCTACTGCAGATAAATATGATACTGTAACATTTAGATTATTAGCCATATCCTTTAATAGTTCCTCATTATCAACTCTTAATTTTCTTGTGAACTTTCCAAAAGGTGTTAGCTTCATCGTCTTCACCCTTCCCATTTTTCGTATAGTTTATTAAGTATCTATTTTTCTTTTTTATTTACTATATTTGTATAATAACCTAAAATATGGTATTTGTAAATATATTTCTGTGTTTTTATTCAACTTTTTTTGTTGAATAAAAACACAGAAATATTAATTTATTATATATAAACCACTCTAACAAAACTAAATTCACCTTTGTAAAAACATAATAAAATATAAATTATTTAGATTTTACTTATAAGTACTCAATTTTTTTTATAAGTAATAAATAAATTTATATATATATCTGATAATATATAACTTAAGTATTAATATATAAGGAGAGAATAAAAATGAAAACTTGTATTTACTTAAGAAAATCTCGCTCAGATGAAGAAGCTGAAAAACAAGGTGAGTTTGAAACTTTAAGTAGACATAGATCTACTCTATTAAAAGTAGCAAAAGAACAAAATTTAAATATAGTTGAAATAAAAGAAGAGTTGGTAAGTGGTGAAAGTATCGCTTATAGACCTAAGATGTTAGAACTTTTAGAAGAAGTAAAAAATGGATTATATGATGCAGTCTTAGTTATGGATATAGATAGACTTGGTAGAGGTAATATGCAAGATCAAGGACTTATATTAGAAACTTTTAAAAAGTCTAGGACTAAGATAATAACTCCTAGAAAAACATATGATTTAACTAATGAGTTTGATGAAGAGTATTCAGAGTTTGAAGCGTTTATGGCTCGTAAAGAATTAAAACTTATAACCAGACGTATGCAAAGAGGTAGAATAAAATCCGTTGAAGAAGGTAAATTTATAGCTAGTAAAGCACCGTATGGATATAAATTTGCATTTGATGAAAACGGAAAAAAATCAATGGTTATAGATGAAGAGAAATCAAATATAGTTAAAATGATATTTGATTTGTATGTTAATAAGCGATATGGTGGTTTAAGAATAGCTAGCCATTTAAATTCTCTAGGATTAAAAACAGCTACAGGCAGAACTTGGTATGATAAAGGTGTAAGAGATATTCTTAAAAATAAAACTTATGCAGGTTATGTTGTATGGAACAAGGTGGAAAGAGGTAAGTTTACATCTAGAACTAGAGCTGTAGAGGAGCGTATAGAATCAAAAGGTATTCATGAACCTATAATAGATGAATCAATCTTCTTAGAAGCGCAGAGATTACTTAAAACAAATGCAATACCAAGTGCAAAACGTGGTTTATATGTAACTAATCCACTTGCAGGTTTGATGGTATGTTCTAAATGTGGCCATAGAATGGTTGCACAGCAATCAACTTATAAAAATAAAGAAATAGTTAAATTTATAAAATGCTTAAATTGTGGTCAAAACAGAGGTATAAGACTAGATATCTTAGAAAGTGAAATCATAAATCAGCTTAGTAATTGGGTTGCTTCGTATAAATTTTCTATACAGTCTAACAAAGATGAGAATGAAAATTCATCTTTAAAAACATATATTACTCTTTTAAAGAAACTAGAAGATGAACACAAAACCCTATTAAAGCAAAAAGAAAACCTACACAACTTATTAGAGCAAGGTATTTATGACATTGATACTTACTTAGATAGATCTAAAATTCTAACTGAAAAAATAGAAGTAAATAAAGTTAACAGAGAAAATGCAGAAAATGATTTAATTAAAGAAAAAGAGTCTAAAGTTACACTTGTAGATATAATACCTCAAGTTGAAAAAGTTTTAGATTTATACTACTCTAGCGATAATATGCAAGAAAGAAATGATTTATTAAAAGAAGTTATAAACTATATAGAATATAGTAGAGAACCTGGGAAACGACTTTCTAAATTTAATATAAAAATTTACCCATATTTAAGACAAGATTAATGTAAAAAATAACTGTTATCATGAAACTGATAACCAATTTAATGTTTTAAGTGGTGCTTTTGCTGGGGGTGAAGGAGATTATGTTGCATTATTTGAACCTACAGCATTAGAACTTGAAAAACAAGGTAAGGGAAGTGTTGTAGCTTCTATAGGTGAAGAGTCTGGTATTATACCTTATACTGCTTATTCTGCTCCAGTAGATTATATAAAAGACAATAAAGATTTAATACAAAGATTTACAAATGCAGTATATAAAGGTCAACTTTGGATTCAAAATAATTCTTCTAAAGATATAGCTAATGCTATAAAACCATTTTTTACAGACTTTAATGAAGATGATTTAGTAGCAGTAATTGAAAGATATAAATCTATAGATGCTTGGTCTCATACTCCATTACTTGAAGAAAGTAGTTTAAATCTTTTAATGGATGTTATGGAAGAAGCTAAGGAACTTGATAAAAGAGCTCCTTATACTAAGATAGTAAATACTGATTTTGCTAATGAAAGTATCAAATCTTTAAAATAAATTATTTTTTAGTAACATATTTAGGATTTAATTAATATAATTTAGTATATACTAATAATATAGTATATATTGGATTCGACCTTACTATAATAATTACTACTCCGATTTATTATATGGCGGATACCTTTAAAGGAAAAAGATTATCTATTTTAGATAAACTTTTTCCTTTTTTAATTTATTTTAAGTATAAATTTATTATAATATTAAAAAGGGGGGAAATCATTATGAAAAGGATAGATGAAAGAGATATTATATTTTCAAGAGCTAATTATAAAAAAGGCACATCATCATATGAAGATTACTATAATAAAAATCCAGATAAAAAACTAATCGATGATAGTATAAGATCTAGACCAAACCTTTGTAGTGAAGGATCTATGACATATAATGAAATTAATTCACCCATGGCATCTTCGGCATTTGAATTTTTGTCTGATATTAAACACCTTTGTGAAGGAGAAATTAATAAAATTAAAGTAAGTGTTGATAAAAATATAATAACTAAACGTATAAAAGGCTTTGCTCATCATTATGGTGCTAATTTAGTAGGTATTACAAGACTTAAGGATTATCATTTTTATACTAATAGAGGTAGGCATGAGGAAAATTATGGAGAAGAAATCAATCTAAATCATAAATATGCTATAGTATTTGCAGTTCCTATGAATAAAGACATGATCAATAGGGGACCTATGCTTTCTGAAGTTATTGAAACTAGTAAAGCTTATGTAGATGCCTCTATTATAGGTATGATACTTAGCTACTACATAAGAAGTTTAGGCTATGATGCTAGAAACCATATGGATTCTAATTATCTTTTAATGCCTGTTTTAATTGCTAAAGATGCAGGCCTTGGTAGTATTGGAAGAAATACAATACTTACTACTAAAGATTATGGCTCATGTATTAGATTAGGAGTTGTAACTACTACTTTAGATCTTAAAGAGGACAATCCTATAGACTTTGGTTTAGATGATTTTTGTAGTGTATGTAAAAAATGTGCTTATAATTGTCCTTCTATGTCTTTATCAAAAGATATAGAAAAAAAGTCTAATGGAAACTATAACTGGACTATAGATTCAGAATCCTGTTATATAAAATGGAGATATTTAGGTACAGATTGTGGAATATGTATAGCAGTTTGTCCATTTTCTCAGCAGTTGGATTCTATAAAGAATGTAGATACTTTTAAAAATAATCTACCTTTAATAACTGAAGTTCTTAAAGAATATAATAAAAAATTTGGAAAACGACCATTTATACCAGGTAATCCTTCTTGGATGAGATAATCTTAGCCGTCTAAATAATATGTTTAAATATTATTTGACGGCTATATAAATTAATTCTTTAATATCTTCACCACTTTGCAAAATGATTTTCACACCACCCTATTACATTATTAAAATCTACTTTTTTATTTTTATACTTTATATATCCATTAACATATCCTATAATTTGTTTTAATTTAGATTTAAAAATTATAACATTATTAATTTTTGTATTATTTAGTGTAGATTTAAATTCTAAATCAACTTCATCACTTTTTAAAGATTTTATGTTTATAACTTGATTTTCTTTATTATAATAAAATTTAACATCACTCTTTAATTTGTAAATTTTGTCATTTACTTTTATACAGTTTTCATTTAATCCTGTTCCATCTGTATACTTAGCTCCTAAATTTACAGATATATAATCATTATTGTCATCTATAAATCCACTAGTTAGCCAGTCCCATTCACACGTTCGCTTCCAAATTCCTCTTCCATAATCTATAAAGCACGTAGATTTATTTAAATCATATACATCGCTACCTACTTTTAATATTCCATTAGTCTTTAAATTCATATGTTTTGATGTATAATGAAAATGATTATAATCCCATGGAATAAGTACATTTAGTGATTCATAATCTAAATATATACTAGAAGTAACATCTATATTATCCCATTTAAAATCTATATTTAAATTATTAGAGCTTCTTAAAACATTTATAAATTTATGTTTACCTTTATAATGTGCATATGAATTAATTCTATCATCTATCATAATAGACTTGCTAAATAAATATCTACAAATTTTATTTACTCTTTTTTTACTATTTATTTCATAAAAATCTAAATATATTATTGCTGCATAACCTAAATCAACTATAGCAATATTAAATATAAATTCATTGCTCATCCACATATAATGATTCCAAGATTTCTTTTTTAAAAAACTTCTATTTATTGTACAATCTTTAAATGGTATGTTGTTCCATCCTACAGCATACCAATTTACAAATCCTTTTTTATTACATATAGCCCTGCTATCTTTTACTTGATCCACAAAATTCCTCCCTTATATAAATATAGTTATTAAATTAATATATTATTAATTTATATAATTTGTTACAATTTTTTTAATAAAAAAAGACCTATTATAGGTCTTAAAAAACTATGCATCTTTATACATATATAAAGCTTCAATTCTAGTTGCATATACATCTTTTTTATCACAGCCAATATATTTTGCATACTTTTCTACTTTTTCTTTTTCTAAATCTACTTCATAAGTTAAATTTTGTTCTATACCATTTACATACTCATCCATTAAAGATTCTTTATATTCTTTTAGATTATATCCTAAAAAGTTTGCCAATCTATCTATTTCTTTATTAAAATCTCCATCTTCTTTTATAAAAAACTCATATATATCCTGTCTATATGGATTTAAAGTTATTATTTGATTTATAACATAGCACTCATTAGTTTTATCTATAAATCCATCTTTATAATTATTGAAAAGTGCATTTGCTTTAACTACATTTTCTTCTTTTATATAACTTGAAACTATATCTACTCCATTATTTAAAAGGGCATCTACTACTGCATAGTGAATATTAAAACAGTTTTTATAGATACAATCTGCTAATTGTATAATTCTCTTTTTGTCTTCGATAGATTTTTGCGCTAAACTAATTTTTTTATTTTTATTTTGATATGAATAATCTTTTGACAGATTTTTAAATACTTCAGAGTAATTTAAATATTTTTTACAATAATTTTGTGTAAAAAGATGAATGTCAATTGTTATAATTCCGTAATTTACTACTATTTCAACACCTTTTTTTATACAGTTTCTTATATATTCATTCCCTAAATTAAGCGCTATTTCATTTATGTCTTTTGATGTGTAGTTTTTTGAAAACTCTTGTTTAAATTGATTTTTATATATGTTTGCTTGATTTAAAAATTCCTTTCTAATATTATTATATCTTACATTTTCCTCAGGAAATCTTATTATAGCCCCATTTATATCAAATTCTTCAACCAAAGATACCCCTCCTATTTTATATCATTAAAACTAAGATTATATATACTTTGATAAACTATACTATTTTTCCTTCTTAATATTTAAACTTATGCTATATTTTTATAAAATTTAAGTATTTTTTATTTTATCTATATATTATAAATAAAAAATAGGATGTACTTAGTTTATATATATTAGTACATCCTATCTTTTTATTTAATTATTTTACAGCTTCTAATGCTTTTTCATAATTAGGCTCATTAGTTATTTCCTCTAGGTATTCTACATATGTAACCTTATTATTTTCATCTACAACTATAACAGCTCTTGAAACAAGACCTAATTCTTTTATATATAATCCATAAGCTTTAGAAAATTCTCTATCTTTATAATCAGATGCAGTTACTACATTTTCTATACCTGAATTTCCACACCATCTAGCTTGTGCAAATGGTAAATCCATTGATATAGTATAAACTTTAACATCATTTAATTTAGATGCTTCTTGATTAAATCTTCTAACTTCCATATCACATACTGGTGTATCTATTGATGGAACTGCAACTAATATTTTCTTCCCTTTTATATCACTAAATTTTATAGGATTTAAATCATTTCCTACCACAGTAAAATCTGGCGCTATATCTCCTACTTTAACTTGTGTTCCTTCTAATGTTAATGGTGCTCCTTGAAATGTAACTTTCATATTTATATCCTCCTAAGTATTTTTTCAACTTTATTTTTTATCTTTATTTAATATTTTATGCAAAATAAAAAGAGCATAAAATATTATACTCTTTTTATACCCATACATAATTTCACTAAACTTAAATAATTATTTATCAATAACTTATTTTTCAATATAATTAACTATATTCGCATTTTCATCTATAATTCCTTCGATTAAAGAATTTTTACTAACCATAATAGTAGTAACTCCAGGTCCATGACCTAATGTTACACAATCACTGTGAACTATAACGCCTATACTAACAGCACCTTTTAAATATCCTCTTCCATATGTATTGTCACAATCTTCAAGTAATACTATATCTCCAAATCTTAACTTATCAAGACCAAGCCTTTTAATTTCCTCAAAATCAGCTGTCATTATATCATAATCTCCAGTATATGAATTACTTGATCCTATACCTGAACCCATTAAATATGGTGGTATCTTAGCAACAACTGGAACTTGTATTTTACCATCTTTCTCATATATGCCTATTTTCTCAAATAAATTAGGGTCTATACTCATTACATGTATATCATCATATCCTTCTAATTTCAATCCTTGTCCATATGCCTTTATCATTATCTTATCATCTATAGCTAGATTTTCTATTGTTTCATCATCAAAATGAACAAGTACATGTTCTATTCCCCCGTGCATTCCTGTAACATATCCTTTAGCACCTTTAGCATCTCCACTAACGACCTTTGCTTCATTTCCTATGCATGAAAAAGTCATTAAAGCATTACTCTCTCTAATTTCTTCATTTCTTATAGATACTCCTGGTTCTATATGATCTCCAGCTAATCCATATACGCAATCTCCTACTTTAACATTATATGATATCCCACCTGTTGATGGAAGTATGACTGGCTTTCCCTCATGAGTTACTTTATAACTTGATGCTAATGGATGATGTATCTTACCTTGTACTGACCATTTAACAACCTTATCTTTATTAGTTTTTACCATGTAAAATCCCCCTTATTTATCTTAATCAACATTTATATTATTAAATAAAAAACCGTCTAATAATATATTATTAAACGGTCTTTTATTTATGCTAATTATTGTGTTTAGTTTCAATTTTAGAGTTTATTTTTCTTCCTACTAAAAAAGAAACTAACACTAATAACAGCACAAATATAATTCTCATAGGACTATGTATAAATCCTGTTAAATCATTTCCAATATAACTAGCAACTAAAAACATTACTATTCTTCCACTTGACATTGCAGGTACAAAACTTGTAGTATCTTTATCTGATAGACCACAAGCTATAGTAACTAAACATCCTGGTATAAACGGACAAGAATAAGCAATAAACAAAGTAGCAAATCCTTGTTCTTTCACCCATTTTATAACCTTATCAGTTTTATTATTTTCTAATTTTTTAAACAATTTAAAGTGTCCGCACTTATTTGATAATAAAAAAAGCAGATAAGTTCCTCCACAAGACCCTATAGTAGATGCTAAAAGTCCAAATCCCCATCCTAACATCATGCTATTTGCAACAACAATCCCCATAAGAGGAAGAGCTGGTATAAAGCTTTCTAGAAAACTTGCAACGGTACCTATTATAAATACTAATATATAGTTGTCTCTAGCTAATGTAAATAATGCTTCTATATGTTCCATACCACAATCTCCTTACGTTGTAAGCAAATTAAAAATTTTACTTAAGTTAAGCTATAAGTTAATATTATTTTACTCCTAATATTTTTTTATATCAATATATATTACATAATTGTAATACAACTATATTACTTAAATTTAATTTTCTTTATATATTTTATATAAAGTATATCTAATATAAACTATAACTTTTTTATAATTAATCTAAAATGAATTAATAAAAAAATGACAACTCAATTGAATTGTCATTTTTTATTAACTATATCATAAATATATATTTCACTTTCATTATAATTAGTCCCTGGTATAAAATATGCTAATTTATTTTTATCACTCACATCCACGTATGGAATTCCTCTAATCATAGGTATACTTCCTAGTTTATAAAAATCTATAGAACCATTATATAAATTTATGTCATAAATATCTATAGTACTCCCATTGTTTCCATTATAATAAACTGTTATTAACTTGCGTTTATCTTTACTTAAATACATTTCATCTAGATGCATACCTATAATTGGTTTTTTAGTATTATCTTTCAAATTATATAAAAGCAAACTCCTATCTGATGAATTCATAGTCTCAATAATTAAATGTTCATCATCTATAATTTCAAAATCACACATAAGTTTTATGGATTTTATCTTTTTAATTAACTTGCTATTTAAGTCATATATACAAATTTCATCTTTAGATATATTTAATGTATATAATTTTGTTCCATCTTGCGAAAAAGCAATTTTATCTATATACTCATTATTGTTTAAATTAAATTTTTTGGTAATTTTTTGTTCGTCTATGTTATATAAAAATAATTCATCTTTTTTATATCCATAAAAACCACTACTATCTGGAATCCACCCTAATAAATTAAAACAATAATCTAAAGTTACTCTACTACCATCTTCTATATTGTATATAACACTATTTAGTTTATCTGTTTTTTTGCTATCAACAGTATCGTAAACTATTACTTCTCTAGAAGGTGATATACTTCCACCATTATACATAGCAACACCATTACCAGTTAAAGTATCTACTTTTGTAATACTTTTATCATGTATATCTATATTATATATATTTATACCTCTTTTATTATTTGATATTTGATCACTTATAGTTTGATCACTTATAGCTAATAAATTATCTCCATCAAACTTCATATCTATAATATAATTTTTTACAGGTATTACAGATTCTAATTTTATAGTTTCATCTTTACTTTTTTTGTAATTATACGTTTCTATATCCAAGTTTACATTTTTAGTATATTCTTTATTAGCATATACACTTATATATATAATAAGCGAAAGAATTCCTACAATAAAAAGTAAAAGTGTTATATTCTTTATATCTTGCTTTATATTTCTTAGCATCACATATATCTCCTTAACTTATTGTAGGAAGTTTTATAGAAACTTTAGTTCCTTTGTTAACTTCGCTTTTTATATCTATCTTTCCATTGTAACTATCTACTATAGATTTTACAATAGCAAGTCCCAAGCCAGTGCTACCTAATTCTCTTGATTCACTTTTAGATACTCTATAAAAAGGTGATAGTATATTTTCAATTTCACTTTCTTCAATTCCATCACCACTATCTGTAACGGAAATGTCAACATACTTACCATTTATATGAGCATTAACATATATAGTTGAATTTACCTGCCCATATTTTATAGAGTTATCTATTAAATTTATTATGATTTCTTTTATCTTATCTTCATTTGCTATTATTTTAATCTTTTCTTCTACATCTACATCTATGCTCATATTATACTTTCTAGCTTTATGAGTCATATCTTCACACATATTTATAATAATATTAGATAAATTTAATTTTTTAAGTTCATAATCAAAATTCTTGTTAGTATTTTTTGATATATCTAATAATTGAACTATCATTCTATTTAATCTATTAGCTTCTGATATTATTCTATTTATGCCTTTATTAAAGAATTTTTCATCACTAAATTGATTATCTTTTATTATTTCACTATATCCAATTATCGTAGTCATAGGAGTTTTTAACTCATGTGTAACATTATCAAAGAAATTTTTTTGTTTTTCTGATAGTTCACGTAAATTATCCCTATCATTTTCTATAGTTTTTATCTGCATCTTTATAGTTTCTACCATATTGTTAAAATCTGAAGCAAGCATTCCTAATTCATCTTCAGACTTTATATCTATATCTACATCAAAATTACCATTTGTAATTTCTTTAGTTTTATTTGCTAATTTCTTTATAGGCATAGTTATTTGCTTTGATATTATATATGCAATAACAATGCTTACAGCAAATATAATTATAGAAAATGCTAATGTTTTTCCAACAAATGATGTAGTTTGTTCAAACAATGGAGTATAATCACTTATAAATCTGATCATACCTATAAACTTATCATCTTTTAATATAGGGTAAGAAACATAAACTAATGCTTTATTGTCTTTATACTCTATAGTGTATGAAAGTTCTCCATTTTTAGCATTACTTACATCTTTAGTTAACTTAGGAATTTTATGCTTTCCTGCTTTTGGATATACTAATCTACATCTATTATTATAGATATATACAGTTTTATCTAGTCTATAAGTTAAATCTCTAGATATATCATTGCTTTCTGCAACAAAAGCAACTTTATTAAATTCCATTTTATTTAACTTAAAATATTGATCTAAATATAAATTTATACTTTTTGTAGTTTCTTTTATTTCATTATCTATTAAATATTCTACAATTTTATTAAGCGAAGCATTACTATACATTACTATAGAAAATATAACAAAGAATATTATAACCAAAAAAAACATCATAATTTTGTTAGTTATAGATTTATTCATATTTATACTTTACTACTAGATAATTTATATCCTGTTCCTATTACCGTTTCTATACAATTATACTTTCCAAGTTTTTTTCTAAGTCTTTGAATATGTGTATCTACCGTTCTACTTTCACATTCAAAACTTATTCCCCATATATTATCAAGTAATTGGGCTCTAGTTAATACTGTGTTTATATTATCAACAAAATATAAAAGGAGTTCATATTCTTTACTAGTTAAATGTATAATTTCATTTTCTACTCTTACTTTCATTTCTTTTTTATTTACTTCTAAACCATTTTCTAATTTTACTATCTGTATATCAGTTTTAATATTATCTGATAATAAATTTATTCTTCTAAATATTGACTTAACTCTTGCTATTACTTCTCTTATATTAAAAGGTTTTGTTATATAATCATCTGCTCCTAATTCTAAACCTAAAACTTTGTCTATAGTATCTGATTTTGCAGTTAACATTATTATAGGTATAGAATACATAGTTGTAACATCTTTACATATATCAAGACCATTCATATCAGGCAACATTAAATCTAATATTATTAAGTTAGGTTTAAAACTTGAAATTAATTCAAGTGCTTTCTTACCTGTATCTGCAATTTTAGTTTCATACCCTTCTTTTGTTAAAGAATATGAAAGTATATCTGATATATTTTCTTCATCTTCAACTATTAATATTTTTTTCACTTTTATATCCTTCTTTCATTTATAAAGAATCTAAACTAATTCCTTCTATAAATATTTGATGCCATAAACAGAATACAAATATTGTCCAAACTTTTCTTGAATTATCTTTATCTCCTCTTATATGTTCATCTAGTAATTTTATAGCATACTCTTTGTTTATAATATCATCTGTTTTTGATGAGTTTATAACATTTCGTACATATTTTCCTAAGTCATCTTTTAACCACACTCTTATAGGTGTAGGAAATCCTAATTTTTTCTTTTCTACCATATGAGGTGGTACAATATCTTTAAAAGCTTCTCTTAATAAAACTTTTGTATTTTTACTACTTATCTTTTGATCTAATCTTAAATTCTTAGCAACATCAAATACTTCTTTATCTAAAAATGGGACTCTAAGTTCTATAGATGATGCCATTGACATTTTATCTCCTTTTAGTAAAATGTCACCTTCTAACCAAGTATTTATATCAATATCTTGCATTGTTGTTACATAATCATAGTTTTTCTTCTTACAATCTGCATATAGTGGTTTTAATAAATTACTATATGTATTATTTTCATCATAACTGTGTATTATATTCTTAACTTCTTTATTTTCAAATATTTTAGCATTTCCTATATATCTTTTTTCTAGTGGAGTTGTTGCTCTTAATAAATAGTTTTTACCTCTTACTTCTGGCATTTTTGCAAATATTTTATTTAAAGCACGATTCATTCCAGAAGGTAATCCTAAAAATGGTTTAACACTATTGTATTCTTTATATATATTGTATCCTGCGAAAAATTCATCTGCACCTTCTCCAGATAAAACAACAGTTACATGTTTTCTAGCTTCTTTTGATAAGAAATATATACCTACACAAGATGGATCTGCTAATGGATCATCTAAATTATATATAACTTGAGGTAGTGCTTTTATATAATCTTGTTGTGTTACTCTTATTTGTATGTTTTCTATATTTAATGCGTCTGCAGTTTTTTTAGCTACTTTTAATTCATTATATCCATCTACTTCAAATCCTACAGAGAAAGATTTTATTTTAGGATTTATTTTAGATGCTAAACTAGCTATTATAGTTGAGTCTATACCTCCTGATAAAAATGTACCTACTTCAACATTAGATATCATATGATGCTTTACAGAATCATTTAATATATTGTATACATCTTCTTTTGTAATTTCTCTTTTATTTGTAAAGTTTGCTTCAAAGTATTTTTCAAATTTTATTTTATTATTTTCTATAGTAAAGCAAGTACCATTTGGAACTTTTTTTATACTTTCCATCATAGTTTTATAATTTGGAACATATTGGAAAGATAAATAATTTTGTAAACTCTTATTATCTACACTTTTATCCTTTACTACTGGTATTAATGCTTTATATTCAGAAGAAAACGCTATATAATCTTCATTTTCAGTATAGTATAAAGGTTTTATCCCAAAATGATCTCTTGCTCCAAATATAGTATTTGTAGTTTCATCATATATTACAAATGCAAACATACCTCTTAAATCTTTAACTGCATTTTTACCATTTTCTATATAAGAAGTTAATAAAACTTCAGTATCTGAACCTGTTGAAAATTCATATCCTTTTTTTATAAGATCTTCCCTTAATGACTCATGATTGTATATTTCACCATTAAATATTATAGTTCTTTCTTTTTTATTAAATGGTTGGTGTCCATGAGCTAAATCTATTATGCTTAATCTTTTAAATCCAAATCCTACATTATCTTTTACAAAATACCCCGTATCATCAGGTCCTCTATGATGTATTTTTTGATTCATTTCCTCTAATAAATTTTTATCTACTTTTCCTTTTTTATTGTATATAAATACGTGCCCACACATAAATTATCTCCTTTTGTCGTAAATATCCATAATTCTACTTTTTTCTCGTTTATACCCTAAATTAATTTTATCATAATTATGTAACAAAATAGTCACATAAATGTAACAATAATGAAAACAACAAATACTTTCAATAAAAAAACTAGAGAATATTCTCTAGTTTTATTTCTTAATTGTGTTTTATATATAAACTCAATTATTCTGCTATAGTTACGTTAGCAGCTTGAGGTCCTCTTGCTCCTTCAACTATTTCAAAGCTAACTGTTTGACCTTCTTCTAAAGATTTGAATCCTTCTTTTTGTATAGCTGAGAAATGTACAAATACATCATCTCCACCTTCTACAGATATAAATCCAAACCCTTTTTCATTGTTGAACCATTTAACTATTCCATTCATCATTTCGGAATCCTCCTAAAACCTTGTTACTAAATTTAACATTTATTAATGTTAAATTTAGTGTATCACACTTATATCTACATTACAATATTTTTATCTGCTATTTTTTAACAAACTTCTTCACATTCTTCAAATTGGCTATTATATAAAGATGCATAAAATCCTCCATCTTTTAATAACTCTTCATGACTACCTTGTTCCACTATATCTCCATCTTTCATCACTAATATTAAATCTGCATCTCTTATAGTTGAAAGTCTATGTGCTATTATAAAACTTGTTCTACCTTCCATAAGATTTTCCATAGCTTTTTGTATGAGAACTTCTGTACGAGTATCAACTGAACTTGTAGCTTCATCAAGTATAAGTATCTTAGGATCTGCTAAAATTGCACGAGCAATAGTTAAAAGTTGCTTTTGACCTTGCGATACATTGCTAGCTTCTTCATTTAACTGCATATTATATCCATCTGGAAGAGTTTTTACAAAGTGGTGAACATGTGCAGATTTTGCTGCTTCTATAACTTCTTCATCACTTGCATCAAGTTTTGAATATCTTATATTTTCCATTATACTTCCATTAAATAGCCAAGTATCTTGTAAAACCATACCAAATAAACTACGTAAATCGCTTCTATTAAAATCTTTTATATTGTTTCCATCTATTAATATAGCGCCTTCATTTACATCATAAAAACGCATTAATAGTTTAACTATAGTAGTTTTTCCTGCACCTGTTGGACCTACTATTGCTACTTTTTGTCCAGCTTTTATATTAGTTGTAAAGTCATTTATTATAATTTTATCTTCACTATATCCAAATTTTACATTTTCAAAACTTACATTACCTTCAATATTTTCAATGCTTACAGGTTTATCGATATTTTGTACTTCTTCTTCTTCAGCTAAAAACTCAAATGCTCTTTCCGCTGCTGCTGCCATAGATTGCATAATATTAGCAACTTGGGCAGCTTGTGCTATTGGTTGGTTAAAACTTCTTACATATTGTATAAAAGATAATATATCTCCAACTTCTATAGTTTTCTTAATTGTAAAATATCCACCTAATATAGATACTAAAACATATCCTATATTTCCAATAAATGTCATCATAGGCATCATCATACCTGATAAAAATTGTGACTTCCAAGCCGAATTATATAATTGATCATTTAATTGATTAAATTCATTTATTGCTGCATTTTCTCCATTAAAAGCTTTTACTATATTATGCCCACCATATATCTCTTCTACCTGACCATTTACATGACCTAAATATTCTTGTTGAGATTTAAAGTGTTTTTGAGATTTTTTAATAATAAATGAAATTATTATCATTGACATAGGAAGTACTAATAATGACACTATAGTCATTTGCCAACTTATAGATAACATCATTATAAGAACTCCTATTATAGTAGTTACTGATGTTATTATTTGAGTCATAGTTTGATTTAAGTTTTGACTTAATGTATCTATGTCATTTGTTATTCTAGATAAAACTTCTCCATGAGTTCTTTTATCAAAATACTTAAGTGGCATACGATTTATTTTTTCTGATATTTCTTTTCTTAATCTATAAGATACTTTTTGTGATATACCAGATGTTATAAATGATTGAACGTATGAGAAAAGTGCACTAACTACATAAAGTACTAATAACCCTGTAAGTACTTTACCTATATAGTTAAAATTAATTCCCCCATTTCCTTCTCCACTAATTTTTCTTACTATTCCTTCAAATAATTCAGTAGTTGCATTTCCTAATATCTTAGGTCCTACTATTGAAAATGCAGAACTTCCTATAGCAAATACTATAACTATTAGTATCGATAATCTATAAGGTTTTAGATAATCAAAAAGTTTTTTCATAGTGCCTTTAAAATCTTTTGCTTTTTCAGTTCCTCTCATACCACCCATAGGTCCACCACTTCGACCTTTTGGCATGCTTTTACTTTCATTACCCATTTGCAAGTTCCTCCTTTGAAAGTTGTGATAGGGCTATCTCATTGTATACTTCACAAGTTTTAAGAAGCTCTTCATGTTTTCCTATTCCAACAACCTTACCTTGGTCTAAAACTATAATTTGATCTGCGTTTAATATAGTACTTATTCTTTGAGCAACAATAAGTACTGTTGAATTTCCTGTTTCTTCTCTTAAAGATTTTCTAAGTGCTGCATCAGTTTTTAAATCTAGTGCAGAGAAACTATCATCGAATATATATATTTCAGGATTCTTAGCTATAGCTCTAGCTATAGAAAGTCTTTGTTTTTGACCTCCTGATACATTTGATCCACCTTGAGCTATTTCACTTGCAAAACCTTTAGGCTTAGCATTTATAAATTCACTTGCTTGTGCTATTTCAGCTGCTTTTTTAATTTCTTCTTTAGTTGCATCTTTTCTACCATATCTTAAATTAGAATCTATTGTTCCAGAGAATAAAACTCCTTTTTGTGGAACATATCCTATTTTTTCTCTTAATTTATGTTGATTTGCATCTTTAACATTTATTCCATCTACTAATATTTCACCTTCTGTTACATCATAAAAACGAGGGATTAAATTTATAAGTGTAGATTTACCTGAACCTGTGCTACCTATAAATGCAGTAGTTTTTCCTGGTTTTGCTGTAAATGTTATATTGCTTAAAACATCTTCTTGTGCATTTGGATATCTAAAACTTACATTTTTAAATTCAACTATACCTTTTTTATTTTCATCAAATTCTTTTGCATCTTTTTTATCTTTTATAGATAAGTCAGTATTTATTACCTCATCTATACGATCCATAGAAACAACTGCACGTGGTAACATTACTGATACCATTGATATAAGTAAAAATGCCATTATGATTTGCATAGTATATTGTATAAATGCCATCATATCTCCAACTTGCATATTTCCTGAGTCTATACTATGACCACCATTCCAAACAATTACAACAGTAATAACATTCATTATAAGCATCATAGTCGGCATCATCATAGACATTGCCCTATTTACAAATAAATTAGTTTTCATTAAATCAGTATTTGCTTTATCAAATCTTTTTTCTTCATATTTTTCTGTACTAAATGCTCTTATTACTAACATACCAGTAAGCATCTCACGAGTTACTAAGTTAACTCTATCTACAAGCTTTTGTACAGATTTAAACTTAGGCATAACTAATCCAAATAAAAGTAACACTACAGATACTATTGCAAGAACTGCTACTCCAATTATCCATGCCATTGATGTGTTTGTATTTAATACCTTTATAACCCCACCTATAGCAAGTATCGGTGCATAAAATACGATTCTAAGTAACATTACCATAAGCATTTGTACTTGTTGAATATCATTAGTACTACGAGTTATTAACGATGCTGTAGAAAATTCATCCATTTCTTTATTTGAAAATGATACAACTTTTTCAAAAACTTGCTTTCTTAAATTTCTACCAAGTTTTGCTGCTACTCTAGCTCCTAAATATCCTACTGCAACTGTAGCTACCATACTTATAAGAGCTATTCCTAGCATTATTGCTCCAGTTTTAAATATATAATTTGTCTGTAATTTATTTACATTTATACCAATAGTTTTATATTCAGTCTTCACATATCTAATTGCACTTTGACTTATCATGCTCTCTGGCATCTTATCAATTTTTTCCTCAAATCCTGCTTTCATTTGATTTAAAGTATTAGAAGGCATTGATTTAAGTACTGATATTATATTTGTATTAGGATTTAATGCTACTCCTGGTGGCATGCTCTTTTTTAATATTTGTTCTTTGTTTTTCTCAATACCTGAAAGCATTAAAATTGATTTACCCATTATAGGATCTAACTTTTCAATTACTTCCTTATTTTTAGTATTAAGTTCATAAAGTTTTTCATTAATTTTACTATCTTTATATTCGCCTTTATTTATTAATGTATAATTTTTCATTACTTCATTTTTATCTTTTTCGCTCATAAACATAGTAATTTTGTTCATTTCACTTTCTCTTATAACTTTTGGAACTGCATTTTTTATTCCATTTTGTTGTATCCCAACATTTACTATATCAGATGTATAATCTGGTAAAGATAGGTCACATGTAGCTTGAAGCGCTAAAAGTACGATAATAAGCAACACTGAGCCTATTGAGTTTCTTAAATGTTTAATTAACTTAATCATTTTGCTCGTTCTCCCTTTTTGATATTAATTAGTTATATTTTTATAATAATTATATTTTTATAATAATTATAAGTCAATAACTTTTTTAAATTGTATTAAGCATTCTTTTGGTTTATAATAATAATATAATTATATAATTATATATTAAAGGAGTTTTTTGTATGAGTAATATAGATTTAACTAAGATATCGGATGACTTATTCACTTTACTAATGCAATTAAATAGCAAAGTTTTTAATCAAGATAAAATGGTTAAATGTTCTCCCCTTCCTCCATCTCATGTAAAGGTTATATTCTATCTTTTTAATAATGGTTCATCTTCTATATCTGATATAGCTTCTAAACTTGAAATTTCAAAACCGAATATGACACCTGTTATAGACAAGCTTTTAAGTGAAGGTTTAGTATATAGAAAAGAAGACCCTAATGATAGACGAATAGTTAGAATAGATTTAACTCAAAAAGCTCATGATATGGCTGTAGAACATAAAAAAAGACTTAAAGATATACTTTTATCTAAATTGATGACACTTTCAGATGAAGATTTATTATCAATGGAAGATTTAGTTTCTAACCTTGCAAAGATAATATCAAAATTAAAATAAAAAGAGAACTCATATGAGTTCTCTTTTTATTTTAATTTAATGTGTTTTAATTATTTCTCTTCCTAAGCTTACTTCGCTAACTTCTTTGTTATTAAATATACTAAGCCTAAACTCTAAATTGAATTCTTCAAATTTACATCTGTATTTATCTAGTTGCCATTGCCCACAAGAATTACTTCCAAGTCCATTTTGTTTATAGTCTATATTAAATACTATATAATCTCTTTTTACTAAATCTATAGTGTGCTTAGCATACTCCAAATCTTTTATTTCATAATAAGATGCACTAAAGTCAAATTTATCATTAGCTACAGCCATAAAGCTTATTCCCCTATCATTTCTTAAACTAACCCACGAACAATCACTTCTATTTCCATTTTCTTGAAGTTTTACATAATTTGTAAATAATTTATCTATATTGCTTTCATATACACCAAATAAGTTAGCTTCTTTACTATCAGGATATGATTCTCCTGGACCTCTGCCTTTATACGTTACAATTTCTAAATCTTTATTTATATTCATTTTTACACCTATTCTAGGTATCATATTAGGTGCATTTTCTATTTTTCCACTAGGTATACCACTAACTTTAAATAATATATCCCCACTTCCAAATACTTTATATTCATATTTAGATTTATAATACCAAGATGAGTTAGTTGTGCCATTTATAACATCTACACTAAATGTCAATACATTATTTTTTATACTATATTTAACATCTCTTACAACCTCATGCATTAAATGCATAAAATATTTTTCTTTATAATCTTTTAATATGTACATATCATTGTCTATGGGTGCTCTCCAAAAATTAAGCTTTGGACCTTGCTCAACTATTTTATAATTATCTTTAACAATTTCTATAATATTTCCTTTTACCAAGTCAAATACAACTTTAAATTCGTCCCCTTTTGCTATTAATTTATAATTATCTTTAATTATTTCTAAACTTGAATTTGGATATATTTTTAACTTTTCTGTTTTTATAGGCAATTCAAATTGAGCTGTTGCTAATTCATAATTAGACTTTGCCCAATTCAAATCATTTTTTAATACATAAGATATATTTAAGTAGTAAGTTGCTCCACTAGTTTTCTTAAAATTTAAACTATAAGGTATTTTTATTTGTTTAGATTCTTTTCCTGGAATATCAGGCATACTCAATCTACCACTTTTTATGACTTTATTATCTTCTTTTATATTGTATATCTTGTAACTTATCATATTTATAAAATAAATTTTGATATTCTTTTAAATTACCTGGTCCATTTCCCATTGCATGTGCATATTCACATAATATGTGTGGTTTTTTTATATCATTTATTATCTTGTCCATTAATTTATTATCTTCATGTTCTATCCAAGTGTACATAGTACTATAAACCTCAGATACTGGACCATCTTTATCATCTATTTTAAAATCGCCTTCATAGTGTATTATTCTGGTAGGATCTAGTTCTTTGCACTTTTTTGCCATAGCCTTAAAATTACATCCAAAAGATGATTCATTTCCAAGTGACCACATCAATATACAAGTATGATTTTTATCTCTTTTAATCATACGTTCAATTCTACTTACATAAGCTAGCTCCCAATTTTCATCGTCAATTATCCAAGAGTAATTATCTGTTAATTCAAAACCATGGCACTCTAAGTCAGCTTCATCTATTACATACATCCCATATTCATCACATAATTCATAAAAATACTCAGAATTTGGGTAATGTGATGTTCTTATAGCATTTATATTATGTTGTTTCATTAATATTATATCTTTTTCAATCTCATCTTTAGCTACAACCCTTCCATTTTTAGGATTGTAATCATACCTATTAACTCCTTTAAGTTTAATTAAAACTCCATTTACAGTAAATACTTCGCCTTTTATCTCTATTTTCCTAAATCCAACTTTTTGAGGTATAACTTGAATTAATTTTTTATTTTTATCATATACACTTATAATTAATGTATATAAATTTGGATCTTCAGCTGTCCATTTCAATGGATTTTTAACTTGTTTACTAAAACTTAATTTATTTTTTGTATCTAAAATATCTTAAAAAACAGTATTTTTATTTTTATCTAATAATTCAAATTCTAAATTTTGACTGTCAAACATTCTAAATTTTAGATTTACAGTTAAGATTGCATCTTCATATCTATCATCTAAATCTGTATTTATAGTTAAATCTTCGATTCCATACAAAGGTTCTGTAAAAATTTCTACATCTCTAAATATTCCACTTAACCACCACATATCTTGATCCTCTAAGTAAGTTCCATCACTCCACTGATAAACTCTTACAGTACATTCATTTTCTCCAAGTCTAATATAATTTGTAATATCAAATTCAGACTGTATCCTAGCCCCTTTACTGTATCCTACTTCTTTCCCATTTATCCATAAATTATACGCTGAGTCTACTCCATTAAATTTAATAATTATTCTTTCATCCAAGATTTATCTATGTTAAATTTCCTTTTATATATACCTGTTGGATTTTCAGTTGGAACATATGGAGGATTTATAGGAAAATTGTAACAAAGGTCTGTATAATGCATATTACCATATCCTTGTATTTGCCAATTCCCAGGCACTACAATTTCATCCCATGAATCTATATTAAAATCTTCTTTATAAAAATCTTTTGGTGAATATTCTGGTGCATTTAAAAACAAGAATTTCCAGTTTCCATTTAAACTTTTAAAATTGTAAGTATATTTTTTATCTCCTATTAAAGCTAACTCCTTTGATGGAAAATTTTAAAAATGAGACCTTGCCTCTACCCTATTAATTCCATCTATATGTATATTCTCCCATAATTTCATATAAATCCCCCTAACTACTAATAAATATTTATTCTATATGTTTATAATATTATTTCTATTTAATTTATATATTAATTTAATATAACCTTCATATAAGTTCATTTTTTCTTAATTTATATTATTTTTATAAAATAAAAAATGTCTATAAGCTTTACTTATAGACATTTTGTTATATTTTATATAATTATTCTACTGTTATAGCGCTTACAGGACATCCTTCTTGTGCTTCTACTGCACTTTCTTCTAATTCAGCTGATATCTCTTTATCTATAGCAACTGCTAATCCATCATCATCCATTTCAAATACTTCTGGGCATATTCCTTCACATGCTCCACATCCTATACATATATTTTTATCTACAAATGCTTTCATCTTTAGTTCCTCCAAAATTTTTAGTCAATTATTTTTAATCTATTTATTATTTACCTCAAGATAGTTAGTTTTAAACATAAAATATTTTTAACCTTTCTATACACACATTTAGGTTAATTGACAATAAATTTGCATAATATTATAATATTACTTAATTTAAAGGTATTATAAGGAAAGGTAAATTATATGAAGCAATCAAATAATATGAAACAAACTATTTTATTAGCTGCATCTGAACTTATAACTAAAAACGGAATTAAAAATACAAGTCTTGCTGATATATCTAAATTAGTAGGAATAAGTAAAGGTACACTCTATTATTATTACTCTTCAAAAAATGATTTAATATATGATATTGCTGATATGCATTTATCTGTAATAACTAGTTCAGTATTAGACTGTGTTCAAAATATTGGATGTACTCATTCAAAAGAAGACTTAATCAGTTCAATAATGGATAAAATATCTACCATAGGTGGTAGAGGTAGAATACATATGTATATTCTTTGTGAAGCTATAACTTCTAATGAGGAACTTAGACATAGAATAAGAAATAACTATATAAAATGGAGAAATACTTTAAAGTCAGAAATAGAAAAAACAAATGATAAAAATTCAGATTCATTGTCTTTTTTATTAGTTTCTATAGTTGATGGATTAGTGGTTCAAAGCCTTCTTAAAACTGAAGAAATCCCTTTTGAAAATATAGCTTCATTTTTAGTAAATCATTGGTATTAAAAATTACTAACAGAGTCTATGTAGAAAAAATGCTTTAATTATTAAAATCTAAAGTTTATAATTATACATTCGTAGATGTATTTGTAAAAGAATAATTTATATAAAAAGGGTATCTAATTAGATACCCTTTTTATATAAATTCCATATCTATAGGAATTTATATTATTATTTGTATTTTTTTTGTTTAAATTTAAAATCTTTTTCTATTAATTTTAACACTATAAAATCCGATGCTTCTAAAATTATAAGTATTAAAAATAATTTTGGTTTATTTATAAGGGTTAATATGTATAGTATAGGTGTAGTTATTATAGTAAATAACCCTAATTTAGTTAAATTGCTAAACCTATCATCTATATCTTCATATGATTTTAAAAGGTTATCAAATAGCTCATCTATATTTATATTTTTAGCTATTATCAATAAGTTTATGAAACGATCTATTATTACTACTATCCAAAATAAATAACTTAAATAGTCATATAATACAGTATATATAGGTATATATAAAACTTCTCTCCATAAAATTAATTTTAATAAAATTTCATCACCTTTGTTGCCCATACGCTTATGCTCCTTTTTAAATTTCATAAAGTATATTATAGTACAACATTGTATAATAATTCAAATTTATTTACTCTTTATTAATACTTTTGAATTATATCTAATTTAGTGTTATACTATAAATCTAATTTAGTAATAATATATAAAAAAGGAGTAAAAAATGAACAAACTTAAAGACATAAATTTAGATTCAAACTTAGTTAAAGCATTACAAAAACAAGGTATAAACAATTTAAATAAAGTTCAATCCCTTGTTTTTGAAGATATAAAAAATCATAAAGATTTAATAGTACAATCTCAAACAGGAAGTGGTAAAACTCTAGCTTATTTACTTCCTTTATTTGAAAAAATAGATACTACTAAAAGAGAAACTCAAGTTATGATTTTAGCTCCAACACATGAACTTGTTATGCAAATAGTAAATCAAATTAAGTTACTTTCTCAAAATTCTAGTATAAATGTTACTACATTACCTTTAATGGGTGAAGTTAATATACAAAAGCAAATAAAGAATATAAAAGATGTAAAACCTCATATAGTAGTTGGTACTACTGGTAGAATACTTGATTTAATAAAACAGAGAAAATTAAAGGTACATAATGTAAAAACTATAGTTTTAGATGAGGTTGATAATTTAGTTATTGGTAAAAATACAAATACCGTTAAAGATATCATCAAATGTACTCTAAGAGATAGACAATTGTTAGCATTTTCTGCTAGTACTAATTCTAAATGCATTGATATATTAAAGGAAATAATGAAAGATCCTAAAATATTAAATACTACACCTAATACAATAGTTAATAAAAATATAAATCATATGTATTTATTAGGTGATAAAAGAGATAAATTCAAACTTCTTAGAAAGTCATTAGCTGCTGTAAATCCTAAAAAAGCCATAGTATTTGTAAACAATGAAGAAAGTATAGAAACAATAAATGAAAAACTAAACTTCCATAATAGAAACTCAGTTTGTATATATGGAAGAATGACTAAAGAAGATAGAAAAAATGCTTTATATAAATTTAAAACAGGTAAAGCTAAAGTTTTAGTTTCGTCAGACTTATCAGCTAGAGGACTTGATATTAAAGATGTAACTCATATATTTAATCTAGATTTTCCAGTTAGTAGTAATGAGTATATTCATAGATGTGGAAGAACTGCTAGAGGAAATAACAAAGGAGATGCAATATCTATAGTTACTCATAAAGAATTAGGTGCTATAAGAGTTTTATCAAAAGAATTTAATATAAATATAAAACACAAAGACTTATTTGAAGGTAAGTTAATAGACTTTAAAAAATAAAAACCCTCTTTATTGAGGGTTTTTTATTATCTATTCTTCTTCATATGTTGATATGCTTTTAAAGTTCCCATTTTAGAGTGTTCAAATGTAAGTCCACCTTGGAAATAAACATTATATGGAGGTTTTATTGGTGCATCTGCACTTAACTCTATAGATGAGCCTTGTATAAATGCACCTGCTGCCATTATAACTTCACTATCATACCCTGGCATAGCCCATGGTTCTGGTTTTACATATGAGTCAACTGGTGCAGCTGCTTGTACTCCCTGACAAAATGCTATAACTTCTTCTGCATTATTTAATCTTACACATTGTATTATATCACTTCTTAAATCATCATATTTAGGAAGAACATCATATCCTAATTTCTCAAACATTCTAGAACAGAATATTGCACCCATTAAAGCTTGAGAAACTATATATGGTGCTAGGAAAAATCCTTGTAAAACTGTTCTACTAGTTCCAAATGTAAGCCCACATTCTTTTCCTATTCCTGGAGATGTAAGTCTATATGATATAAGTTCTACTAGTTCTTTTTTACCAACTATATATCCACCAGTTAAAGCAAGTCCTCCACCTGGATTTTTTATTAATGAACCTGCCATTATATCAGCACCTACATCTGTTGGTTCTTTAGTTTCTATAAACTCACCATAGCAATTATCAACCATTACTATAACTTCTGATTTTATATTTTTTACAGTATCTATAATTTCTTTTATATCAGCTATTGTTAAAGATTTTCTCCAAGAATATCCTTTAGATCTTTGTATCATAACTAATTTAGTTTTATCATTTATTTTTTCTTTTATTCCTTTTAAATCAACTTCTCCATTTTCTAAAAAGTCAACTTGATTATATGTAACTCCAAACTCTTTTAAAGATCCTTTTTCTTCTCTTATTCCTATAACACCTTCTAATGTATCATATGGCTTACCTGTAACTGATAATATCTCATCTCCCGGTCTTACTATACCTTGTAAGCAAAGTGTTAGAGCATGAGTTCCATTAACTATTATAGGTCTTACTATAGCATCTTCTGTATTAAATACCTTCGAGTATATTTCTTCTATTTTTTCACGACCTATATCATTGTATCCATACCCTGTAGTCCAGTTAAAATGATTATCACTTAAATTAGCTTCTTGCATAGCCTTTAAAACTTTATATTGATTATACTCTCTTACTTCTTTTATTTCTTCAAATCTGTCCTTTATATCATCCATAACTTCATTAGATAGATTAAATATTTCATCATCTAATTCATAGAAATTTTTTAATAACTCTTTAGTTTCATTAAGCATTTTATCACCTGTTTCTTATAGTATTAAATTAACATTTGAATTTTATCATATATGTAATTTTAGTGCAAGTTTAGCGCATTTATCACAATAAAATAAGGCCTTTAACTGGCCTTATTTTACAAATTGATTTATAAAATTTATCATCATTAATTTAAATATTCCACTGTAATCAACTACTTGTGCTATTTTTTGATTATTAGCTGCTTCATGATTAAAATTAGCTATTTTAAAACATAAATATTCATTGTTTTTTTCAATAATATATCCAAAGTCTCTCACCTGAGAAATTTCTAAATCTCCCATATCTATGTTTATATCTTTAACTATTTCTTTATTTGCACATAAAATTTCTTCAGAAGATGAACTTGATTCTAATCCAAATACAGTATATAAGCTATTTTTCTCTAGTGCATTTAATAAAGTTTTTTCATTTAGATCACAATTATTTAAAGTTTGATTATCTTCTTTTACAAAAAGTCTATCTGTAAGTGTACTTTTTCTCATAATTAAAGGAATTAAACTAGAATCTAATTCATCATCTAAATTCTCTCTAGTTATTTCTATAAATGATTTTAAATCAAATTTTTCAGCTTCTATTTTTAATATATTTAAATTTTCAATATTTTCTTTTGGTATGTAATTTACTACATTTTGAAATACATCGTATATATCACATATTTCATATCCTTTTTTTATGTAACTTGATTTTACACCATATTCTTCATCAAAATCATTTAAAAGTTTATTTAGCTCTTCTTTAGTTTCAACATCTTTTATACTAGTTACTAATGGTATAATCTTATTTGGTTTCATTAAAAACGTTTCAAGAGGTTTTATAATTTCATTAGCTTCATTTATATCTTCTTGTTCAAATGCACATTCTATACCCTCTTCAAGAAAAGCTACTTCAACTTCCATTTCATATTCTTCTTCATTTATAGTGTTTGAACCAACTGGACATAGTACTATAAGTTTACTTTTATCATATACATACCCAAATGAATATGATATCTCTAAATTCCTACTCATCTTGCTTCTCCTTAATTTTGTCTAATTTTATATTATTAATTTTCTTATTAATTCTATATTAACAATCTATCTTATTTATTATATCATCTAGTATTATTTATTAAAACCTTAATATGTTTCTTAATTTATTATACATTTATAGGTATTTCATAAATTTATCATATACTTATCTTAAATAATAAAATAGGAATATTTTAATTAAAAAGGTAATGCTGATTCATTTAATGCAACTTTATCATCATTTTTAAATATATCTATTCCATTAAACTGATTATTACCCTGTTTTAATAAGTTTATATTATAAGTAATAACTTTAGTTATGTATTTATTTTTACCTTCTTTATCTTTATATTCATCTATTCTAAGTTCTCCTGTAAGAGAAATTAAACTTCCTTTTTTTAATTTATTTATACAAATTTCAACGGCTTCTTTCCACGCTTCAATTTTTATAAAATCTGTTTTTTGATATTTACTTCCATTTTTTATTTTTCTATCAACTGCTAATATAAAATTAGCAACTGGAATTCCTTTTTCACCTATATATTTTATTTCTGGGTCTTTAGTTAATCTTCCTACTAAAATAATACTATTCAATACATTACCTCCTTTATATTATATAAATTAAATTATAAACAAACATTAGTTCACTTATACAAATCTTTTTTAAATTAAAATATTTATATGCTATAATCTAAAATATAAAAAAATTTGAAGGGTGATTTTTATGAATAAAAAAAATAATTTGTTATCTAAAGTGTTAAATCTACTTGGCATATCTAAAAATCAAATATCTGATGAGATTAAAGTAGCACCTAAAGAATTACCTATAGCTTACATAGATGTTTTAAATGTAGGAATTATAGAGGCTGAACTTTATCCTCATATAGCTCCAAATACAGTAAACAATTTTATTCATCTAGCTAATAGTAATTTTTATAATGGCTTAACATTTCATAGAGTTGTTAAAAACTTTGTTATACAAGGTGGATGTCCTGAAGGATCAGGTATGGGCGGTCCTGGATATACAATAGAAGGTGAGTTTACTAAAAATAAATTTAAAAATGATTTAAAACATACAGAAGGCGTTTTATCAATGGCCAGAAGTCAGTCTAAAAATAGTGCTGGTAGTCAATTTTTCATTGTAACTAAATCATCCCCTCATCTTAATGGAAAATATGCTAGTTTTGGAAAAGTAATAAAAAATCTTGATCTAGTACATAAAATAGAAGATTTAGGATCTAAAGGTCAAATATTTATAATAAATTCTATAAAAGTTGATACTAAAGGTGTAACTTATAATGAGCCTATAAAGTATAAAAAATAAGAAAGTCATAAATTATGACTTTCTTATTTTTTATATATCTAATTTATTTTTCTTCTTTTTTAAAATATTCAAACCATATGTTAACTATTTCTGAAGTTTTTAAACTCTCTAATTTTTTTCTAGTTATTGGATGTCTCCTTATATTTACAGAATGTAAATCTCTTATTAATTGGCTTTTCATAAAATTTTCCCCCTTAGTTAAATATAAATCTTTTATTAATATATATGTAATTAAGAAAAATTTTATGAATAAATTTTTAAAAATAAAAGAGCCTGTTTTGCAGACTCTTTAACATTACTTAACTATTTCTACTCTACCACTTTCAAAAGCCTTAACAGGTCCTTCTACAACTTTTATAGATTCATTAGATTCTAAATTTGTAAATATAACTGGGCTTATTGATGATTTAGCATTAGATTCTATAAATGGTAAATCCATTTTAACTAATTTATCTCCAGCTTTAACTTCATCACCTACATTTACAAATACTTCAAATCCTTCTCCTTTTAAATTAACAGTATCTATACCTAAATGTATAAGTACTTCTTTCCCCTCTTTAGATTCTATTATTATAGCATGCTTTGTTTCAAAGATTACTCCTACTTTACCATCTACAGGAGATACTATAATACCATCAGTTGATTTTATAGCAAAACCATCACCCATCATCTTAGTTGAAAATACTTCATCTGGAACTTTAGTTATTTCTAATAATTCTCCATTTGTAGGTGATACTATCCCTTTAGATTCTTCTTGTTTTGACTTTTTGAATATATCAAATATGCCCATAATATACACTCCTTAGTATTAAATTACGTTTTCATGAACAAAATAAAATTAAATTTAATTACATATATTATTATATAATTATTTTTTTGTAGAATCAAGTAATTTTAATTAATATATGATAACTTTTTCTCAACTTATTTTTAGTAATTAATTGAATACATATTCTTTCATTTTTTAATATAAAGACATAAAACACTTGACTTTTTTAATTAGTTTTCTTACTTTATTGCAATTTCATTTATGTGTTATTCATTTTTCTAATAATAGATAATGTTTTCCCAGCCTTTATATATTGCTTTATGTGTTGATTTATTTTCCTTTTTATTATATAATTTGTAAAAATGAATTTTATTTACATCGTAATTTCTTTTTTGAGAATTTAATAAATTATATTTACTTAGGAGGGATTTATTTGAATATTTTTAACAACATAGTTTTATCATTAAACAATTTTTTATGGTCCTATGTTTTAATTGTCCTATTATTAACATTAGGTATTTATTTTACATTTAAAAGTAAATTTGTTCAATTTAGATACTTTAAAGAAATGATAAGACTTTTAGGTGCTCCATCACCTTCTAATAAGGAAAAAAAACAGGTATCTTCTTTTCAAGCCTTTTGCATAAGTACAGCATCTAGAGTTGGTACAGGTAATATTGCAGGTATTGCAATTGCTATTACATTAGGTGGACCTGGTTCTGTATTTTGGATGTGGTTAGTAGCTTTAATAGGAGGAGCATCAAGTTTTGTTGAATCTACTCTTGCTCAAATATATAAAGTTAAAGATAAAGAAGGTTTCAGGGGTGGACCTGCTTACTATATAGCTAAAGGACTTAATAGTAAATTTTTAAGTATTGCTTTTTCTATACTTATAACAATAAGCTTTGGATTTGTTTTTAATGCAATACAATCAAATACAGTAACAGAAGCTTTTAGAGCTGCATTTGGTGTTGACAAAATAGTTATAGGTGTGATACTTGCTATATTAACAACTCTTGTAATATTCGGAGGAGTACATAGAGTTGCTAAAATATCTGAAGTTATAGTTCCTGTATTTGCAGTAGCTTATATATTAGTTTCATTATTTGTAATAGCTATTAATATAGATAAATTACCCGATATTTTTAAACTTATTATAGAAAATGCTTTTGGATTAAAAGCTATAGCAGGTGGTGGTATAGGTACAACTATACTTATGGGTGTAAAAAGAGGTCTATTCTCTAATGAAGCTGGTATGGGTAGTGCACCTAATGCTGCTGCTGCTGCAACAACATCTCATCCAGTTAAACAAGGTCTTGTTCAAGCCCTTGGAGTATTTACAGATACTATAGTTATATGTAGTTGTACTGCATTAATAATATTATGCAGTGATTATTCATCTGCTAATTTAGCTGGGATTCAATTAACTCAATATGCACTATCTTCTCAAATAGGAGTTATCGGAAATTACTTTATAGCTATTTGTACATTCTTATTTGCATTTAGTTCTATAGTAGGTAATTACTACTATGGCCAATCAAATATAGAATTTATAAGTACAAATAAAACTATATTAACATCATATAGAGTATTAGTTATAGCTATGGTTATATTTGGTTCTTTAACTGCAGTTGATATAGTTTGGAACCTTGGAGATTTATTTATGGGATTTATGGCAATTATAAATCTTTATGCTATAGCTAGACTTAGCAAATTTGCTTTTCTAGCTTTAAAAGATTATACTAATCAAAAAAAATCTGGTACTAAAGAACCTATATTTAAAGCATCATCTATAGATGGCTTATCTGGTACTGAGTGTTGGGAAGATTAGAATTTAATTATAAATTAAAAGGATTAATCCTAGTAATTAGGATTAATCCTTTTTTAGATTAATTTAAAGATTCTTTCACTAAACCTTTTCGATATGCTAAAAGAAGTAATTTTAAATCTTTTATACTTTCAAGAATGTCCTTACCTATATCTGTATCTCTTATATATTTTCTATTTATATTTCTTTCTACAATTGAAGTTGTAGATAATATATCTCTTTCTTCAAGTATAACTTGTTCTGTAGTTGTAAAATGTTGATGTGATACTAGTTGAAGACTATATGAGTTATATATTAATGTATATCCAGCGATACCAGTTTTTTGTTGATATGCTCTTGAAAATCCACCATCAATAGCTATTAGTTTTCCATTTGCTTTTATTGGATTTTCACCTTTTTTACATTCAACAGGTACATGTCCATTTATTATATGTGATTCTTTTTTATCTAATTCAAATTCTTCAAATATCATATTACACATATTTTCAGTATCCCTTAACTTAAAGTATGTATTTTTATTTTCTTTATGAGTTTCTTTTTCATTGATAAAATAACGTTCAAATGTTGTCATATCATCTTTACCAAATAAAGGAGATGCACACCCTGTCCATAAATACCACATTATATCCATTCCATACTCTTTTTGTTTATTGCCTTCTCTATAAAGATATCCTTCTCTAGCTAGTGAATCAAATTTGTCCATCAAAGATTTACCACTATATTCAACATTATTTATTACAAACTTTTTAAAGCTTCCATCTTCATTTAAAGGAATACATCCATGGAATAATAAATTAGAATTACATTTAAGGTATATACTCCCTTTAGAAAATAAAAATGAAGTATGTTTTTGAAGTTTATCACTATTTACAAAAGATGATTTTAATTTTTCTATAACAACTTCTTCTTCTTTAGTTAACTTACAAGGATCTTTAGGATCTATAGTTGGGAAATTACTATCTTTAAGTTTATATTCTTTTCCATTTATTTTTATAGTTGATGTTTCATAATTTATTTTATTTAATAAACATCTATGATCCATTTCAAATTCAGGTCTTCTTTTTATTACTTCATTTTCCAATTTAAACTGAATTATAGATATAGCTTTATGCATTTTTGCTATTAAAGATATTTCATTTTTATTGTATTCACCTTCAGATATTTTAGGTAAAAAAGCTTTACATGGATCATCTTTATATACATTTAAAGCAAATGTAGCAAGTGGTAAAATATTTATTCCATATATATCTTCAACTATATCTAAATTCGCATATCTAGCTGAAATTCTAAGAGCATTTGCTATACATACCTTTTGTCCAGCTGCTGCTCCCATCCATAATATATCATGATTTCCCCATTGGATATCCACACTATGATAATCCATAAGAGTATCTATTATTATATCAGGTCTTGGTCCTCTATCATAAATATCTCCAATTATATGTAATCTATCTATAACTAATCTTTGAATCAATTTTGATATAGCTATTATAAATTCTTTAGATTTATCGATTTCTATTATAGTATTTATAATTTGTTGGTAGTATTTTTTCTTATGATTAATATTATAATCTGTGTTTAATAGTTCTTCTATTATGTGTGCAAATTCTTTAGGAAGATACTTTCTAACCTTATCCTTAGTGTATTTAGTAGATGCATATCTACATAAATCTACTATTCTATGAAGAGTAACCCTATACCAATCATTTATATTCTCTTCTTCCTTTAAAACTATATCTAATTTCTGTTCTGGGTAATAAACTAAAGTTGCTAAAGTCTTTTTCTCACTTTCCATAAGTGAATCCCCAAATAATTCTTCTATTTTTCTTTTAACCACACCTGAACCATTTTTTAATACATGAACAAATGGCTCGCTTTCTCCATGTATATCTGATAGAAAATGTTCTGTACCTTTAGGTAGATTCAATATTGATTCTAACTTAATTATTTCTGTTGATGCCTGAGATATAGTAGGATACTGTTTGGAAAGTAAATTTAAATACTTTATGTTATCTCTGCATATTTTTTCTGATATTTCCAGGCTCATTTTATCACCCCTAAATCTTAACTATTTATTATATATTTAATTATACCATATACTTGTTTAAGTATATAAAACTAAAAAGCAAGATTTTATTATCTCGCTTTTTTTATAAAATTTATAAATCTATTTTTTATCTGATCTATAACTTCTTTAATTTCAGTAATATTTAATAAAACACTTAATATTAAATAAATAACTGCTCCTACTAAACTACATACAATTAATCCTATTAATATTAAATATTTTTCTTTATATATAAAATTTTCTCCTATTATAAAAATAAAGTTATATAAATATTTTACAATTATACCCATAATTATAGATGCTATTAAAGTTTTTAAAAATGTATTTATACTACTTTTAATACCTAATCTACCTACTTTACGTCTTAAAGATATTATAAGTAAAATAGCTCCAAATATAACAGATATAGAAGACGATAATGCAAGCCCTCCTATTCCCATTTTTCTAATTAGTATAATTGAAAAAATAATATCAACAAATACTGCTGCCATGGCATTTTTTACAGGTGTCTTTGTATCCTGCAAAGAATAAAATCCTCTTGAAACTATATCTCTTATTCCAAAAGCTACCATACCAAAAGAATAAAACATTAATGAAGTTGATGTTAAATATGTATCTTTTGCATCAAATGATCCACCTTCAAATAAAAAACTAACTGTAGGTGTTGAAAATATAATCATTCCTATCATAACAGGTACCATTACAATTATAACGATATTTATACATCTTATTAAACTCCACTTAAAAGCCTTTATATTATTTTGGCTAGCAAATTTAGAAAGCATAGGATACATAACAGTAGAAATAGATATAACAAGTACGCCTACAGCAAATATATTCAATTTATTAGCATAATTAAGAGCTGTTATACTCCCCGTATCTAATGTAGAAGCTAGTGTTCTATTTATAACACTATTTATTTGATTTACATATGATCCTAAAAATACAGGTAAAATTAAATAAATTATATTTTTTACATTTTCATCTTTTATATCAACATTTAATTTATGTTTATACCCACTTTTTTTAAGAAATGGTATTTGAAATAAAAGTTGAGCTACATACGCAAGTAAAGTTATCCATACCATTACATATGAATTTGTAAAACTTCCTATGATTATAGCCAGTATACATATTATATTAAATGGAATTGTAACTAATCCTGATATATAAAATCTTCCATTTGCTAATAAATAAGATGATACTAATCCATTAGTTGCTATAAAAATTATAGAAATTATAAGTATTTTAGAAAATCTAGTTGTAATTTCTAATTCTTCACCCTTAAATCCCATAGCAAAAATCTTTACTATATACGGCGTAAATATACTTCCTATAATTATTGTAAGTATACTTAAAATTATTACTATATTTAAAACATTACTTGTAAACTTATTTACCTCATCTTGTCCCTTTTCTGTTTTAATTTTAAAAAACATAGGTATATAAGTTGTTCCTAATGATGCACTTATCCCTGTAAATAGTACAACTGGTATATTAAGCGCAGTTATATAAGCATCAGTTATAATGCTTGCTCCAAAGCTTTTTGCCAATATTATATCTCTAAGAAAGCCCGTTACCTTAGATATCAATGTTATAATCATTAATATTACTGCTGATTTTTTAGCCTTTGACATATACTATTTCCTTCTTTCTTTTACATAGAGCTTTAAATTATAATAAGGGATGCATAAAGCATCCCCTTTATTATACATTTTTTATAACCTTTTTACCACAACATCCACAAAAGTTTGAATCATAGTCTATATCACTTAAGCAGAATTCACATTTTATTATATCTTTATTTTCATCTATTTTTTTGCCACATTTGCAACAAAAGTTACTATCAACATCTAATACATTCCCACATTCACAGATTTTTTCTTTTTTAGATTCTATATTGTTAATTTCCATAGTAGATTCATATATAATTTTATCTATTTTGGGTACTTTTTCAAATAATTCAATTAAATCTTTTTCAACTATTTCATCTTTTCTTACTTTTTCATAAATATACATTCCTGCATTTATAAAAACCTTAATTTTATCACTTTGAGCTTTATTTATAATTTTATTTAATTTATTTATTTCTTTTATAGTTTCAATTTTTTCTTTATTTTTATTAATTACATTTTTTATATTGTTCATGCTATCTCTCCCATTTAAAGCTTTTATTCTTTATTAAGCTTATATCCTAAAGATAATATTACGTAGCTGTATAAAAAAGATACAAAAATTCCTACAATAACACTAGATCCTATGTATGAATATCCTCCATAATTTTGAGCTTCTAATAAAGATAAACTACCACTTGTATCTATTTTACTTAAGTAAATCGTACATCCTATAACAATAGAGTATACCAAACTAAAATACTTTATAATACCTTTATTTTTAAATTTATTTTTAATATCATATCCAGACACTATAAGTATCACTAATGTTAATAGTATTATAGCATATATAAATAATTTCATACTTTCATGGATATACAAGCTTATATCACTTATATTAAATATAGATATAATTGAATTTGATATAATTATAGGTATAAAATTAACTAGTTGTAATAAATAAATAGATAGCTGTGTTAGTTTAGCAAAACTAGTTAAGTCTTTATTATTTCCAAATATATTAGTTAAAAATAAGCTTATTGTTAAAAATATTAGTATTATTAAATATAACATTCCTATTGTCTTTAATGCCTTATTTATAATTTTTAATTTATCATTTTTAGGTTTTAATTTATTAAATAAAACTATATATGTAGGTAAAAAAGATATTATCATTCCATTTAACATACTTTTTATAAAACTATATTTTATAATAATAGACATACTATAATACTCACTAATAGGTGACATTATATATTTTTTCCCTAATATTGAAATAATACCTAAAATTAATCCATATAAAATACTTAATATGATTGAATCTTTAATTATATTTTCTTTATCTAAACAATCTTTTTTTATAAATATAATGCTAGATAAAGCTATACAAAGTATAGGGAAAATCGAATATATAATAATACCCATACTTATATTAATATTTGCTACACCCATAAAAGAATTTGCTAATATATTAATAGGTATCAAATTAAGCCCCAATGCTATACTAAATATATTTAAATACTCATTGATATCAAGTCTCATTACCCCTATTATAATTTTCACAAAAGTAGATATAATTATTAATAATACAATAGAACTCATAGCTGTTAATAGTTTATTTCTAATATTTATTTTTTCTAAATATCTTTTTATATTCAATTTTATATTTGCATATTTTCCCATATTGTTTGCATTATTGTATATATTTTCTTTAACTTTTGTTATATTAGTTAAATCATTTCCACAATTTTTGCAATATATACCACTCGTATTTTCTGATTCACCACATTTAGAACATATTTTTTCATTTCCAAATTCTATACTAATATTTTCTAAATCAATTAAATCTTGACCATTTGATTTACAATAATTTTCACAATTCATACTTTTCCTCCATAGTCTAAAAATAGCCCTAAGATTATCTTAAGGCTATCATTTATAACTATATTATATCAAAAGGATTTAAATTTACATCACTTTTTACGATATCTATATCAAAATTTTCATTTATATAATTAAACATTATATCTGCAAAAACTTTTTCAGTATCAAAATGTCCGCAATCTATAACCTTCATCCCCATATCTAATGTATCTTGTGCATCATGATATTTCATATCACCAGTTATCAGTACATCACACCCAACTTTGTAAGCTTTTTTTACCATATCAGCACCAGAACCTGTAACTATAGCAATTTTAGATATCTCATCATTTAAATTTCCAACCACTCTTAAGTATTTTATATCCAATTTATCTTTAAGTATCATTCCTAAATCTTTGAAAGTTATATTTTTTTCTAACTTTCCATATCTTCCAAGACCTAAAGATTCTCCTTTATTTTCTAACTTAAATAAATCATATGCTACTTCTTCATATGGATGAGCTTTTATCATAGAACTAATTACTTTATCTAAAATTTTTTGAGGAACTATAGTTTCTATTTTTACCTCATGAACACTTTCTAAAGCTCCTTCTTGTCCTATATACGGATTAGCACCTTCGCAAGGTTTAAATCTTCCTTCTCCCTCTATGCTAAATGAACAATCTTTATAATTTCCTAAATGTCCAGCTCCTGAATTTCCTAGAGCTATCCTTACATTATCTATATGAGTTTTAGGAACGTATACAGCTAATTTATATAAAGCTTCACTTTTAGTTTTATCTAGTATTTTTACATTTTTAAGTTCTAACATATCTACAAAATAATCATTTAATCCATCAAATGCAATATCAAAATTAGTATGCATAGAATATATAGATATATCATTTTTTATTAGTTTATGTATTAATTTTCCCTTTAAATTAGAAGTATTGACTTTATTCATTTTAGAAAAAATAAATGGATGGTGAGTTATTATTAAATCTATATTTTTATTTATAGCTTCATCTACTACACTTTCGTTTACTTCTAATACAACCATTACTTTTTTTATATCACTATTATAATCTCCAACTATAAGACCTACATTATCCCAATCATATGCTAAGTTAAGAGGATATTTTTCTTCTATCTTTTTTATAAAAGTCTTAAGTTTCATTATATCAACCCCTTAAGTTTTTTTATATTATTTATAGTGCTATTTCTTTTAACTTCTATTGAAGCTCCATTTTTACCTTCTAATTTACTTATTATACTTTCATAAGAATTAATTTTTTTATTTATAAACTCATGTAAAAGCTTATCATTATTTTCTATGAGTTTACTTCCAATTTCATAATATATATCATCATTAACTTCAGTATTTTTCCCTGTGTATTTAGCCACAATTATTTCGTATATTCTAAAATCTTCTTTTACTAAGACTTCGTTTAATATTTCATATCCATTATTATAAAGATATTTTCTAAGTTCATTTTGTGCTTGCATTGGTTGAAGTATAAGTTTATCAACAGTTTGAGAAACACTTTTTTTAGCTTCTAAAAGTTCACTTATTAAAATTCCACCCATACCAGCTATTATAACTTCATCTACTTCGTTTGGATTTAAAACTTCAAGCCCTGAACCTAGTCTTAAGTCTACCTTCTCATCTAATTTATTATGTCTAACTTCTTTTTTTGCATTCTCTAAAGGTCCTTTATTAACATCAGCTAATATTGCATAATCTATCTTATTATTATTCAAAAGATAAACAGGTATATACCCATGATCAGTTCCTATATCCGCTATTTTTTTTCCTTCATCTACAAGGCTTGCTATTTTTAATAATCTATCTGTTAATTTCAATTTATATTTATCCTTTCATATATATTTTTGCATATATAAAAATTCGCCTATTACAGACGAATTTTTATATTAATCTAAGTAATCTCTAAGTTTTTTAGATCTACTTGGATGTCTTAATTTTCTTAAAGCCTTAGCTTCTATTTGTCTTATTCTTTCTCTAGTTACATCAAATTCTTTACCTACTTCTTCAAGAGTTCTAGCACGTCCATCTTCAAGTCCAAATCTTAATTTTAAAACTTTTTGTTCTCTTTCATTTAATGATCCTAAAACTTCTTCAATTTGCTCTTTTAATAAAGAATAAGCTGCTGCTTCTGCAGGTGCTGGAGCATCATCATCTGGTATAAAATCTCCTAAGTGACTGTCTTCTTCTTCTCCTATAGGAGTTTCTAATGAAACAGGATCTTGAGCAATTTTCATAATTTCTCTAACTTTATCCTCTGTCATATCCATTTCTTTAGCAATTTCTTCAGGTTTTGGATCTCTACCTAATTCCTGTAATAATTGTCTTGATACTCTTATTAATTTATTTATAGTTTCAACCATATGCACAGGTATTCTTATTGTTCTAGCTTGATCTGCTATTGCACGAGTTATGGCTTGTCTTATCCACCAAGTTGCATAAGTACTAAACTTAAATCCTTTTGTATAATCAAATTTTTCTACAGCTTTTATAAGCCCTAAATTTCCTTCTTGTATTAAGTCAAGAAATAACATACCTCTTCCAACATATCTCTTTGCTATACTTACAACTAATCTTAAGTTTGCCTCGACTAATCTTTGCTTAGCTATCTCATCACCTTCATGCATTCTTCTTGCAAGTTCCGCTTCTTCATGAGGTTTAAGTAAAGGTATTTTACCTATTTCTTTTAGATACATCCTTACTGGATCATCTATACTTATACCTTTAGGTAAAGTTAAATCTATTTGCTCTATTTCCATAGTATTTTCTTCTTTAGACATATCATCATCAATACTATCATCTATGTCTATATCCATGTCTTCTGAGCTAAATTCTATATCTGCATCAGCTTTTTCTTCTTTTTTCTGTATTACTTCTATACCTAAGTTTCCTAATGTTTCGTATAGATTTTCAACTTGATCTTTATCAAGTTCAGTTTCTGAGAAAGCTTCCATTATCTCCATAAGGGTAAGACTTCCTTGTTTTTTACCTTTTTCTATAAGTGATTTTGCTGTTACTCTTTTAGATTCTTTTTTTGGCGCTTTATTTTCCATGCTCAATCCTCCCTTCATCTATATTTTTTGTAATATTTTTCTTAATTCAACTATTTTTATAGCAATTTCCATAACCTGTACATCTACCTCTTTCGCATTTGAATTATCATTAATTTTATTTGCTTCCAATTCTTTTTGCTTCTTTAATAAATTATCTATATCATTTTGAAGCTTGTTTCTTTTCACTTTTTTTATTATTCCTTCTATACTTTTATCATCATTTAAATTTATATTTTCTAATTTTAAAGAATATAAATTAGTGAGATATTCTTCGGATAAGTTTAAACTTTTCAATTTGTCAATAGTTATTTTATCCAATTCTTCATTTTTAATTATAAATTTTAAAATTTCTTTATTTTCTTTTAAAATAAAATTATCTTCATCTAACTTAAGGCCTAATAATTTTCTTACTTCTTTACTTTCCAGTAACACTCTTATTAAAGTTTTTTCTATAAGTTCATTACCATTATTTATTATTTTAGGTCTTTTATAAGCATTTTCATCTCTTTTTATATTTCTATCATTTTTATATTTTTCATTATACTTAGATTTATAATTCTTACCGTAAATTTCCTGTTTTAAAGATTCTACGCTAATTTTACTTTCTGAACTTAAAAAATTTATATAATAGTCTATATCTACAGGACTTTTTAAAGTTTTTATTATTTTACTAGACTCTTTAGTGAACTTTAATCTCTCTTCATCTTTTGATATATCATAATTATTTTTACATTTAATAATTTTATACCTTATATAATGAATAGCTTCTTTTATAGATCTTTGATATTCACTCAATCCATATTTTCTTATAAATTCATCTGGATCTTTAACATCTTTTAAATCTAATATTTTTACATTTATACCCGAACTAGTTAATATATCTATAGCTCTTAATGTGGCTTTAACACCTGCATCATCTGAGTCATAAGAAATTATAACTGTATCTACATATCTTTTTAATAAATTCCCTTGTTCTAAAGTAAGGGCAGTTCCAAGTGTAGCACAGACATTTCTTACTCCATATTGATATAAAGATATTAAATCCATATATCCTTCTACAAGTATGATAGTTCTATCTGATATATTTTTTCTAGCAAAGTTTAGTCCATATAGATTATACTTTTTATTAAAGGCTAGTGTATCAGGTGAATTTAAATATTTAGGAAGAGAATCATCAAGAACCCTTCCTCCAAATCCTATAACATTTCCTCTATAGTCAAATATAGGAAAAATTACTCTATTAATAAATCTGTCATAATATTTATTTCCATCTTTTTTATATGTAACAAGCCCACATTCAACAAGTGTCTCTTTATCATAACCTTTATCGATTAAATAATCCATAAGATTAGTCCATGCCTTAGGTGCATATCCTAACCCAAATTTTTTTATTATTTTATCATCGAGACCTCTTTTTCTTAAATATTCATACCCATAATTCTTTTGTTTAATTAGGTTTGAAAAATAATATCTAGCAGCTTCTGTATTTAAATCTTGAAACTTCTTTATTTTTTCCATCCTGATTTTAGATTGCTCATCCATATTTGTGTTTATTTCAACTCCACAATCTTTAGCTAGTAACTTGACTGCATCCATAAATTCAAGATTTTCAATTTTCATAATGAAGTTTATTACATCTCCACCTTCACCACATCCAAAACATTTATATATTTGTTTTGAAGTGTTTATGTAAAATGAAGGTGTTTTTTCTCCATGAAACGGGCATAACCCTTTGTAGTTTGCTCCCGATTGCTGTACTTTAATGTAGTCTGATATCACCTTAACTATATCAGATCTAGACTTTATTTCTTCTATTTTATCTTTTATATCATTCATATTATCACCTTCTGGTGTAATTTTTTTAACATTACTATTTTACAATATATTAGAAATTTGTCAAATGTTCATTATACATAATTCGACTTTTTTTATCCAATTCCTTCTTTTTTTATAAAAATTTTTTTAAATTTTAATGTTTTATCAAAGTTTTTCTATATAAAAGTGTTACTTTAATATTTTGTATAATATTTATAATTTCAATACTATATTTTAAAATTATTTATTTTCAAAAAATAAAAGAGGCAATAAGCCTCTTAAAGTATTATAATTTTTTTATGCTATTCATCAAATCTTCAAACTCTTCAAAATGAAGTGATTGACCTCCATCTGATAAAGCTTCACTTGGATTTGGATGAACTTCAACCATTATTCCATCAGCACCTGCTGCAAATGATGCAATAGACATTGGTTTAACTAAATATCTTACACCAGTTGCATGACTTGGATCTACTATTACAGGTAAATTAGTTTCTCTTTTTATTATAGGAACTGCAGCTATATCTAAAGTATTTCTCGTATAATCATTATAAGTTCTTATTCCTCTTTCACACATTATAATATTACTATTTCCACCTATTGCAATGTACTCAGCAGCGCCTATCCATTCTGTTATAGTAGAGCTTATACCTCTTTTTAACATTACAGGTTTATCTTGCTTTCCAACCTCACTTAAAAGAGTAAAATTTTGCATATTTCTAGATCCTATTTGTATTATATCTGCAACTTCATATACTTTTTCTAAATCTCTAGCATCCATAAGTTCTGTTATAACAGGTAAATTAGTTTCTTTCTTTACAGCTTTTAATATTTCAAGCCCTTCTTCTTTTAATCCTTGAAATGAATTTGGTGAAGTTCTTGGTTTATATGCTCCACCTCTTAATACATTTGCACCTTTTTGTTTTACAAATTTTGCAGTTTCTAAAAGTTGATCATAACTTTCTATAGCACAAGGTCCTGCCATTATAATTTTGTCTTTTGGCATTTCTAAATTATTAGCTATTTTTATATTTAAATTCTTATCAAATAAGTTTTTTTTCATTACCTATAAACTCCTTTACTTCTTCTCTTTCCTCAGTCGTCAAAGATTTTAGGTACTCATCTATACTTACATTATCTATTTTTAACTTATTATTTAAATCTATAAGTGGTATTAATACAAATGCTCTTTCCTTAATTCTTGGATGAGGAATTTCTAGATTTTCTTCTTGTAAAATTATATCATTAAAAAATAATATATCAACATCTATAGTTCTTGGTCCCCATCTTATTTTTCTTTCCCTATTTAGTTTTCTTTCTACATCTTGACATACATGTAAAAGGTCATTTGGTTCTAAGTTAGTTTCTATTTCTATACACATATTTAAAAAATCTGCTTGTTCAGTATAACCCCAAGCCTTAGTTTCATACACCTTAGACTTTTTAGATACTTTTATATCACTATGAGAGTTTAATATTTTTAAAGCTTGATTTAGATAGTTTAATCTATCACCTATATTAGTTCCTAGACCTAAATAAGATTTATTCATTTCTCTTTCTCCTTATTTCTACACCGAAATAATCGTATATACCAGGCACTGGAGCTTCAGGTTTTTTCACTCTAACCATAACTTCTTGTATTAAAGTAAATTTTTCAAAAACTTCTATAGCTATATTTTCAACTAGTGCTTCTAATAGATTAAACCTCTTATTTTCAACTATATCCTTAACTACTTCATAAACTTCTCCATAACTTACTGATTTATTCATATCATCAGTTATTCCAGCTTCTCTAGTATCTAAGTATAACTCCATATCAATAAAAAACTTTTGACCTAATATACCTTCTTCTTTAAAAACTCCATGATATCCATAAAACCCCATATTATTTAATAGTATCTTATCCATAATAACCCTACTTTCTATATATAGCATCTGCAACTTTAATAGCTCTTAAATTTTCTAATACATCATGAACTCTTACTATATCTACACCATCTTTTATTCCTATAACCGTAGTAGCTATAGTTCCTTCAACTCTATCTTTAGGTTCTAAGTTCAGTATATTTCCTATCATAGATTTTCTAGATGTTCCCAAAAGTATAGGATATCCTAATTCTTTTAATTCTCCTAATCTAGACATAACCTCTATATTTTGTTCAAATGTTTTTCCAAACCCAATACCTGGATCTAGTATAATTTTTTCGTCATTTATACCAGCATCTTTTGCTATTTTTATGCTTTCTATTAAAAATTCTTTTATACATTCCATTATATCCTTATCATAATCAGTTCCATCTTGATTATGCATTATACACACATATGCATTATATTTTGCTATAGTACTTGCCATTTTAGGATCTTTTCTAAGACCCCATATATCATTTATCAAATCAGCTCCAAGTTTTAAACTTTCATTTGCAACCTCAGCTTTATAAGTGTCAATAGATACTTTTACATCTAAATTTTCCTTTAAAGCTTTTACAACAGGTAAAACTCTTTTTAATTCTTCATCTGCCTCAACTTTCTCATGTCCTGGTCTAGTAGATTCTCCTCCTAAATCAATTATGTCTGCACCTTCATCTATCATCTTTTTGGCATGATTTAATGCAGCTTCTAAATTAGTGTAACTTCCACCATCAGAAAAACTATCTGGAGTTACATTTAAAATACCCATTATATGAGTTTTTTTACCATAATCAAACATTTAATCTCTCCTATCTCATATTTATTAAGCTCATAGCCTCCGCTCTAGCTGCTATGTCTTTTTCAAATATACCTCGTACTGCTGAAGTTATAGTTTTTGATCCCGGTTTTTTAACACCTCTCATAGTCATACACATATGCTCAGCTTCTAAAACTACAATTACTCCATATGGTTTTAATTCTTTCATTATTATATCTGCCGTCTCTTTAGTTATTCTTTCTTGAAGTTGTGGTCTCTTTGCCAAATCTTCTATAACTCTAGCAAGTTTAGAAAGACCTGTTAGCCTACCATCCTTTGGTAAGTATGCAATATGTGCTTTTCCAAAAAAAGGAACTATATGATGTTCACAACATGAATAAAATGGTATATCTTTAACTAATACTAATTCTTCATGCTCTTCAGATTGAAAAAGTGTTTTTAAATGTTCACTAGGATCTTTATGTATCCCTGAAAATATTTCTTCATACATTTTTGCAACCCTACTTGGAGTATCTACCAATCCTTCTCTATTCGGATCTTCTCCTATAGCTTCTAATATATCTCTTACAGCATTTTCTATCTTTTTTTTATCTACATTATACATATAACCAGCCCCCCTAATTTAATATTTGCATTTTAAAGTTTATACTACTAAAAAAATACATATTCATATACTTTTTTAAGATCATTATATTCATAACCTTTGTAAACATCTTTTATCAATCTAAATAAGTTTTTTTCATTTTCACTTAAATATTTAAATATTTTTTTATCTTTAGGTATCCATTTTCTATTTTTGATAAAGTATCCTCTTATTATATCTTTTAGATATATATTAGTCAAAAATTCATATTCAAAATTTTCAAAATCATCTTTATTACGTAACCTAGATATATTGTCATATATAGTGTTTTTTAACACTAACATTTCATCTTTAGATATTTTTTTAGGACCTTCATCAAACTTAAGTTTTGATAAATGTATAAGTTTATTTGCTATATTTTTTTTATCATATATAATTTTTGCATCTTTCATTTCTTTTACAAAAAAATACTCTTTATTTTCTATCATAAGTTTTGCATATTCTATGGAAAATTTATTTATATCAAATTCAATTCCATTTAATATTTTTATATCTCTTATTTGATTTTCCATTTGATCTGAAATTATAAATAAATCAATATCTTTTATATTTAAATTTTCATCTTCAAAATTAATATTTTTACTAGATCCTACTAAAAATAAAGCAATAGTATCTTTATTACTAATAATAGAATTTAATTGTTCTTTATATGTTTTTGAAAAATTTTTTATCATTTTAAGTTTCTCCATAAAATATTAAAAGTGTCATTATAATCATCAAACTTTATATTATTTATATGTGTAACTTTCATAGCACCCATTAAACTATTACTTACAAAACAAAAATCAAAATCACTAATATTATTTATTTTTATATCAGATTCTACCATATTAATTTGTAATTCTTCACACAAGTTCTTAATCCTTCTTTTCATTATACCATTTAATATTGGTAGTTCTTTATCTGGTGTATATATTTGTCTATTTTTTATAAAAAATATATTGCTCATCGAACATTCTAGTATTTTATTTTCAGTATCTAAAAATATTGCATCATCAAATCCATTTCTTACTGCATATTTTTTTGTATATATATTTTCAAAATAATTCGTTGTTTTATGTTTATATAAAATACTATCTCCACGTTTTATTGGAGATACTGATAATTTAAATCCTTTTTTATACATGTTTTCATCATATATTATATCTCTTGTCGATATGTTATAACCTTCATCAAATAAAGTTAACCTTAATGCTTTGTTATCTATTTTATTTTCTTTTATATACTCTAATAATATTATTTTTATATTGTCTTTTTTTTCTTTTATATTTATATTTAAATCTTTTACAGATTTAAATATTCTATCTAAATGCATATCTAAATACTTAGGAACACCTTGTTCAATTTTTATAGTTTCAAATAATCCCATACCAAATTTACTTAATTCACTCTCAAAAGATACTTTATTCTTCATAATAACCTCTTAAAGCTTTCATTATTGATTTTGCTTTGTCTAATGTCTCTTGATATTCATCCTCTGGATTTGAATCCCAAGTTATCCCTCCACCTACTTGAAAATATATATCTTCATCTTTTTTTATTAAAGTTCTTATAGCTATATTTAAATCCATATCTCCATTAAAGCCTATATAACCTATAGATCCTGTATATACGTTTCTTTGAGTAGGTTCTAGTTCATCTATTATCTCCATAGCTCTTATTTTAGGGGCTCCTGTTATAGATCCTCCTGGAAAAGTTGCTTTTATCAAATCTATACAATCCAAAGAGTCTTTTAACTCTCCTGTAACTGTGGATACTAAATGACTTACATTAGCATATGGTTCTATAACAAATAATTCTGGAACTTTAACAGTTCCTATTTTTGATACTTTCCCCAAATCATTTCTCTCTAAATCAACTATCATAAGCAACTCAGATTTATCTTTTTCACTATTTCTTAATTCTTCTTGTAATTTAATATCTTCTTCTATAGTATTTCCTCTTGGTCTTGTTCCTTTTATTGGTCTTGTTTCTATCTTTTTATCTATACACTTTATGAATCTTTCTGGTGAATTTGATAATATTTGATATCCTTCAAAATTTAAAAATGCAGCAAAAGGCGCTTTGCTGACATCTCTTAATCGCTTATACAGGTGAAAACTTGATAAATTTGTTTTCCCACTAAATCTCTGAGTTAAATTTGCTTGATATATATCTCCCTGTCTTATATATTCTCTTACTTTGTCGACAGATTTTATATATTCTCTTTTTTTAAAGTTAGATTTTAATTTTATTATATTTGCTTCTTCATTATTATTCTTGCTATAATTTTTAGCACTAAGTATAATTTGTTCTATTTCATTTATAATACTTTTTTCTTTTTCTTTATCTATATCTGGTGTTGCTATGTAAGTTTTATTTTCTAAATGATCTATTACTATAACAAAATTATAAAACCCAAAATACAAATCATATACATTAGTATCATCTATAGCCGTTCTAGGCAAGTTCTCAATATAATTACCTATATCATAAGATAAATATCCTACAGCTCCCCCTATAAATGGCAAATCTGTTTTATTTTCAACTTTGTATTTAGATAATTTTTCTTTTAAATCATCTAATGGATTGTTTTTAGTATTTTTCAATTTAATAACATCAAATGGTCTAGAGCTTATAAAAGAATATCTACCTAATTTTTTTTCATCCATACCACTATCTAATATAAAACTATTTTCTTCATCCTTAAATAAAGTATATATTTCAAATGCATCTAAATTAGTATGTATCTGTTTTAGCATATATTTTTCTCCTTATATTCTCTAGATTTATTTATAAAGTTTTTAAGTATATCATGTCCTTGTTCTGATAAAATTGCTTCTGGGTGGAACTGCACACCTTCTATATTGTAGTTTTTACACTTTATACCCATAATTTCACCATCTATAGTTTTTGACGTGATTTCAATTTCATCAGGTAAAGTTTTTTCATCTATTATAAGAGAATGGTATCTAGTTACATTTAATGGATTATTTAGATTTTTAAATACTCCTTTATTTGTATGTTTTATTGCATAAACTTTACCATGTACTGGTTGCTTTGCTTTTACTATACTTGCACCAAATGCATGTCCTATTATTTGATGTCCTAGGCATATACCAAGTATAGGTTTCTTACCTTTAAAATTATTAACAATATCTATACATATTCCTGATTCTTTTGGAGAACATGGACCAGGTGATAAAACAATAATTTCAGGATTAATATTTTCAATTTCTTCTATAGTTATTTCATCATTTCTTTTTACTAATATTTCTTCTCCTAACTCTCCTAAAAATTGAACTAAATTATAAACAAAAGAATCATAATTATCTATCATTAATATCATAAAATACCCCCTCTACATTAATAAATTAAATATTGATTTATTTTTTATAATATTTATTTTACTACAAGTTAATTATATATTTCTTAAGAAATCAATGTCAATATGTACGTTTTTGATGAAATTATCAACAATATGCTATGTATATTTATCAATATTAAACAAACACTATTATTAAGCACAACATATACTACTTTATGTGTTTTTAGGAGGTTATAATATGAATAAATATATTATAGTAAGGTCTGATACAAAATCTATATCATCTCCAATGTCTAAAAAAGAGGCCTTAAAAACCCTTAAATATTATGCTAGAGAAGGTATATCTTACTTAATAATATCTGAAAATAAATTTACAAATTATAATGTTTTAAAAAATTAAATATATAAAAAATAAAAAAGGAGCTAATTAGCTCCTTTTCATCCATCTATAACCTACATTATAATACTTTTCTTTTTTCCCTTTTTTACTTCTAACATCTATAAGTTCATTTATTTTTTCAATATAACTTTCATCATTTGCAAGTCTTATTAAACTAGTTAAATAATATACATTTGTACTTTTTGGTATTTTTTTATTTATGACTAAGTCTATAGCTTTTTTAGCTGCATCAAAGTGTTTTAGATGTGTATGCCCTTTTTCAAACTCTTTTTTAGTATTATAAGCTATATAACCTTCTTTAACCTGAAATATTATAAACTCATTTCTTTCATATATTTTATTATACATACACTTCATCCTTTTTAGAAATAGTCTTATTATATAATATTAAATTATGAAAAAAAGTTTATATATTTATTAATAATTTTTATTTTAATTGTAAAGTTGTGATACTGTTACAAATTTATAACCTTTTTTTTGCATTTCTGGTATAAATATGTCCAATGCTTCTACAGTATTATTTGTTGCATAATCATGAAGTAAAATTATATCTCCATTTTTAGCATTATTAATTATAGTATTTGCTATTTTTGAAGCTCCAGGGTTTTTCCAATCTTTTGCATCTATAGTATTCCATAATACTACCTTGTATCCATGTTTTTTAGCTATATTGACTAAATTGCTTTCTTTATAACTTCCATATGGAGGTCTAAATAATTCAGGTTTTTTACCTGTTAATTTAATTATTGCTTCTTCACATTTTATTATTTCATTTTCTAATTGAGCTGAACTTAAATTGGATATATCTGGGTGATTAAAGGTATGATTTCCGATTTCATGTCCTTCTTTACTAGCTCTAATAAGTGGTTTACTATACCAATTAGCGTGCTTTCCAGCTATAAAAAAAGTTGCTTTTACATTGTGTTTTTTTAACACATCTAAAACTTCTTCAGTTTCCTTTGGATGTGGACCATCATCAAAAGTTATAGCTAAATACTTTTTATCTCTTGGACCATTTTTTATAAAAATTTCTTCATTTTTTATACAAAATGTTTTTATTGGAATAGCTACTATAAAAAATACAATTATTAAAATTACTGAATATAGTTTATTATTTGTAATTTTCATATTTATACTTCCTTTCATGATGTCAATTTATTCACTGTAAAAATTTTGAGTATAATATATATTATAATGCCCACCAAAACTTACTCCTACTCCTATATTCTCATAATCTCCTAAAATATTTTTTCTATGTCCTATGGAATTCATCCAAGCTTCATGGGCATATATAGCATTTATTTGTCCTGCTGCTATATTCTCCCCAGCTAAACTATACATTATATTTTGTTTTTTCATCCTATCAAATGGAGTTTCATTTTTTTTATTAACATGATCAAAGTAATTTTTATCCCTCATATCCATACTATGAATCAATGAACTTTTACTAGCTTTTTCACTAAATTCCAATCTCGTTAATCCTTCTCGATCTCTTACACTGTTTGTAAGATCGACTATTTGTTTTTCAAAACTTAATTTAAGTTCTTCACTGTACTTTGGATATATATCCTCTGCTTTTTCCTCAACTTTTTTATCTATAATTTGATAAGCTGTGACTTTACTATCATTATGTAAGTCATAAAATACAGTCATATATTTATTATCTTTTATAAAAATATCAAATTGATTTTTAGACTCTATTATAAATCTAGTATTCCCCTTTTTTTTATACTCTATAGGCTTATAATTTTCTCTTACATATTTTAATCTATCTTTTAATTTAATATCTCCCATTTCAATAGAATTTATAGAATTGCTATATAATCCAACAACTTTATCATCTTCTATTCCAACCATAACAAAATTATTTTTAAATCTATTATAGACATACCATGTAAAACCATACTCACTGTAATCTTTTCTATCAGGTAGCCCAATTTTATTTATTACACTCGAATGGCTATCTCCAATTTTTATATCATAGTATTTTTTTATATTTTGATTTTGTATTATTATAGTTTCTTTAGATTTATTTAAATTTAACTTTTCACTATCTTTATATACTATAATATGTGTAGTTATTAGTAATATAAATATTAATAAATATAATATTTTTTTCAATTTATCACTTCCTTATTATAAATTGACTTTTTATAGCTTTTTAAATTATATACATTTATTAATACTTATATTCTTATAGAAAATATATTATAAATTTACACAATAAAAATAGACCTATCTAAGTAAGATATGGTCTATTTTATACCTGATATAATTTCATCTAAACTTTTATTAAATATAATCGGTTTATCAAATTTCCAATTGCCCTGATAGCATATATCATTTTCTATGTAGAAAGTACCATAGCCATGTTTTTTACCATGTCTAAATTCACCTACATATCTTTTATTATCCGGCCATATATATGTTCCCTTACCATGTGGTAAGTTATTTTTAAATTCTCCTTCATATATAATCCTACCTTTTTCATCATAGCAAGTTCCTATACCATCCATTTTACCATGTTTAAATTCACCTATATACATTCCTCTATTTTTCCACGTATACATACCATGGCCTTCTTTTTTGCCATGTTTCCAATTTCCTAAATACTCATCATCACTAACGTAGTGCATCTTTCCTATTCCATCCATTAAATCTTCTTTCCATTGACCTGTATACACACATCCATTAGGCAATTCACATGTACCATTTCCATCTTTCATATCATTTTTAAAGTGGCCTATGTATTCTAATTCTTTACCATCTTCTTGAAAAAATTTGTAAGTTCCTTTACCTTCCATTTTTCCATCTATAATTTTTCCTATATATTCATCTCCATTATAAAATGTGTGTATTCTACCTGAAGATTTTTTATTTGAATTATTTATATTTGAAACACTTACAACCTGTCCACCCTCTAGTGCTAATGATTCTTGTTGGCAGTGTGATGATCTCTTTGATATAAATTTATTAAAAAGATTTATACGCTTTATTTCTTTTTCTATGCTATATATAGTTTTTCTATATGTTTCTATTAAATCCTTATTTTTTTGTTCTGTATTCATATAACTACCCCACTACTTTCAAATTATACACTTATATATTTCTATTATATATTAAATTTCTACTTTTTTTCCATAATTTCAATAAATTTTAAGATTTTTATATGTCTAATTATAACAATAAAGCATACTAGAAATCTAGTATGCTTTATTGTTATAATTGTTTTTCACGATTCAATTAATAAATACGTTCCGTTCCAAATAAATAATACGTACATTATAATAATTTTGATTTTAGACTATAGAGAGGTTTTTATAATATATGTACTATAGCCAATCCGATAGTTAAATAGATCTAAATATTAAATATGATATATTAATATATCATATTTAATATTTTATCTATAATATCATTTTTTATTCATACTTTATAAAAATTTCTCTTTAAATCCTCTACCTTTAACTTCATTTACATCATTTACAGATATAAATGATTTTTTATCATGTCTTAATGCTATTTCTTTTATTTTAGGTATTTCACTAGATGCAACTATACAATATATTATTTTTTTCTTTTCATGAGTATATGCACCTTCTGCTTCAATTAATGTAACACCTCTTATTAATTCTTTCATTATACACTTTGATATATCTTCACTTTTATTAGATATTAACATTACAGATTTTTGAGAATTCATAGCATCTTTAACTATATTCATAGAATATAAATTAAAAAACATCCCTATTAATGTATAAAGACCTAGTTCTAAACCAAATAATGAAGATCCTAAACATACAATTAAAAAATTCATAAAAAGTCCAGTGTCTTTCATAGGTATATTTTTTTTAATTTTAAGTATTGCTGCAATTATATCTGTACCACCTAATGAAGACTTAGCTTTAAATACCATACCTAAGCCTATTCCACCTAATATACCACCATAAACTGTTTGCAGTAATAAATCATCTACAGCTATATAATCTCCAACATTTTGAGTAAAACCTAAAATAGTTGAAAATAAAACCATATTTATTAAACTTGTTATACAAAATTGTTTTTCTAAAAATATAAATCCTAATATAAATATAGGTATATTTATTAAAAATGATAAAACCCCAATATTTATATTACTAACATAGTTTAGTGCAACAGATAAACCTGCAACTCCTCCTCCTAATAGATGTGCAGGCTTTAAAAATCCATTAATGCCTATCGATGATATAGTAATCCCAACTATTATAAATAAGTACCTTAGTAGTATATTTTCTTCTAAAGTATTTCTTACCTCACTCATTATAGTTCTCCCTTCAAAAACAATTATTTAGCTTTATTATTTTATAAAGTTTATTAATATAGGTATTAAAACTACAGTTATTGTACCTGATATACCTATAGCTAATCCACTCATAGCACCTTCAATCTCACCTAACTCTAAAGCTTTTGTTGTTCCTAATGCATGTGATGCTGTTCCAAGTGCAATACCTTTTGATACGGGATGTTTTGTATTTATAATTTTAAAAAGAGGTATTGCTATCATTCCACCTATTATACCTGTTAATATTATTGCAACTATCGTTACAGATTCTATACCACCTAAAGTAGATGTTAGTGATATTCCCATAGGTGTCGTTATTGATTTTCCTAATAAAGAATCCATTATCAATTTATCAGATCCAATTAATTTACTTAAAACTACAATACTTGAAAAAGAAACTAAAACTCCAGTTGTTATACCTATTATAATTTCATAGAAATGTTTTTTAAGCAAATCATATTGCTTATATAAAGGTAATGCTAATACTATAGTTACAGGTCCTAAGAAAAAGTTTATAGAATCTCCTCCTAATTTATAACTATTATATGGTATATTGCATACTTTTAAAAATACTATTATTCCTAAAATAGCTATTAACAATGGATTAAATATAGCCATTTTAGTTTTATTTTGAATATATGAACCAATACTGAAAAATAATATAGTAACTACTATTCCAAATATAGGTGTTTGTAATACGTTATACATGTCACTAACCTCTCTTACTCTTGATTTTTATCATTTGTTCAACAACTATAGCTGTTACAATCATTACTAATGTAGTACTTATTAATATTGTTGCAGCTAAAACTAGTATATTTGAACTAATTAAACCTAAAGAACTTATAAGTGAAACTCCTGCAGGGACAAAAAATATAGCCATGTTATCTAGAAAAAAATTGCTAAGTTCTTCTATTGAATCAACTTTTACAACTTTAGATTTTAATAGTACAAATAATATAATCATACCTATTATACTTCCAGGTATAATAATTATATTGCTTAAAAACGAACTAATGTATTCTCCTATGGCCCATATTGTAAGAATTAAGGCCAGCTGTCTTAATAATTTCATATACTTTTCTCCTAAATTTTTTTATTTTTTGCAAAATTAAAGGGAGATTTTTAATCCCCTTTAACTTCTTTATATATATTACTACTATATCTTTGTTTTTTCAAACCTAATTTTCCTAAATTTATAGCTTAATTTATTAAAATATCTCCATTTTTATCTATGTAGTTATTATTATCTCCATCAATTATCTGTGCATACCCATTTTCAAAATCCGAAACCGATTTCAATGTTGGCAATATTTTTATTTTTCCTTCTTTATTTAAAAATCCCCACAATCCACCTTTTGGTACACACATACCCCTAGTTAATGAACTCGAACCGATATTAAATCTAGCTAATCCATCACAAAATTCACAAGCATAATCAAATATTGGCTCAATTACTATTTCACCAAAAGTATTTATGTATCCCCACTTTTCATTTATACATACTGGTGCTAACCCTTCACTAAAAGATTTTGCTCTATCAAATTTAAAATCTATAATCCTATCTCCATTTGCGTTTATATATCCCCACTTATCATTAACTCTTATTCCTGCTATGCCTTGTGAAAAATCAGTTGCTATGTCAAATTCAGGTTTTATAACGAAATCTCCATTTTTATTTATATATCCATATTTATTTTTACTTTCAACCAATGCTAATCCTTCATTAAATTTATTAACATAACTAAATTTAGGTTCTATTGCTATATGTCCATCTTTATTTACATATCCCCATTTTTTATTTAACTTAACCCCAGCCATTCCTTCATTAAAATTTGCAGCTGCTTCATATTTAACATTTATAACTTCATTTAATTTTTTATCTAAAAAACCATATTTACCATTAATTTTAATTCTTGATAATCCTTCATTAAAATCTGAAGCACTATCTAAATGTAGAAATATATTATTATATCCATTTTCATCTAAATATCCAAATACCCATCTTACAGATTTGTTTATACGTTTTATATACGTTACAACACAATATCCATCTCTAAATCTTTCAGATACATATTTAAATTTAGGTTTTATTATTATATTATTATTTTCATCAATAAATCCATACTTTCCATCTCTTAGTATAGGGAGAAATAATTTTTTATCTATCATCTCTAACCTCCTTTTTATAAAATTATTAACATCTTTACTAATAATTAATATTATATTTTTCTATTTACTATACTAATTTTTAAATTTTAATTTATATACACATAAAAAAAGAGCATAAAATGCTCTTTTATCTTTCTTTTAATATAGACTCTACTTTGGAATTATTGTACATACTCTCTGGATCCTCAGCTCTTAAACTATAAAATATCTTTTGAGCTTTATCTAAATCTCCTTCTTTGTAGTAAATCATTCCAATATTATAATAACTATCATCATAATAATTGTCTGATGGTTTATAAGTATTTATATACTTACTATAATATTTTATAGCTTCTTCGTTGTTGTTTTCTTTTTCATATATCAATCCTAATTGATATATAGCTTCAGATATATATTTTTTTGTTTTACCATTTTTAAGTACTAGTTTTAAGTATTTTATAGCTTCTTTATTATTTCCATCTTCTTTAAATTCCATAGCTTTATTAAATAGGTCTTCTTCATCCCCTACTATAATCTCATCTTTTTTATTATCGTCTTTTTGCGTTTTAGCTTGTTCTAACTCATCTTTAGTTTTATCTAATTTTTCACTAGTTTTGTCAAGTTCTTTATTTTTTTCTGTAACTTGACTTGCAAGATTATTTAACTTTTTCTTATTATTTATATATAAAGCTCCTATTGTTATTACTAAAACTGCTATTAAGACATATAATGGAATATGATTTTTAGTCTTTTTAATTTCATCTTTAGGTTTTTCATCATTAGTAATTTTACTTACTTCTTTTTCAAATAAACTATTATCCTTATCTACAGCTTGTAATCTATCTAAATACTCATTAGCTTTTTCATTATCACCTAATTTTTCATATATTAAATGTAGTAATAAATACGGTTCTATAAGTTCTGGTTCTTCATTTATTATGTTTTCAAGTATTTGTATACTCTCTTGATTTAAATCGTTATTTACAAATCTTATAGCATGATTATATCTACTTAAAAATATGTTAAATTCCTCTGAAGTTAATATATCTACATATTTTCTAGCTAATTGATTGTTATTGTAACATAAACTTTTATAGAAACTTTCAAAAGACTCATCAAAATTACATTTTAAAAATTTTAATAAACCTCTTAAATTTAGTATATCTACATCTTTTGGATTTAACTCTAATGCCTCTTCTACAATTTCAGTAGCACTAGTAATAAAGTTTCTATCTATCATATTTAAAGCTTCATTATACTTTTTATAAGACTCTAACTTTAAAGCTCTAGTATCTTTAACTTGTCTCTTTGTCTTATGTTTTAAATTAAGTATAGTTTCATCTTTACTATTGGCTGTTATGTAAGTTTTTTTAAGTGTTTTTAAAGTTTCATTTATCTCTTCATCATCTATATTAAAAAAAGTAGTATCATTGCTATCTTCTTCTATAAGTGATATATCTATTATTTTTTTATGTAAGCTTTTTATATCACTTTTTATATATAACCTTAATATAGTAATCACCCTCTCTTTTTACTTTATCTATATAATAAAATACCATATTAAATTAATTTAGTCAAAATTATACATATTACAAAAAAATCTTACTTATTTTTAAGTAAGATTTTAAACATTATTTATTAATTATTTTCTATTTGTAATTGTTGTTGATTAGGTTATTTTTGTTGTACTTGTAATTTATTTTCTTCATTTGAAACCACTTATATACTAGTTTCTCTAGGTAAAGTTTCTGTTAATAGATACTAAACATCCATCTCTTCCTTTTCCTAAAGTAGGATTATCGACTTTTTTATAGGATCACTGAAACTTATCTATATTGATATATATTATTAAATTATATTAAAAATAAAAGCGTGCTTTCACACGCTTTTGTTAAATCTTACTAATCTTATCTTCTAATACTTTATATATTTGCTTAGTATATGGATTTATTAAATATACTTGCTTAGATTTGAAAAATCCTCTATTTACAACAGCATAATAATAAATATCATTATTTTTTCCTATAAACTTATCTAAAACTTCTTTATCATATAAATATCTTAAAACTTTGTCCCTATCTTCAATAGTTACATGTTTATAACTTTCATCAAGTTCTTTTAATTTTTTCTCTAGCAAACTTTCTGCTGTGCTTTTACTTATAGTAAATTCTACATTACCATCCTTTATAGCTCTCCAATGCCCATCTCCATAATTATTATTATATGATTTTTTTGTATCTAAATATGAATATATATTTTTACTTCTAGGGTCTATTAAAAATTCGTCTATTTTATCTTTACCTAAAAAAGTTTCTGCATAGTAATATTTATGTCCATGAATCATTTGTTGGAATATATTAGCCCTTATATCATTTTTATCCATTCCACTTTTTTTAGCTATTAGTGCAATTATTTCATCATTTGTCATAGAGTATGTTTCTAAATCTTTTTCAAATTTTGTTGATAACTCATCTAAAACATCATCATTTAAATAATACTGTTTTAAATACTCTATGTTTTCTAAAGCTTCTTTGTAATTACCAGTCTCATTTTCAATTTTTGCTTTTTCTATATAATAATCATACATATCTTCAATACATTCTTCTTTTTTATCTTGAGCTAAATCATAATATTTTTTATCTTCTGATAAAACTTTATCGTAATTTTGTATTGCTTCTTTATACATTTTTTTATTTTGATATTCAACACCTACATTATAGACTTTTCTAGAGTCTTCTATAACGTCTATTTTTTTTGAATATACATAAATTTCATTTTTTGATATTTTAAGATTAGATACAGCTTGTATATATCCAATAGCAGTTTTATAATTTATTTTTTCTTGTAAATACAAATCATTTACTCTCTTTGCTTGATCTATTATATTATCTGCATCTATATATACTGTGTTTAATTCATTTATTATATTTATAAGAGAAATAAAATAATCTTTGCCTATCTCTCCTTTTATATATCTATCTCCATAGTTCACAAGTATTTTATTGACTTTTTTTGATAAATTTTTACTAAATCTATTCATCTTATTTTCAGAAAACTCTTCTTTAACTTTATTATAATAAGATATTGCTTCCGAATAATTTCTATTTTCTATATACCCTATAAGTTTATTGCTTTCACTACTTACACTAAAGCTGTTTGCTCCAAATATTATAAATACTCCTAATAAGATAATACCTAAAATTGTTAAGCAAATTTTTATTATTATCTTATTATTTTTATCTATAGTTTCTATTACTTTTTCAAAAAAACCTTTCATAATCATTCGCTTACCTTCCTTAAACAGTAATATAAATGTTTTATGCTTTATTATATCATATATAATAGGATTATTAACCATATTTTGTAATTCAACTCAAAAAAACAACATTTATTTAATGTTGTTTATAATATAAAAATAATACTAATATCATCTTTACTCTTGTTTATTGTAAGATATTGTAAGTATTTTTTATATTGTATATCTATATTGTATCTAGTAAATACATTTTTTCGATATTCTCTTATAGTGCTTGTTAAACTTTTATTTAATTCATCATAACTTTTAAAACTGTTAGTAAATCCATCAGAAAATAACACAATTGAATCTAATTTTTCTAAGTTACTAAAACTAATTTTTAAATCTATATATTTATATGCATCATCTAAATACATTGAATTTAAAACTCCATTTACTTTATTTTTCTTATTATAGTCTATAAGATTGAATTCATTTAAATATTCAACTATATCTCCATCTCCAATTTGTAAATAAAGTTTTATTTTATTTGTAATTAGCACTCCTATGAGAGTAGTTCCATAAAGCACATAATCTATTTTATATACATTAGGGACTTTTTTTCTAAAATGATTTATAACATACTTTCTCCATCTATTTTGTATAGATACTTGTATATAATTTTCTTTATTAATATCTTTAATTAACTTATTTAATTCTTTTTCATCATAATTTGATAGTTCATCATATAAATCATGTAGTATATCTATGCATGCATTACAAGCAAACTCTGCTCCTTTATGACTATACTTACATCTATCTATTCCATGTCCGTCTCCTATTGCACAAATAATTCCATTTTCCAATTTTTTATACTTTAAATAGTCTTGAGATCCTTTATTTTTAATTTTATTTTTATATCCTACCACACTACTACAAAAAACATCATAGTTCATATAATCCCTCCTCTACCCTATTATTAATTATATTAATATAAAGAAAAAAAAGTACAACAGATGTTGTACTTTTTAAGATATTTTTCTTCTTCTAATTGTTTCTTTATTTCTTTGTGACCTTTTAGTTGATGGTCTAATTTTCTTAGATCTATAAACTTTTTTACCAAAAATTCTTTTGCAGTCACATAAGACCCAACATGGTGTCAATGTAATAATCATTCCTAAAGATAATGCAATATAATATCTAAATCCTATGAATACTCCTGTTATTGAGTTTACTACTAATAGTACACTCGTAATGCTTAGGGATATTACAGATGATAACACAAGTATTCTTAAAATATCCGAAAATGTTTTAATAAATCTTGGCACCTTTTTATTTTTTTGGCTTTTTTTCATGTTTTTGCCCCCTAATATCAACAAATCATACATATATTCTAATATAATAAATATACCAAATTTGTATTAAAATAGCAATTCTTATTAGTAACATTCCTTTGAGTTAGTTAATAAATTAAATTAAAACTAACTTTAAAGGAGTGATTTATTTGCCTTGTCTTCCTAGCTTAGGCTCTAAAGCGCCTAATTTTAGTGCTAATACAACAAATGGCCGAGTAAAATTATCTGATTATAAAGGAAAATGGGTCGTACTTTTTTCTCATCCTGGTGATTTTACTCCTGTATGTACAACAGAATTTTTATGTTTTGCAAAATACTATTCAAATTTTCAAAAAAGGAATACAGAATTAATAGGACTTAGTGTTGATAGTAATAGTTCTCATTTAGCTTGGCTTAACAACATATATGAAAATACCGGTATCAAAATTCCATTTCCTATAATAGATGATAAAAAAATGGAAATAGCCCAATTGTATGGAATGATTTCTGAACCTATGAGTGATTCAGTTGCAGTTAGATCAGTTTTTATAATTGACCCTAATCAGATATTAAGAACTATATTATATTATCCATTGACTACAGGAAGAAATATTCCTGAAATAATAAGAATTATAGATGCACTACAAACATCTGATGAGCAAAATATTGTAACACCTGCAAATTGGCTTCCTGGTATGCCTGTTATACTTCCACCTCCAAAAACATATAAGGAATTAACCAAACAAATTAATAGTTATTCTGAAAATGAGGATTTTATAGATTGGTATCTTTGCTTTATTCCAGATAAAAAAAATAATTTAGACAATTCTAAATTATATGAGCCTATGACTTATAAGAAAAAAATATGTAAGTCAAAATCTAGACCTCAAATTTCGGCTCCATCTAGTAATATTACAAAAAATCCTAACTGTCCAGATTTAGTTAGATTAGTAGGCGAATATGTCTTAGGAGATCCTTCAAATGTTGATGCTTTTTTACTTGATTTTGTTATTTATGCATTTGCTGAAATAAAACCTGATGGTACCTTATTCATTCCAACCCCTAAATATCTACGCCAACTATTATCTTTAAGAAAAGATAATCCAGGTTTAAATGTCATAGTTGCTATTGGTGGCTGGGGGCAAGATGGATTTTCAGATGCTTCATTAACACCAACTTCTAGATATAAGTTTGCAAGAGAAGTAAATGCACTTATTAATCAATATGATTTAGATGGTATTGACATTGACTGGGAATATCCTGCAAATAGTGCCGCTGGAATTAAATCTAGACCTGAAGATAAAGAAAACTTTACACTTCTTTTGACTGCTATTAGAGATGTTATAGGTCCTAATAAATGGTTAAGTGTTGCTGGTACAGGTGAAAGAGCATATATAAACAGAAGTGTTGAAATAGCTAAAATTGCACCTTTAATAGATCATTTTAACTTAATGAGCTATGACTTTACTGCTGGTGAAACAGGATCTAATGCTCAAAAGCACCAAGCAAATCTATATGACTCTAATCTATCAATACCTGGTTACAGTGTAGATGCTATGGTTCAAAATTTAACTAATGCTGGAATGCCTTCACAAAAAATATTGCTTGGAGTTCCTTTTTATGGACGTTTAGGTGCTACAATTACAAGATCTTATGATCAACTTAGAAAAGATTATATTAATAAAAATGGATATGAATTCAGATTTGACAAAGATGCTCAAGTTCCATACTTAGTAAAAGATGGAGAATTTGCTATGTCATATGATGATATTCTTTCTATATATATAAAAGCTCAATATGTAATAGATAATTGTTTAGGTGGTATATTCTCTTGGATGGCTCCATACGATAAAGCTAATATACTTGCTAAAGCAATGAATCAAGGTATTAATGATCCTAATGAATTAAGAAGGGAAATAGAGGAAACTTATGGTCCTAATGTTTTAAACTAAAAAATTTATTAGATTTTAATTTTGTCTTAATTAGTATTTACATTTTTATTTTATATGATATAATAAATTTATTGAATAAACAGAATATAACTAATGGTAGAGGTCGCATTATTAAATATTACTATTATTGAGGGAAAGCACCTATGAGATAATAGGAAAGGTAATAATGCCGAAATATATAAGTTTTGCTTTGAACTTATATGTTGGGGTTATGCATAACATGTATAACACTGTCACTTTATGTGGAGAGCTATCTTTAGATTACGTTATTATATTTATATAATAATTTCAGGTCTAGAAGTATCTCTTTGTCTTCTAGACCTTTTTTAGTATTACGCTCCATTTTAAGTTATATTCTTATATATTATTGGAGGTTATTATGTTAAAAAGAGAAAAAAGACAAGCTTCACTGGGTGATTCACTTTTATGTATAGGTGTTTTAGTATTTCTATTATGTATATCATTAACTAAGTTAGGTGTTTCAGCTCATATACCATTAGCTTTAGGAGGAATATTTAGTGGTTTTATAGCTGTTTTTAAACTAGGATTTACATGGAAAGAAATTGAAAAAGGTATATTATCTACTATAAATTCTACAATGCAAGCTATAATTATTCTTTTAATCGTAGGTATGCTAATTGGTACATGGATATTATCTGGTGTTGTTCCAAGCATGATTTATTGGGGATTAAACATATTATCACCAGGAATATTTTTAGTTGCTACAACTATAATATGTTCTATAGTTTCTATATCAACAGGTTCTTCTTGGACTACGGCAGGTACTATAGGTATTGCACTTTTAGGTATAGGTAGTGCACTTGGAATTCCTAAAGAAATAATAGCTGGGGCTATAATTTCTGGAGCATACTTTGGGGATAAAATGTCTCCTCTTTCAGATACTACAAATTTAGCACCTGCTATGGCGGGAACTGATTTATTTACTCATATAAAACATATGTTGTATTCAACAATTCCTTCATATTTAATAGCACTTATAATATATGCAGTTATAGGTTTTAAATATGCAGGTCAAGCTATAGATAGTAGTCAGATTACACAAATTCAACAGGCATTATCAGCAAGTTATAACACATTATCACCATTATTATTATTAATTCCAGCATCAGTTATAATAATGGTAATTTTAAAAGTACCTGCTGTTCCAGGACTTATAATAGGTACACTACTTGGTGGGTTAGTAGCTATAGTTTTCCAAGGTGCTTCTTTTAAAGAAGTATTAGAGGTTGCTCAAGTTGGTTATGCATCTAATAGTGGTATGGTCTTTGTTGACGAATTATTATCTCGTGGTGGACTTAATAGCATGTTAGGTACAGTATCACTTATGTTATGTGCTTTAGCTACTGGTGGTATACTTGAAAAAACTGGAATGTTAGAAGCTTTAGCTACTGCAATATTAAAGTTTGCAAAAGGAACTTTAGGGTTAGTTGCTGCAACTATATTTACTTGTATAGGAACTAATCTAGCAGTTGCTGATCAATATTTAGCTATAGTAATGCCTGGAAGTATGTATAGAGAAGCTTTCAAAAAACAAGGTTTAGCTCCTGAAAATTTATCACGAGCATTAGAAGATAGTGCCACTATAACTTCTCCACTTATCCCTTGGAATACATGTGGAGCTTATATGAGTGCTACACTTGCAGTTGGATCATTTGCATTTTTACCATATGCATTTTTTAACTTATTATGTCCTATAATATCATTAACTTTAGCTGCTACAGGAATTGGCATAACAAAATTATCAAATCAATCACAAATAAAAGTTGAAAAAGAAGAATCAATTGCATAATAAAAGGATGGTCTAAACCATCCTTTTATTTTTTATATCCTATAATAGCTGCTCCTAATGCTCCTATTATTTGAGTATCCTCAGCTATATATATTTTCTTATTTAAACTTTCTTCAATCATATTTACAAGTACACTACATTTTGCTACTCCACCTGTAAATGCAATTTCATCTAATATATCAATCCTAGATAACATTGATTTTGACCTATTTGCTATAGATTGTAATATACCTGATGCTATGGATTCTTTCGATACATTTTTTGCTAATAAACTTATTATCTCTGACTCTGCAAAAACTGTACACATACTTGAAATTATTTCAGGTTTAGCACCTTTTGCTAAATCATCTATACTATCAACATCAGTTCCTAATAAATTCGATGTAACCTGTAAAAACCTGCCTGTTCCAGCTGCACATTTATCATTCATTATAAAATTAGACACATTTCCATCATTATCTAAATTTATTACTTTGCTATCTTGTCCGCCTATATCTAGAATTGTTTTTATATTATTATTTAAAAAGTGAATGCCTTTAGCATGGCATGTTATTTCTGTTACTTTTTTATCTACAAAATCCATACTAACTCTTCCATATCCAGTTCCTATAACTTTTTTTATATCACTTTTTTCTATATCTTTAGTTAGTTTATCGTAAACTTCAAGTGACGCACACTTAGGGCTCCATCCTGTTGGTATTATAATCTTTTTTATTATATTACTACCATCAAATAAAACTCCTTTAGTTGCTACAGAACCGGAATCTATACCTACACTGTACATAAAATCCCCCTAATTTTAGTCTATCATTTCTATAAATGCTTCAAATCTTGTTCTTAGTTGTTCTGTATCTGATTTTGAATAATCAGTTTCTATAGCCATATACGGTTTATTTTTAACTTCGTTTACAAATTTTTTAACTCTATAGCTCTCTACATTAAATGTATGACATGCTTGTAATACAACATCTATTACTCCATCTATTTTATATTCATCTATTAATCTATCTAAAAGATCTATTCTTTCATCATTATTAACCATGCATGAGCATGCTATATTTATGTATTTTTTAGCTATAGCATCTATTGGATTAGGATTATTTTCATCTACTAATTCATCATTAGATCTTATTCCTCCACAAGTTTCAAATGCAACTACAACTGCTCCACTATCTTCTATAGTTTTTACTATTTTTTCACTTACTCCACCTATTGGACATCCTGTGATTAGGATTCTTGGCTTATCCTCACTTACTGGTCTTTCTCCCTTTTCATATTTGTCTTTTATTGATACTATCATATCCTTTATGCTATTTTTTAGCTCATCTCTATCAAATTTAAATCCAGAATTATATAATACTTGATGCATATCATATCCATTCATCGGTGGTGGAACTAACTTACCTAATTCATAAAACTCTTTTAATAATTTTCTTTCTTCATTTTTATCTTTTATAGCTTCTTTTAAATCTTCATCAGTTATTTTTACTGAGAATCTATTTTCTATATCTTCTTTTAAAACTTTAATCTCATTTTTCCAAAGTTCATATGCATATTTTCCATTTCTACTATTTGGAAGTTGCATTAAATGTAAATCTTTAATTTTTGCTAATTCTTCATACATTTTTTTCTTTCCATCACATGTTGTTTCTCCTATTAGTAAATCTGAAAAATAAAAGTATGGGCAAGTATCTGTTATAGCATGTCCAAAACTAGATTTAATAAGTGGACAAAGATTTCTCGGTAAAATCTTTTCAGCTTCTGGTATTGGCTCTTCACTTACTCCACATACTCCTACTGTTACAGCTTTAGCAGCCATAGGTATTTCAACTGGCGTAAATGCACAAAATACACCTACTAGCTTTTTACCACTTTCTTTTAACTCTTTTGCTCTTATAAATCCATTTCTTCTAGCTTCACTAAATTCTTCGAATTTTTCTGGTAATGATATCATTGTCTTTCCCCCAATAACTATAATGATTTACAATGAAATTTTAACATATACCATCTTTTTATGTACAATAGTAAAAAACTATATAGTTTATATTAGTTATAGTTTTTTACTATATATTTATTTTCTTATTATTATAAATACCATATATCCTATATAAATTAAACCTAGTATAATTCCTTCAATCTTATTCACTTCTTTTTTAGTAGTAGCAAATATATAAGTTATTATAGATATTATAAACATTATAAACATATCTATAAATACTACAGGATGAACTGCTATAGGATGAATAAAAGCTGATATTCCCAATACAAATAATATATTAAAAATATTTGATCCTAATATATTTCCCATTGCTATATCACTTTCACCTTTTTTAGCTGCAACTACACTAGTTACTAACTCTGGCAAAGATGTTCCTACAGCAACTATTGTAAGTCCGACTAAATTTTCACTCATTCCAAGGGATAATGCTATATTAGTTGCACTTTTTACAACTAAATTTCCACCTAAAATAATTCCTATTATTCCAACTAAACTTATTAATACACTCTTTAGTATAGATGATTTAGAATTTCCTTGTTCTACGTTCATTTCTTCTTTTGAAGTTATAGCCATTTCTAAAAGATAGTACATAAATATTGAAAATAGTGCAAGTAACATAAGTCCATCTGACTTAGTCAGTTCATTTTCACTATAGCCTTGAAACCTTACATCATGAGATAATATTAAAAGAACTAATGATGCTAATAAAATAAAAGGAAATTCTTTTAATATTGTCGTCTTTTGAACTTTAACAGGTCTTATTATAGATGCAATGCCAACTACGGCTAATAAGTTAAATATATTAGATCCAACTACATTGGCTATGGCAATATCATTATTTCCACTTAGTGCAGCTGTTACACTTACTGCAGCCTCTGGGGCACTAGTTCCAAATGCTACAATAGTAAGTCCTATTACTATTGTCGGTATTTTTAAAGATTTTGCTATTGAAGATGCTCCACTAACAAAAAAATCTGCACATTTTATAAGTACTATAAATCCAATTATAAGTAATAAAAAACTCATACAAATTCTCCTTTTTTATATTTTAAATTTATGTTAACCATATATTTATTTATTTATAACTTTATTTAAAATCATGTAACAAATTGTACTAATACAATTTGTTTATTTTGTATAAATATGTTAAATATAACATTTCCATAGTAATATATAATTATAAATTTTATTAAAGGAGGTTTTTGTATGATAAAAAAAGTTGCTGCTATTCATGACTTATCTGGGATTGGAAGATGTTCTTTAACTATTGCAATTCCTATATTATCAGCTTTAAAAGTACAATGTTGTCCTTTTCCAACAGCTATATTATCAAGCCAAACAGGCTATCCAAAATATTCATTTTTAGATTTAACATCTGAAATGATTTCTTATAAAAAAGTTTGGCATGAACTTAACGTAGATTTTGATTGTATATATAGTGGTTTTTTAGGATCTGAAAATCAAATTGATATAGTATCTGATTTTATAAATGATAATAAAAATTCATTAGTTATAGTAGATCCAGTAATGGGCGATAATGGTTGTCTATATCCAATATTTAATAAAACTATGTGTGATAAAATAAAAAATTTAGTTAAACACTCAAATATAGTTACCCCTAATATCACTGAAGCTCTGATATTAACAGAATCAGATTATACTCAAATTAACCTTTGTAAAGCTGAACTTATATCATTAGCTAAAAAAGTATCTAATTTAGGTCCTAGTAAAGTTGTTATAACCGGTATAATTTTAGATAATAAAATTCATAATTTAACATTTGATAAAAATTCAAATGAAGTTTATTTTACATCTGCTGATTTTAACAATATATCTTATAGTGGTACAGGAGACTTATTTACATCTATACTAACTGGCATGATATTAAATGGACACTCCTTAAAATATAGCGTTGATATTGCCAGCCAATTTATACATAAATCTGTTTTATATACATCAAAGTTTAATGTTGATAGAAATGATGGTGTTATGTTTGAAATGTTTTTAAGTGATTTAATATCTTGTGTTTAATATTTAGGTATCTTCAAATAATTTTTTTATTTAAGATACCTAATTTTTATATACTTTATAAATTTAGTAGGCTTTTTTTAAAAAATCATAATTAACTGTTAATTTAAATTTATTATTATTTATTATTATTTTATATCCTCTTAAATAAATTTTTTTTAAATCCCTTACTATATTTGGTTTATTATCTATAAAATTAAATTTATGATTATTTATATCATCATAACTGTATATATTATTTAAAATATTTAACTCTGACTTTAGATTTTGTTTAGTCTGAAGATTTTTAACATTCTTTTCATACATATTATCAAATTGTGTTTGGTATAAATCTAAATATCTTTCATTATATAATATAAATTTATCTATTATAGTTTCTTTTAAACTTTTATCTTCTATACTTTTATAATTGTAATTTAAGTAAAGTAATATATATCTTGAGTCAACTTTATTTTCTATAAATCGATTTAATTTATTATCTATATAGTAATCATCACAATACCCATTTATACCAATATTATTATATAAAATAACAAGTAACAATATTAATAATATTTTTTTCATTTTCTTCTCCTTTCTATGTTTAAATACTTGTTTATATATTGTCTAAAAATTTACTTTTGTATCCTATTTTTTCATAGATTATATTTATATAAATTGTAAAAAATATATTTAACGTTTATTAAGTAGAGGTGATAATATGAATAATGCACATAAAAGAAATTCTTTTTTTATCATTGCTATATTTATAATAGCTGGTTTTTTAATAAGTGGAGAGTTTGACATATTTGATAAAATAAAAACCCAAATATTAAATCCAAATTCAAATACAACTGAATACAACTGGTATTTTAATCCCAGAGAAGATAAAAAACAACCAACTCCAATTAAGGAAGCTTCTTTTTTCAAAAAATATGGTGCTTATTATGTAGGTGATCCTAATGAAAAAGTAATATATTTAACTTTTGATGCAGGTTATGAAAGTGGTAATACAGAAAAAATACTAGATACTTTAAAAAAACATAATGCACCTGCAGCTTTCTTTGTTGTAGATCATTATTTAAAAACAAATCCAGAATTAATAAAAAGAATGGCTAAAGAAGGACATTTAATTTGTAATCATTCAAAAAATCATCCATCAATGGCTGGTATAACTGATTTTGAAAAATTCAAATCAGAAATAATATCAGTTGAAGAAAGATATAAGGAAATAACTGGCAAAGATATGCCAAAATTCTTTAGACCTCCTATGGGAAAATTTAGTGAGCAATCACTTAAATATACTCAAGATTTAGGATATAATACTATCTTTTGGAGTTTTGCATATGTAGATTGGTATGAAGATAAACAACCTTCTCATAATGATGCTAAAGAAAAAATATTTTCAAGAACACATCCTGGAGCTATAGTTTTACTTCATCCTAATTCTAAAACAAATACAGATATATTAGATGAAGTTATAACTCATTGGGAAAAAGAAGGATATACTTTAAAAAGCTTAGATAACCTTACGAATAAGAATAATTCTATAAATAATAATTCAAAAACTATAAAAAGTAATTAAACTAAAAAGCAGATATAATATTATATCTGCTTTTTAGTTTATGCATCTAATAAAACTGATTTTCCATTATAAGTTCCTATCCAGTATGGTTTATATATACTTTTAATATCTATAACTTTTATATCGTGGATATGTCCCTTATTGTTAATTATTATATTTTTAACTAATTTTAATATTTCTATTTTTATGCTTTCTAACATACTTTCTTCATCCATGTTAGATTTTTTTATATATTTTTTAGATATATTTATTTTAGATGTTTTTGGAATTTTAGTTATAGATTCTGAAAAACCTGTATGAGTATTTACTAACATAGTAATTTTATTACTACTTTTATCTTGTTTAAATATATTTTTACCCTTAGTTTTAAGAGTTATATCATATGTAATAATTTTATATTCTATATATTGAAGTGTTGTATTTTTTATTCTAGGATTTAATTGAACTACCTTACTCATTAAAGGTACTTTATCTCTTTCAATTTTTTTCATATCACTTTTTTGTACTTTAACTTCAATAGCATCAATTAACATTATTTTCCTCCCACAGATATATTTTAGTCTTTATAAATTATATTAAAGTTTATACATATTTAATGTATATATAATTTAAAATCTATATTAAATATATAAATTAAAACCTATTTTCTATAACATTATTTTAAATATATTAAATGGATTTATAGGATTATTTAATTTTTATTTAGAATGATAATATTATTTGTATTAATTTTTACATTTAATATACTTAATTAATAAGTTTTATATTTTTTTGAATTATTTAACACGAATTTTGTAATGAATTTTGATAAATATAATAATTAAGTAATATGTAAAGGATTGGTTGACATGATATTTTTAAAACATATATTTACATTACTAATAATGTTTATTTTTATAACTTCAAATAGCTATTGCTTAAATAATATAAATTCTAATTTACCTAAAATAACTATTGTTTCACCATATAATGCTCAACAATATATAATTTCTAGACCAACTATAAAAGCGACATTTAGAAATAATGATATAGATAAAAATTCTATTAAACTTTATTTAAATTATAAAGATGTTACTAAAGATTGTTTAATAAGTAATAATTCTATATCTTATAAACCTAAAAAGAAATTAAAAAGAGGTACTCAAATAGTAAAAATACAAGTTAATGATTTAAATAAAAAAAAATCAAGCTTAGAATGGTATTTTAATGTGGGTACACCTAATTATAATCATTATTATGGACTCCTTCATTCTCATACATCAAATAGTGATGGTCATGGTAGTTTTGAAGATGCTTACTATAGTGCTAAATTTAATGCAAAATTAGATTTTTTTGCTATAACTGAACATTCAAATATGTTGGATAATGATGTTAATTCTAAATTGAACGATGCTTCTAATAGTAAAAAATGGACTAGTTTATCTAAAGTATCTAATGATTATAATTCTAATGGCAAATTTTTAGCTATTAAAGGATTTGAGATGTCTTATCCATTTAAGGATATAAAAGATCCTATAGGTCATATAAATATATTCAACACCTCTGGATTTATATCTACAAATAATATTTTATATTCTGATTTAGATAAATTTTATAAAGCTATCTCTAAAGAAGATACTATTATAGCCCAATTTAATCATCCATGTGACACATTTGGAAAATTTAATAACTTTAAATATGACTTAAATGCTGATAATGTTATTTCTTTGATAGAGGTATGTAATGGATATAATAAAGATATTAATAAAAACAGATTAGCCTTTGATGAATATCAAAAAGCTTTAGATTTAGGTTGGCATCTAGGACCTACTGCCAATCAAGATAACCATATAAAAAATTGGGGAGTTGCAAATGAATTTAGAACCGTAGTTTTATGTACAGATTTAAATGAAAGTGCATTTTATGATTCTTTAAAAAATATGAGAGTTTATGCAACTCAAGATAAAAATATAAAAATAGATTATACTATAAACGATGAAATTATGGGCTCAACTATAAAAAATGCATCTAATTTATACTTTAATATCAGTGTAATAGATAATGATATTAAAGATAAGATAAAAAAAATTGATGTCATATCTAACAACGGCAAAATTATAGCATCTAAGGATTTTAATTCTAATTTAGCTAAACTAGAGTTTAAACTAAATAACTTAAAAAATTCTTATTATTATGTTAAAGTTTATCAAAATAATAATAAAGTTTCAGTGACTGCTCCTATTTGGATTGAATTTAATAAAAAGTAATGATGAAAGATCATCCTTTCATCATTACTTTTATATAAACGCCTACGCCATTGGTAGTATCTGTTGTTATTACATGTGATAATGCACCTATTATTTTTTTATTTTGAACTATAGGTGATCCACTCATACCTTGTACTATTCCACCATATTTTTTTAATAATTTTTTATCTATTATTTTAAAATTAAAACTTTCAATATTTCCATTATCATTTTTATTGACTTTAGTTATTTTAATTTTATATCTTTTATTTTTTTCGTTCTGATTGTGTTTCATAATAACATATGCAGGACCTTCTTTAATATCTTTTTCATCTGCAACCTTATATGTTTTTTTCTCTTTTAAATCTAAATTAAAATTTACTTTACCACTAATTCCATATTCATCTATTTTAAATATATTACCTTTTGATTTTGGTATTTTATCTCCATTTATATTTCCAACATATTTTTTTGCAGATTTATTTATAGATATTATATTTGAATCGTAAATTTCACCTTTATTATTTAATATACTTTTTTTATTATAAAAATCTACACTATGTCCTACAGCCTTAAATTTATAATCATTAGGATTTATATACGTTAATGTAGCTGTGTAAGGAATTTTATCTATTAGATTAATAGGATTTATTTCATGCTTCTCTAAATTTACATTAATCAATTTATCATTTCTAAGTAAGTTTAATTTAATTTTGTCTTTTTCTTTCATTGTAATTAGTAACTTTATTAAATCTTGTTTGGATTTTATTTTAATATTTTCTTGATTAAAAACTTTTCTTACTATATCTCCACTTACACTTTCTACTAAATCATAATTTTTAAGTAAAGAATCATTTCTAACTCCAAATATTATTACTTTATTAGTATTCAACTCAAGATGTAAAAGTTCTCCTCCTATAATAACTTCCTTAGGCATTTTTTCATTTTTTTGTATTGAATAAGCATCATTTGGCAATAATACTATTAACATAGTTATAATAGAAAAAATAAAAAATTTAATTCCTTTAGATGATTTCATATAGTGTCACCTTCTTAAGTCAATTTAGTGTTTGTAATGTTATTATTAGCTTAAATATAGTTTTATATAATGGTTACTATTTTACATAATTCCCATAGTTATATTTACCTACTTAAAAAATAAAAAAGCCATCTTAAGTTTAAGATAGCTTTTGCATTATATTATATCTAAGTGTCCGTAATTATTTTCTATAACTATGCCTTTACTTTTGAAATCTATACTATTTTTAAATAAAGGTCCATCAATTACAAATGTATGATATTCACCATTTTCTCCACAAGCATCAGCACCAGTAGATTTTATTTCTTCAACCACACTTTTAGTAAGTTTTTTTCCTAATAAATCTTTATTTAAATATTTTAAGTTTACAGTCTTTATTATAGTTGTAAAACCACTATCTATAAATTCATAAACCAATGATTCTCTGTTTTCTTGCCATAATGGAAATTCTGCTTTAAGGCCTGCTTTTTCACATCTTGCAATATCCCATTTTTTATGATCTTGTATATCTATATCTCCAAATGCACAAATTTGTGCTCCCATTTCTTTTGCTTTTAAAAGTGTTTTTTCAAATTCTTTCTCATAATCACATACATCACATTCTACTTTTAAAAGCGGGATTTCTAAGCTTTCACTAACTTTTTCTAATAATTTATTCGTTATTCCATGAGTCCATGATTTATCAATATCCTTTTTTATTGTTGTTAAAAGTGCTAATGGTTTATATCCTTTTTTTATCATTCTATATAATGCTAATGTGCTGTCTTTTCCTCCACTAAATGACATAATAAATTTATTATTCATCTGTTAAACCTCTCTTAATATGTATTTTTATTTTATTTTATCACATATGATTATTTTGCCAAATATATATCTTAGATATAAATTAACTTACTATAAAAAATGTCCCTATAAACAATAATATAGCACCTATATACTTATATAAATGCATAGATTGTTCTTTTAAAACTACTATATCCATAAAAAAACCTATAAGAATTTGAGAAACTACAATAATAATTAATGTGTTAGATAATCCTAACCCTGGTATAGCTTTAGTTGTAAAATATATTATAAATCCTCCAAATATACCTCCAAGTAAAAACTTAGGACTTATAGAATTTAAATCTAACAATGAATTTATATTTCCTGTTAAAAAAATACTTATTAGAAAAAATATTGCACCTACAACCAAACTTATAAATGTAGCTGTAATTGGAGATGTATTTTTTCCTAATTCTCCATTTATAAAAGCTTCTAATGCTGTTGACCCACCTGCTAATATAGCAAAAAATATAGCTACTATCTGTGACAAATGACTCCCTCCTTTATATAATAAAATTTTATGATACAAGTCTTTTTTGCATTACAAATTTATATAAAATTTAAATAAACTATTTTATACTTATTAAATTTTTGTTATAATCACTTTAATAATTAAAGAGGTGATAGATATGAATATAAATTTTAGCTTTAATAGCTTTAATAAAAAAGAAAATGCAAATAACTTTATAATTCTAGGCATCATTTTGTTGGTAGTTGGTACTATATCTTTATTATTTAGAAGTGTAGGTATTAAATTATTATCATTTGGTTTAGGTGCTATTACTTTATTTTTAGCATATTTAAATCTAAAAACTATAAATGAGCTTAAAAGATATGAATCAAAGAAAAATATAAAACCGTATATAGATAAACAAATAATACTTATAATTGTAGCTATACTATTTTTTGTATTTCCTCAAAAGGTGCAAGGATTCTTTTCTTCTATACTTGGTGCATTTCTTGTTGTAAATCAACTTATGTTAATAATTAAAAGAAAGAATAATCCTTATATAAAATTTAATGGCTTTAATGGCTTTTTATTAATCTGTGGATTACTATTAATAGTATCTCCTTTATTTTTATCTGGATTTATAGCTACATTTTTATCATTAATATTAGTTTTAATTGGTTTCCAATTATTATCTACTGGAAATAGATTAAAAAAATTATAAAAGTGGTACCTTATATTAAGGTACTATTTTTATTTTTTAAATAACTACTGATTTGTGTATAAATATTTTTTATGATAATATTGTATAGTAAATTTAATAATAACTAAAGAAAAGGTGATTAACTTGACAAATTTTAAATATGCCTTTGATAATAAAAGGTATCATACATGGAATTATTACCTTAGGAATACTTTTGGAGAGAAAGTGTTTAAGGTATCTATAAATGCTGGTTTTTCTTGTCCTAACATAGATGGGACTATTACTTATGGAGGATGTACTTATTGCAGTAAACAAGGCTCTGGAGATTTTGCTGGAAATCCAAATGATAATTTAATTAAACAATTTGAAGATATAAAACAAATGATGCACAAAAAGTGGCCTAATGCAAAATATATTGGTTATTTTCAAGCCTTTACAAATACACACGCTCCTGTAGATGTATTAAAAGATAAATATGAAACAATACTTAATTTAGAAGACGTTATAGGATTATCTATATCTACTAGACCTGATTGTCTTCCTGATGATGTTTTAGAGTACTTAGCTGAACTTAATAAAAAAACTAATCTTTGGGTTGAGTTAGGACTGCAAACTATACATGATAAAACATCTAAGATTATAAATAGAGGTCATGATTATAATACATTTTTAGAAGGTGTTGAAAAATTAAAAAAACATAATATAAAAACAGTTGTTCATATTATAAATGGGCTTCCTGGTGAGGATTATAATATGATGATGGAAACAGCTAAAGCTGTAGCTGACCTTGGAGTTCATGGAATAAAAATTCATTTACTTCATGTTTTAAAAGGAACTCCTATGGAAAAAATGATTGATAATAAAACACTTACATTAATGGAAAAAGATGATTATATAAATTTAGTTTGTGACCAACTAGAAATACTTCCTCCTGAAATGATTGTTCATAGACTTACTGGTGATGGTAAAAGAGATGAAATGGTAGGTCCTATGTGGAGTTTAAAAAAATGGGAAGTTTTAAACGCAATAGACGATACTATGCGCGATAGAGCTTCTTACCAAGGAATTAAATATAAAAAGGCTTAATAATTAATTATTAAGCCTTTTTATTTATACTCTTACTGGTTCTAACTCATTCTCATTTACACTATGTTTAATTTTTTTGGATTTAGGTTTTTTGATTGCTATTAATGCTGATAATACCATAAATATGACCCCTATTAATTTTCCAACAGAAAATGATTCACCTAAAATTGTCCATCCTATAATTACTGATACTATTAACTCTGTTGAAGCTAAAATTCCAGCAATTGATAAATCTATTCCTGTTGATATTCCATTTAAATAAAATATATATGCAGCAGCTGCTGGTATAATACCTAACCCTAACATAATAGTAAGTACACTTATATCATTTGCATATGAAATCAATTCAAAAGGTTTTGCCAAAGGTGTCATTAATATAGATCCAATTAAAAATCCATATATTAACAATGTTATTCCCTCACATTCTTTAAGTGCACCTTTGCTTATTATAGACATACAAGCATATGTTATAGCAGACATTATTCCTAGTAAAATACCATTCATATTAAGTTGACCTAAATTTAAACTTCCTCCTGTAACAGCTAATATTGCTCCCATAAAACAAACAACCAGTGATATTATTTTAATTTTATTAAGTCTTTCTTTATATATTACTATTGATAAAAAAGTTAAAAATAAAGGTGAAGTGTATAAAAGTACTGCAGATGCTGATACTCCTATAGAATCTATAGAATTAAAATAACACATATTAAACCCTGCTTGACTTACTATACCTACCATTATACAATAAAGTAAACCTTTTTTACTTATTTTAAGTGCACTTGGCATTTTAAAACAACTATAAATAAATAATACCAAAAATCCTAAAAATAATCTTAAAAATGCAACCTGTTCTGGAGTTAATCCATGTCCTAATAGAGAATTTGCAAATAATCCGATAGTAGCCCAACAAACTCCTGCAACTACTACAAATAAATACCCTTTACTTTTTTGATTCATTTTCTTACCCCCTTTTATTAAGTTATTCTACTTATTTATTAAAGCAATTCTCATGCCAATATAAATTCACTTTATATTCATTGAAATCTCATATAAGTTCAATACTTTAAATATATAATAAGTCTAATTTGATTTATATATCAATTTATTCCAAGTTAGTTTTGACTTATATATTTATAAATCTACTAATCTCAATTAGGTATTAAGTTGATTTTGACTTACCACTATACTATAATAAAATTAATTTATATATAATAGTAATTTTGGGGGTATTTGAAATTGATATATGATAATAACTTCTTTGAAAAAATACTTGAAGCTTCACATGATGAGATATTTGTATGTGATAAAGATGGATATATGATTTATTGTAATAAAGCATTTGAATCTAATTATGGAATTAATAGACATGAAATGATGGGTAAAACTGCTATGTTTCTAAACGAAGCTGGTTACTCAAATCAAACACCAATTCCTTATGTAGTTAAACATGGAAAAAAAGTTTCTATGGAACAAAAAACTATAACTGGAAAATCACTTATAATAACTGCAACACCTGTATTTAACAAAAATGGTAGTATAGATTTTATAGTTGAAAATTCTAGGGATATAAGTGAATTAAATGAAATAAAAAATAGTCTTAAACATACTAAACATCAGCTTAAAGAATATAAAAATAAAATAGATTCTTTAAGTAATTCTCAATCGCTGATATATAATGATACTACTATAAAGGGAAATAGTATGAAATCAATTTTAGAGATATCTAAAAATGTGGCTAAAACTGATGTTAACGTTTTATTGCTTGGTGAATCTGGATGTGGGAAAACAACACTAGCTAAACATATCCACTTAAATAGCCCAAGAGCTAATAAACCGTTTATAACTATAAACTGCTCTACTATATCTCCAAATTTGCTTGAATCTGAATTATTTGGTTATGAATCAGGAGCCTTTACTGGAGCCAATTCAAAAGGTAAATTAGGGCTTGTTGAATTAGCTAATGGAGGAACATTATTCTTAGATGAAATAGGCGATATTCCATCTGAATTACAATCAAAATTTTTACAACTTATACAAGATAAAACTTTTATATCTGTTGGAGGAGTAAAAACTAAAAAAGTAGATATAAGATTTATATCTGCTACTAATGTAAATTTATTAGATTGTGTAAATCAAAAAAAATTTAGAGAAGACTTGTATTATCGTATAAATGTTGTAGAACTAAAAATTCCTCCACTTAGAAATCGTAAAGAAGATTTATTAGAACTTATTTTTCATTTTTTTAAAAAATACTCTAAATCTTTTAATTTAAACAAAACTATGTCTACAAAAGTTATAAATACTTTATTAAATTATGATTATCCTGGTAACATAAGAGAACTTGAAAATATAATTCAAAATATATTAGTGACTTCAAATTCTGATATAATAGATATAGATAATTTGCCAAAATCAGTTTTAAGTCACGATAGTTTAATAAAAAATGATGATAACAGCTCATTAGACATATTAATGAATAACTATGAAAAAATATTAATAGAAAAAACATATAAAAATCATCCTAGTTCTTATAAACTTGCTACAGCTCTAAATATATCTCAATCTAGAGCAAGTAGACTTATTCGAAAACATATAAATAAAGAAATAAAGTAGGTTTAAATTTAAACCTACTTTATTTCTTTATTTACAATTATTATAAAAATTTACCAGCATATCTTCTTTAATTTCCATATATTTATCTTCATAACCTAATTTTTTAAGTATAACTAAAGAAAATTCTATAGCTGTAGCTGGGCCTCTACTAGTTATTATATTACTATCTTCAACAACTACTTTATCTTCTATATAATCTAACTTATTTTTATCTTTTATAAATCCAGGGTAAGATGTACATTTTTTATTTTCTAATATACCAAAGCTTTCTAATGCTTCAGGAGCTGCACATATAGCTGCTATTATTTTTTTATCTTCATTAAAATTTTGAACAAGTTCTTTTACCTTTTGATTATCACGTAAATTATATGCTCCTGGTAATCCTCCTGGTAAAACTACACCATCATATTCGTTTATATCTATACTATTTATATTTACATCAGCTTTAACTTGTATATTATGTGTTCCTTTTACATAATCATTCTCTATTGAACACATATCACATTTTAAATCTGCCCTTCTTAATACATCTACAGCCGTCAAAGCTTCTATTTCTTCAAATCCATCAGCTAATAAAACTAATATTTTTTTCATAAATTCCTCCTATTTGTTAAACTTCTTTATTTATATATTTTATTTTTGTAATAGCATCACTTACAGAGTTAGCAATATAGTTAGCACTTTCTTTAACTTCTTTTCTTGAGTTTATCATTGCAAAACTATATTTTGTAGTTTTAAGCATACTTATATCATTTGGAGAATCTCCAATTGTAGCTATTTCATCTAAACTTGCACCTAATATTTTGCATACCTTTTTTATAGCTTCATGTTTTGATACTCCTTTAGGTACTAAATTTAAAGTATGTTCTGATGAAAAATATATATCTAAAACTTCATCAAATTCTTCTTTTAAAAATAACTCCAATCTATATAATTCTTCTATATCTTGAGAAACTATTCCTATATTTCCTACTAAATTATCATAAGTATCTTTATTTGAAAATTCTTTATCTACTATGTACTCATTAGTATAAATTTTAAAGAAATCATTTTCTTCCAATAAAACAACTTTTCCATTAAACTTAAAATACATAGTTGCTATATCTGAGTCAAACTCAGCGATTACTTTTTTTACTATATTATCATCTATAGTTCCCTTAAAAACTAAATTATGATTACTATCATATATATATGAACCATTTTCACATATATAATATCCATTCATATTTATATCATTATTTGTCATTCTTACTGCTTGAGAAAATATTCTTCCTGTAGCTACATTAAATACAATGCCTTCATGTTCAATATTTTCTATAGAATTAGCATCTTCTCTTGATATTCCATTATTGTATAATGTTCCATCTAAATCGCAAAATATATATTTTATCATCTGTCTACTCCTTTTATTTTAAAAGTTCTAATCTAAGTAAGTTTAATGCTTCATTAGTGGCTCTATTTCTTATTTTATCTCTACTTCCTGAAAAATTACACTTTTTAACTTTGACATCTCCATTTATGTAAATCCCTATATATACCAATCCAACTGGTTTTTCATCAGTCCCTCCTCCCGGTCCTGCAATTCCAGTTGTAGATAGTCCAATATTTGTATTTAAGTTTTTAGCTATACCTACAGCCATTTCTATAGCTGTTTCACTACTAACTGCTCCATATTTATCTAAAGTTTCTTTTTTAACACCTAATCTATTCATCTTAGCCTCATTAGAATATGTTACACATCCTTCCATGAAGCTTTGCGATATACCTGGGTAATCTATAAGTTTTGATGAAACCATACCTCCAGTACAAGATTCACTCACAGCTATAGTCATATTATTTTTAACTAATAACTTAGCTACAATTTCTTCTAAAGTAGTGTTATCATACCCATATATATATTTACCAACTCTACCTTTAATTTTGTCTTCTATAGATTTTATTAAATCATTTGCTTTTTTATTATCTTTAGACTTAGCAGTTATTCTAATAGTAACTTCATTTTCCTTAGCATATAAAGCTATAGTTGGATTGCTTTGTTCATTAATAATGTCAATTAATTTTTCTTCTAATTCCGATTCTCCTATACCTATAAACCTTAAAGTTTTAGATATTAGTTTATAGTCAGTTAAACTTTGTAAATAACTTTTAACACTATTATTAAACATAGGAATCATTTCTTTTGGTGGTCCTGGAAGTAGTATTATCTTTTTATTTTCTTTTTTTAATATTACACCTGGAGCTGTTCCATTTGGATTATCTAGTATAATACAATCTTTTGGGAAGTAAGCTTGCTTTTTATTATTTTCAGTTGGTTTTAGTCCTAATTTTTCAAAGTAAGATTTTATATTTTCCCATATATCACTATAAAAAACTAATTCTTGGTTAAAATATTTAGCTGCAATTTCTTTTGTTATATCATCATTAGTAGGTCCTAATCCACCAGTAGTTATTACTATATCACTTCTTTTAAAAGCTTCTTCCAATAAATTTAATAATCTAGTTTCATTGTCTCCTACTGTTTCTTGGTAATAAACTTCTACTCCAATACTAGCTAACTCTTTTGCTAAAAATTGAGAATTTGTATTTACAATATCCCCTAGTAATATCTCAGTTCCTACTGTTATAATTTCTGCTTTCATATCTTCACCTTTTTTCTAAATAGATTTATACCCTAATATTAACATATTTTAATTAATATTGTCTTATACTTTTATTTAAGGTATTTATATAAAAAATTATATACTTTTTTCAAAAATTTTAAAACTTATTATTTTTTTATTTCCAAGGAAATCAACTAATCAAGCTATATTTTATAAGTATATAAAATATTTAAATTAATATTTTTCCTTATATAACATATACATAATTTATATATGTTGAAATGGAGGAATATTATGTTTGATAAAACTACTTCTCCTAAGTTTAAACAATTTGGTGATATAGTAAATAAAGAAATGACATTAAAATCTAAAAATATTTTATACGAATTTAAAAATAAAAAAATTGATAGTTTAAAACTTACAGATAGTAATGATATATACATAAATGTAGTAAATGGAATTGCTATGATTTTATTATCTATAGACTGTAAAAATATAATATCATTTATAATAAATAGACCAATAAGGTTAAAAAAAGATGTTTGCTTTAACCTTATTTCAGTATCTGATAATGCATCAGTTTATATTTCATATTCAAGTAAATATCTTAATTGTATATCTTTAAATGAAGACTATAAATATAGTTCTATATCTTCTTCTTTAAATATAAAAGAGATTTATACAAAATTTTATCAAGAAAAAGGCTTAAATTATAATTTTAGTGGAGAATCTCATCCTTATTGGGAATTAACTTATGTAGATAAAGGTAAACTATATACAAATATAAATAATACTTCTTATTCTTTAGAACAAGGAGATTTAATATTTTATGCACCTTTTCAATTTCACACTCAATATACTTTAAATAATAATTCTAGTTCTTATCTAACAATAAACTTTAATATGGATTTTAAAAATTATGAATTACTTTGCAATAAAGTCTTTAAACTTAATAGAAACTCTTATCATATTATTAAATTACTTATAAGTGAACTTTCTAACGATGATATTTATTCCAATGATTTATCACTTTGTTATTTAAAGCAACTAATTATAAACATTTTAAGATTAGGAAGTTCTTATAAGAATTTTAAGCCAACTACTAATATGCAACAATCTTACGAAGATAATCTTTTAAATGAAATTTTAAATTTTATAAATATAAATATTAATAATAAAATTTATATAGAAACAATATGTGATAAATTTTGTATAAGTAGTACTATGCTTCACTCATTATTTAAAAAGAATATGAATGTTACTGTAAAAAGTTATATAAATAATCTTAAACTAAATAAAAGTAAAGAATTAATTAAACATTCATCTTTTACTCTTAGTGAAATTTCTGATGTGCTTAGTTTTTCTTCTATTCATTATTTTTCTAGAAAGTTTAAATCCCATTTTGGCATTTCTCCTACTGAATATGCTAAATCTATATATAAATAAAAAATTGAGGAGTTCAAGTTCCTCAATTTTTTATATAAAATCATACTCTAAATTATTAACCATGTTATTTATAATATCTTCACCTATATTTTCATTGCTTAATTTATATGCTAATAAACAAGCTCCCATGTCAGGGCCTAATATAGGCTTTATAAATTTTACACTATATTCATTTAAATATTTTTTAAGTGGCGATAATATTAAATCTCCACTTTTAAATACTCCTCCTGAATATGAAACTAATATATCACCATCAAATTCTAATTCATTTATTATCATTTTAACAAGTAAACTAAGCTCATAGCCTGCTTCATTAAATATACTTAATGCATTTTTATCATTTAAAATTGCACTTTCAAAACATAATTTAGAAAACTGCGCAATTTGAGTTCTATCTTTTTTAATATCATTTAAAACATAATCAATTATATCAAAGTCATCATTTATGTTTAATTTTTCTTTTATATTTTTATAAATTAAACCTCTTTCAATTCTTTTATCAGCTTCTTTTGAAAACATCTCAATAGTTTTTTTACCTATCCAATATGCAGAACCTTCATCACCAATATAATCTCCCCAGCCTCCACATCTAATAGTCTTACCTTTTGAATCTTTACCAAGAGCAATAGACCCTGTTCCACTTACTATATTTATTCCTTCTTTACCTGCTAAAGACCCAGCTAAACCTACTTCTACATCATTTCCTACTTTAAACTTTATATTTTTCAATATTTTTTTTACAATATTATCTATATTTGTTACTACACTTTTTACTTCACCATATCCTGGTAAACCTAGAAAAACACTTTTAATATCATCTTTTGATACATTTGATATTTCTAAAGTTTTATTAAATCCTTCATTTAACACATCTTCAACTCCATTAAATCCTATTTGTTCATAATGGGTTGTTTTTGCTTGATACTTTGCTATTTTGTAACCTTTTTTATCTATTATAGTAAAGGTTGTTTTGGTTCCGCCTCCATCTACACCTATATAATACATAGATTCTCCCCCTATATTTGTATATCAAACATTAGAAACATACTCATATACCTTGATTTCATCTATAAACTTATCTATATCTTCTAAATTTACATCTCCTGTTGATATATGCATTGCATTTGACATCCCACAGGCATTTGATAGCTTTAAAGTATCTTTTAAATCGTATCCTTTTAAAATACCCAATGAGAACCCAGCTATACTAGAGTCTCCACTTCCAACAGTGTTTACAATTTTTATGTTAGGTATCTCTACTTTATATACAAAATCTTTATTTACTAAAACCATTCCATCCTTTCCCATAGATACACAAATATTTTCTACACCTTTAAGTAATATACTCCTAGATATATTTATAATATCATCTACATTTTTTATCTTAATTTTGCTTAAATTCTCAAGTTCTTCAATATTTGGTTTAATAAGATAAGGTTTTGAATTAATACCTAATTTTAAACTTTCTCCGCTACTATCCAATATAAATTTTATATTTTTTTGCCTACATAAATTTCCTATTCTTAAGTAATAGTCCTTAGGTAACCCTTTAGCTAAACTTCCTGATGCAACTAGTATTTCAGTTTCTTCTAAAACTTTACTCAAATAATTTTCAAATTCATCAATTTCTTCTTTAGTTATATTTGGCCCACTTTCTAAAATCTCAGTACTTTTATTATTTGAATCTATTATATTTAAACAAATTCTAGACTCTTCTTTTATTTGTGTGAAATTATTTTTAATTCCTATTTCATCTAACTTTGATTTTATATATTTGCCGTTAAATCCACCTAAAAAACCTATACAATTTACGTCTTCCCCAAGTTTTTTTAAGACTTTAGCTACATTTAATCCTTTTCCGCCTGCTGTTGGATTAACAAAATTGGCTCTTTGCACAGAGCCAATTTCAAATTTATTTAATTTATATAATCTATCTATAGATGGATTAAATGTTATAACTGTTATCATTTGCTTTATTTTCACTCTTACACATTTTTATTTTTTCAACTACTACATCATACATAGCACGTTTTGCAGGTACTAGATATTGTCTTGGGTCTGAGGCATTAGGATTTTCATTAAAATATTCTTTTATAGCATTTGAAAAAGGTATTTTAAGCTCTGTAGCTATATTAACTTTACAAATTCCTTTTTCTATAGCAGTTTGAACTGCTTCATATGGAACTCCTGATGCTCCATGAAGTACAAGTGGAACATTAACTATACTTTTTATTTTTTCTAGTCTTTCAAAATCTAATTTAGGTTCACTCTTGTATAAACCATGTGCAGTACCTATAGCTACTGCTAATGAATCTACTCCAGTTAATTTAACAAATTCATAAGCTTCATTTGGATCTGTTAAGAATGAATCTTTTTCATCTACTTTTAAATCATCTTCCACTCCACCTAACTTTCCAAGTTCTGCTTCAACTGTAGCCTCATGCTTATGTGCAAAATCAACTACATCTTTAACAATTTCAACATTTTTTTTAAATTCATATTTTGATGCGTCAATCATAACAGACCTACAACCAAGTTTTATTATATTTTTTATATCTTCTACATTTTCATGATGATCTAGGTGAAATGTTAAAGGTATATCATTTAACTTACTGCCTTTTTCTATTATAGATAAAAGGTAATTTTCATTTGCATACTTAACTGTAGATGGCGTTGCTGCTAATATAACAGGTGATTTTAAATCACTAGCTGCTTGAAGTACTACTTGTATCGTTTCTAAATTGTGTATATTAAATGCAGGTATTGCATAACCTCCCCTTTGAGCTTTTAATAACATTTCTTTAGTTGATATTAAACTCATATTATTTTCTCCTTTTTATAAATTATATATTATTACACCTTGAACAACCCTATTAACTTCACCTGTTGGGCATGGATTATCTGGAGTTATCCCTAAGTTTTCTGATTTTAAAAATGACAGTATCTGACCAAAGACAATTTGTTGAAGTGGAAGTAATGCTTCATTCCCTACTTTATAATCTATATTTTCTAAATCAAATACATAATTTGCTTTTTCTTTTAAACTACTTTCTATATCACAACCTACCAATACAACTTTGTCACCTTTTCTATGAGATAAAATTTCTTTTGCTAAATCTATATCATATAATCTAGTATATTTATCATTTGATATATAAATTGTAGTTATACTTTTATCATTTATAACAGACTTTGGTCCATGCCTAAATCCTAAAGGTGTATCATAACTTGCATTAACTATTCCAGCTGTTAATTCTAAAACCTTTAAAGCACTTTCTCTAGCTATACCTTTACTAGTTCCTGATCCTAAATAAATTATTCTTTCAAAATCTTCATTTATTAAATTGGATATTTTATCTATATTATTTTCTATAAATCTCTCAACAGATGCTGATAAATTTTCAACATCTTTAGTGAAATTATTTATATTGTTTATATTAAAAATTCCTATACAACTTAGTACCATAGTCGTAAAGCTACTAGTCATAGCAAATCCTAGGTCGTTAGTTTGTGGTGGCATAAGAAGCAATAAACTTTTTTCATCTTCTTCAGTGTTTAATGCTAACTTGCCATTTTCATTACAAGTTATTATAACTTGATAAAGTTCATCTACAAGTTCATTGGCTAAATTAACAGCATGAACACTTTCTGGAGAATTACCAGATCTTGCAAAAGATATTAAAAGTGTTGGTATATCTTTTATAAAATAATTTTTTGGGCTTGCTACTAAATCTGTTGTAGCTATAGCTTCTACTTTTTTATTTAATATCTTAGTTAAGTAAGGTTCACATGTTTCTCCTGCAAATGCAGATGTACCTGCTCCAGTTAGTATAATTCTATAATTATCTTTAGATAAAAATTCTTCTAAAAATATTTTTATATTATTTTTATTATTGTATAGGTTTTTTACAGCTTCTCTCCATGTATTGGGTTGTTGAACTATTTCTTTTGCTGTATTTATCCCACTACAATCTTCTAATCTTTTTAATTCTATTCCTAAAAGTTTTTTAGACATAGTTTTCAATCATACCCCTTCTTATTAATTGTTTATATTAATATTGTATTGTTTTACATTTAATATGTATTTGTAATTTTGTACTTACGTTTTGTACTTTTGTACGTTTGTAAATACCTTTTATATAAATTTTTTAATATATACTTATTTATTGAATAATTAATAAAATACTAGTCAATCATTTTAATAATATTAATTTAGGAGGACTTTTATGTTTTATTTATTAACCTCAAGCAAAGCAAATAGACAAGATAATAATTATATTATTGGTAACGAATTACTAAAAAAAATTGATTTTATATTAAATAATTCTTCAAATATTAACAACTCTCATAATAATTTAAATGCAATAAATAATAACTTTTCTAAAAATATAGATAAAAAAAATAAGAGCTAGATTACAAGAAATAATCTAGCTCTTATTTTTTTACTTATATTATAATATTATCAGGAGGATTATTATGAAACTTTTAATACTGTATTTTGTTATTATTTCTATTATAACTTTTTTACTTATGTATATAGATAAAAACAGAGCAATTAAAAATCAATGGAGAATACCAGAATCTACACTTATAAACTTATCTATACTAGGAGGTGGAATAGGTACATATATAGGGATGTATATTTTTAGACATAAAACTAGGCACCTTAAATTTACTATATTTATACCTATAACAATAATACTTAATTTATTTTTATACTATATATTGATAAAGTTTATAATATAAAAGGATATGAAATTAATCATATCCTTTTTATACATTATCCAAATAAACTCAACAGTATACCTGCTGCAACAGCTGATCCTATAACTCCAGCTACATTAGGAGCCATAGCATGCATAAGTAAGAAGTTACTTGGATTTTCTTCTTGAGCAACCTTATGAGCAACTCTAGCGGCCATAGGTACTGCTGAAACACCTGCTCCACCTATAAGTGGATTAATTTTATCTTTAGTAAACTTATTCATTAACTTAGCACAAATTACTCCTGATCCTGTTCCTATGCTAAATGCTACTATTCCAAGAGCAAATATTTTTATAGTTTGACCACTTAAAAATATTTCTGCTTCGGCTGATGCTCCAACAGATAATCCTAAAAATATCGTAATTATATTCATAAGTGCATTAGTTGCAGTATCTGATAATCTATCTGTAACAGTACATTCTTTAAGTAAATTTCCAAACATAAGAAGCCCTATTAAAGTAGCTGCTGATGGCAATAATAATGATACTACTATTGTTACTACTATTGGAAATATTATTTTAACTTTTTTAGATACTGGCTTTGATTGTGTCATTACTATACTTCTTTCCTCTTTGGTTGTCAGTGCTTTCATTATTGGTGGTTGTATAATTGGAACTAATGCCATATAGGAATATGCTGCAACTGCTATAGGTGCTAATAAATGTGGAGCTAATTTAGTAGTTAAATAAATTGCAGTTGGCCCATCAGCTCCACCTATTATACCTGTTGATGCAGCTTCTAGACCTGTAAATCCTAAAAGTAATGCTCCTATAAATGTAAAGAATATGCCAAATTGAGCTGCTGCTCCTAATAATATACTCTTTGGATTTGATATCATAGGTCCAAAATCTGTCATTGCTCCAACTCCTAAAAAGATTAGAGGTGGAAATATTCCAAGTTTACATCCTTGGTATAAATAATATATTAATCCTCCTGGAGATTTTGTGGCAATTGATCCATTAATTGAATCAGGTGTTAGAGAAAGATCACTTATTGATGATACTGGTGTATTCATAGTACCTGCTAATGGAAGATTTGTAAGTAACATACCAAAAGCTATAGGTACTAATAATAAAGGTTCAAATCCTTTTGCTATTGCTAAATATAATAATACACAGGCGATTAAAATCATTACAATTTGTCGCCAGTCCATATTAACAATACCCATTGATTGAATAAAATTATTAATAACTTCTCCCACGGGTAAGTCCCCCTTTTAAAATTTTCTAGTTTAACCTATAGTTATTAAAACATCTCCTACACTGACAGATGCTCCTTTTGATATATTAACAGATTTAACTATTCCATCAGAATTTGCCATTATTTCATTTTCCATCTTCATAGCTTCAAGTATAAGTAGTACTTGACCTTTTTTTACATTATCTCCAACTTTAACACGAACATCATTTATAGTTCCTGGCATTGGTGCTAAAACACTTCCACTTGAAGCTGTTTGTGTTTGTTGATTAGGATGTTGCTTTGGTGCTGTTTGTGGTTTTGGTTTTATTGTTTGATTATTTACTTGAGGTCTTGTAGTTGATGAATCTATTCCTAACTCTTCAACTTCTACTTCATATGTATTTCCATTTACAGTTATATTATATTTTTTTATCATAGTAAAATCCCCCTTGTTTTACTTAGTAGTATTTTTGACCATTCTTTCCCAACTTGTTTTTGTATTATTGCTTCTTTGTATTTTTCTAACTACTATATTGTTAGTACTATTTCCTGTTGTTGCTGCTATTGCAGCTGTTATTACAGATACTAATTCCCCAAAATTTTCATTATTATCTTTTTGTATTTTATTTTCTTCTTGTTTTACAGTTTCTAAATTATTATCTTCTTTAATTTTTCTACTTTTATCTCTTTGCAATATAGCTATAATTAAAGCTATTACAACTAAAACAATAAAAACTACTACCATTGAAAGTACTGCTACACTAACACCTGCTAATAATTTTTCACCTATTGAAAGTACTGATGAAGGATTTTTTAATGCTTCTAGTAATTGACTAATATTCATAATTATTCACCTTCCTATAAAGGTATATTTCCATGCTTTTTAGGCGGTCTATCTTCACGTTTTGATGCTAATGTATCTATTGCATCTGCTATTCTTATTCTAGATAATGAAGGTTCTATTACATCATCTATATATCCTCTCTCAGCCGCTTTGTATGGAGTTGCAAATTCATCTGTATATTCTTTTATTTTTAATTCTCTCATTTCTTTAGGATCTTTAGCATTTTTAATATCATTTTTAAATATTATATTAGCTGCACCACTTGGTCCCATGACTGCAACTTCTGCAGTTGGCCATGCTAAAACCATATCTGCACCTAAATCTTTTGAACACATCGCAAGGTATGATCCACCATATGCTTTTCTTGTTATTAATGTTATTTTTGGTACAGTTGCTTCACTATATGCATAAAGCATTTTAGCACCATGACGAATTATCCCACCATATTCTTGAGAAGTTCCTGGTAAAAAACCTGGAACATCAACTAAGCTAAGTATTGGTATATTAAAAGCATCACAAGTTCTTATAAATCTAGATGATTTATCTGAAGCATTTATATCAAGTGAGCCTCCCATTACTTTCGGTTGATTTGCAATTATTCCTATACTTTCACCATTTACCCTAGCAAATCCAGTTATTATATTTGGAGCAAAGAATGGTTGTACTTCATAAAAATCTCCATTATCTATTATTTCATATATTATTTCTTTCATATCATAAGGCTTATTAGAAGCTTTAGGTATTATATTATTTAAAATATCATTTTTTCTATTTGGGTTGTCTTCACATTCAACTATAGGTGCTTTTTCTGAGTTGTTTGAAGGTAGAAATGATAATAATTTTCTTATTTGATTTATACAATCTTCATCATTTGAAGCTATAAAGTGAGCTACTCCAGAAGTTGTATTATGTGTTGAAGCTCCTCCTAATTCTTCGGCAGTTACTTCTTCACCTGTAACAGTTTTAATAACTTGTGGTCCTGTTATAAACATTTGACTTGTTTGATCTACCATATATATAAAATCAGTTAATGCTGGTGAATAAACTGCTCCACCTGCACAAGGTCCCATTATTGCAGATATTTGTGGAACTACACCTGACGCTATTGTATTTTTATAAAAAATTTCTCCATATCCAGCTAATGCATCTACCCCCTCTTGTATTCTAGCTCCGCCTGAATCATTAAGCCCTACTACAGGCGCCCCTAACTTTAATGCTGTATCCATAACCTTTCCAATCTTCTTAGCATGCATTTCACCTAACGATCCTCCAAGTACTGTAAAGTCTTGAGCAAATGCACAAACTAATCTTCCATCTATTTTCCCATAACCAGTTACTACACCTTCTCCTGGTATTTCTTGTTTTTCCATTCCAAAGTTTGTACATCTATGTTTAACAAATGCATCTAACTCAACAAAAGTATTTGCATCAAATAGTTTATTTAATCTCTCTCTTGCTGTTAATTTTCCTGATGAATGCTGCTTATCTATCCTTTTTTGTCCCCCACCTAATTCTATCTTGCCTCTTTTTTCATAAAGCAAATTTAATTTTTCTTGTGACATAAAAATCCCCCCAAAGATTTTAATTTTACTTATTTTCTTTCACTTAATTCTAATAATACCCCATCAGTTCCCTTTGGATGACAAAATGCTATTTTCGCATTTCCAGCTCCATATCTTGGTTTTTCATCTATCATTTTATATCCTTTTTGTTTAACTTCTTCTATAGCTTTTTCTATATTATCAACTCTTACTGCAACATGTTGTATGCCTCCACGTCCACCGTTTTTAGCTATAAATTTAGCTATTGGTCCATCCTCACAAGTAGATTCTAATAGCTCCAGTTCAGTGTCTCCAACTGGTAAAAATGCAACTTTTACCTTTTGTTCTTCAACAACTTCTGTTCCTTCACACTTAAGTCCTAGGACTTCTTCATAAAATTTTAAAGTTTCTTCTAAATTATTTACAGCTATTCCAACATGATCAACTCTTAATATATTCATAGTTACTCCCCCTTAAATTATTTTGTAACTTTTTCAAATAATATATTGCTTATAGAATATGGGTCAATCTCTTTAGTTATAGTCTTAGATAACAACTCATCAACTTCTTTTGTGTATTCTAAGTTATTAACTAATTTATATACTTTTTTTTGTACTAATTCTTTAACTTCTATTCTATTTCTTTCTAACCTATTTTCATTTAATTTATTACTTTTTTCTAAAAAAGTCTTATGTTTTAATATATTTTCAAAAGCCTTTTCTATCCCATCTCCACTTTCAGCTATAGCTAAACTTACAGGTGGTCTAAAATCCCAATCTTTTTTAAAATCTATCATCATATCTATTTCTAAAAAAGTTTTTTTTGCACCATCTTTATCAGCTTTATTTATAACAAATACATCAGCAATTTCCATAACTCCAGCTTTTATAGCTTGTATATCATCACCTAACCCTGGAACCATAACCATAAGTGTTGTATCTGCAGTTTTTACTATATCAATTTCCGATTGACCTACACCTACAGTTTCTATAAATATGTAATCACATCCATAAGCATCAAGTACTTTTATAGCTGCATGAGTTGCATTTGAAAGTCCTCCTAAACTTCCTCTAGTGCCCATAGACCTTATAAATACATCTTTATCTGTATTTAAATCATTCATTCTTATCCTATCTCCTAGTATAGCTCCTTTAGTAAAAGGACTCGTTGGGTCTATAGCTATGATACCTACTTTTTTATTTTCTTTTCTTATTAATTTTACTAACTTATCAGTTAGAGTAGATTTACCTGCACCAGGAGGACCTGTTATACCTATAACATAAGCCCTTCCAGTGTGTTTATATATGTCTTTTAAAGCCTCTTCATATCCTGGTTGTTCATTTTCTACAATAGTGATAAGTCTAGCACAATCTCTTTTTTTGCCTTCTAGTACCCTTCTCACTATATCTTTCATGACTTCTCCTTTTTAAGCTAATGCTCTTTTAAGATTTTCTTTTATAAATTCAATAGTTACAGATGTTGGAGTTCCTGGAGTAAATATTTCAGCAATTCCTTTTTCTTTTAAGTAAGGAATATCATCTTCTGGTATTACACCTCCACCTATTACTAATATATCATCAGCTTCTTCATTTATTAATAATTCTACAACCTTTGGCAATAAATGATTATGAGCTCCTGATAATATACTCATAGCAACTACATCTACATCTTCTTGTATAGCAGCTGCTACTATTTGTTCTGGAGTTTGACGAAGTCCTGTATATATAACTTCCATACCAGCATCTCTTAATGCTCTAGCTATTACTTTAGCACCTCTATCATGTCCATCTAATCCCGGCTTTGCAACTAATACTCTTATTGGTCTCATATAGCTTTCCTCCTTATATCATAACCGCTTGTTTATATTCACCAAATTCTTCTCTCATAACTCCACATACTTCTCCTAGTGTAGCATATTCTCTTACTGCATCTAATATATATGGCATTATATTTTCATCACAATTACAAGCTTTTCTTAAAGCTTCTAAAGTCTCTTTAACTTTCTCATTATCTCTTCTTTGTTTAAGTTCTTTTATTTTTTCTTTTTGTCTTTCTCCAACCATTGGATCAACTTTTAACAGTCCTTTCGGTGCTTCTTCTTCTATTTCAAACTTGTTAACTCCAACTATTATTCTATCTTTATTTTCTATTTCTTTTTGATATTTATATGCACTATCCATTATTTCTTGTTGAATAAATCCTTTTTCTATTGCTTGTGGAGCTCCACCTAATTCATCTATCTTTTCTATTAATCTTAAAGCTTCTTTTTCTATCTGACTAGTTAAACTTTCTACATAATAAGAACCTGCTAGTGGGTCTATACTATCTGCTACACCACTTTCGTGTGCTACTATTTGTTGTGTTCTAAGTGCTACTCTTACTGAATCTTCTGTTGGAAGTGCTAGTGCTTCGTCTTTTGAATTTGTATGTAATGATTGAGTACCTCCAAGTACTGCTGCTAATGTTTGAATTGCAACTCTAACTATATTGTTTTCAGGTTGTTGAGCTGTTAATGTACATCCTGCTGTTTGAGTGTGGAATTTAAGTGCCCATGATTTTGGATTGGTTGATTTAAATCTTTCTTTCATAACTTTTGCCCATATTCTTCTCGCTGCTCTAAATTTTGCAACTTCTTCTAATAAATTATTGTGTGCATTAAAGAAAAATGATAATCTTGGTGCAAAGTCATCAACATTTAAACCTGCTTGTATAGCTGCATTGACATAAGCTATACCATCTGCCAATGTAAATGCTACTTCTTGAACTGCATTAGAACCTGCTTCTCTTATATGATAACCTGATATACTTATAGTGTTCCACTTTGGTACATTTTTCGAACAATATTCAAATATATCAGTTATTAATCTCATTGATGGTTTTACTGGAAATATGTAAGTACCTCTTGCTACATATTCTTTTAATATATCATTTTGTATAGTTCCTCTTAATTTATCAGGAGTTACTCCTTGTTTTTCAGCTACTGCTATATACATAGCTAAAAGTACTGATGCTGGTGCATTTATAGTCATTGATGTTGAAACCTTGTCTAGTGGTATCCCATCAAATAATATTTCCATATCTGCTAGTGAATCTATGCAAACTCCAACCTTACCTACTTCACCTTCAGATATAGCATCATCTGAATCATACCCCATTTGTGTTGGAAGATCAAATGCTACAGAAAGTCCCATAGATCCTTGATCTATTAAATATTTATATCTTTTGTTTGATTCTTCTGCTGTAGCAAATCCAGCATACATTCTCATAGTCCAAAACTTACCTCTATACATAGTAGGTTGAACTCCTCTTGTAAATGGATATTGCCCTGGATAACCTAAATCATTTTCATAATCAACTTCTACATCTAATGGTGTGTATAATCTTTTCATCTCTTGTCCTGTATCAAATTCAAACCTTTCTTTTCTTTCTGGAAATCTAGATATAGACTTACTAACCTTACTTTCTTCCCATTTTGCAAATCCAGTTTGAATTTCTTCTTTTTTACTAGACATGTTAAATCCCCCTATTCTTTTATCCCTAAAGTAATTTTTAAATAATTTTCATTAGAGATTTTATACATTAATAAACCAATTAAAATAAATTTATAAGCTTTTTATATATTTACTTTAAAATAACTAAAAAAATTACCCTTTTAAATATCTCTTCACTAAAATTATTACATATATATCATACATATTGCAATCGTTTTTACCAACCTTTTATATCCTATGAATAATGGATATTAAAATTTGAAATTTTCAAAATTTAATCTTTCATACTATGAAAATATAATTTATTAAAAACTTGTTAAATCAACTTATAAATTATATTTTTTATAAATTAACTTCTATATCATGCAACTATTTCTTATTTCTTTTCATTGATTGCTAAAAATTTTTATAAATTATTTTTTATTCATAATAATGCTTTGTTATTTAATATTTATATTCTATTGAATAAAAGTATCATCTTGATATACAATATATCTAAAAAACTAAAATGTAAGGTGATGACATGTTTAAAAATTTAACTAAAGCTGAAATCTTAGATTTATTTAAAGACTCTAATTATATAATAAAAAATTATGATAAAGAAAGCATAATTGCACTTGAAGGTCATCCATGTACATCTATTGGACTAGTGCTTAAAGGTGGGATTGATATTAAAAGATTTTTACCTGGTGATAAAGTAATACTTATTTCATCGTTTTCAAGTGGAAATTTATTTGGAGAAGTCATAACTTTTTCTGATGTAAATATATATCCTGCTACAGTCATTTCTAATTCGAAAAGTGAAATTATGTTTATAGATAAATATGATTTTATAGATTTTTGCTCTAACCATAAAGAAATATTAGTTTCTTTTTTAAATGATATAACTAATAAAATAATAGAACTTAATAAAGTTGTTAAAACTGTTTCTTTTGCAAGTATTAGACAAAAAATCGCAAGTTTTTTATTAGATGAATATACATCTCAAAAAAGTAATTTTATAAAAATGCCTAAAACTAAAACAAAATTAGCTGAAAGTTTAGGTGTTCCCAGACCATCTTTATCTAGAGAATTTATTAATATGAAAAATGATAATTTAATTGAATATACTAATGATTATGTAAAATTACTCGATATAGATAAGCTTAAAGGTATATTAATAGAGTAGGAAATTCCTACTCTATTTTTTATTTTAATATATTTTCAATTTTCATAGATGCATAATTTAAAACTGATTCAACATTTCCATTATCTTTCCCCCCACCTTGGGCTAAAACTTTACTTCCTCCTCCTCTTCCATCTACTAATTTTATAGCATCTTTTAATAAATCATTCATATTTAATTTATTAAGATTTTTAGATGATGCAAATATAAAACTTGATTTATCATCATCTTTAACTCCCATTAAAGCTATAGTATTATCATCTTCCACTAACTTAGAAACTACTTTTGATACATATTTTACATTTTCATTTTCATAAATCTTTTTAACTAAAGAAACTTCGCCTAATTTATCTGCAGAATCTATCATTTCCTTAACTTGATAATTAGATATTTTATCTTCTATCTTTTTATTTTTATATATAGCTTCATTTAATTTATCATTTAAACTTTGAATTCCTTTTATAGCTTCTTTGTCACTACAACTTAAGTATCTGCATATTTCATTTAAATATCTATCTTTTTCTATGCTATAATCTATAGCTCTTTTACCAGCTAAATACTCTATTCTTATAGCATCTCTACACTTTTCAAATCTTTTTATTTTTATCATTCTAAGAGATAATGTTGATCTTGGATGCACTCCACAACATGCATTTATATCTAAATCTCCTATTTTTACAACTCTTATTTGTTCATTTGTTTTAGGTAAATCTCTTCTTAATCCCATCTTTTTAAGTTCTTTTCTATCTGGTGTTAAAAATTCCACCATTATATCCTTTTCAATTATTTCATTTGCAAATTCTTCAGCTTTTCTTATTTGTTCTTCAGTTAGCATTCCTTGTATATCTACAGTACTAAATTCTTTTCCCAAATGAAATCCTACTGTATTTGCATTAAATAATTTAAAAAAACATCCAGAAAGTACATGTTGTCCAAAATGTTGATTCATACCATCTTCTCTTTTATCCCAATCTATAATGCACTTTACTTTATGTATCTTTATAGGCTTAGTTTTTGTAACATGATAAACTATACCATTTTCTTCATATACATCTATAACTTCATGGTTGTCAATTTTTCCACTATCACAAAATTGTCCACCACCACCTGGGAAAAATGCAGTTTTATCTAATTGTATATGAAAGTTTGAATATTTTTCCTTTATATCAATTATTTCTGCTGTAAATTCTTTTATATATTGATCTTTGTAATATAATTTTTCCATATTTATCTCCTTTTTCTAAAGTTAAACCATAATTTATATCATAAGTATAAACTAAAATCCACATATGTATCAATGTGGATTTTATCAATATAACTATTCAATTCCTAATATTTGAATTCCTTGTTTATCACATTTTATATGCAAAGGAAAGTTTGGTCCTCTTTCGCCATCTATATCTGTTACTATGTCTTCTTCACAGTTTATATAAAGCTCATCAGTTTTAAAATATATTATTTCATTATACTTATCTATGGGTGCACCTTTTATAATATCTAAAATAAGTGGAATAGTCTTTGGTATTGGCATAGCTTTAAAAATTATAACATCTAATAAACCATCATCTAACATAGCATAATGTGCTAAACTTATATTTCCTGCAGTTCTCCCATTTAGTATTAATATTAAATACATATCCCCTTCATATTCTAACTCTTTTGATTTTACATTAACACTAAACTTTCTAAGGTGAAGAGCATCTTCTATTCCTTTTATAATATATGATACTCTTCCTATTGAATTTTTTAAATTTTCATCTACTCTTTGTGATACATCCGTAAACATTCCAGTACTTGCTATGTTTACAAAGTAATCTTGATTTATTATACCTAAATCTATAGGCTTTGGCTTAGAATTTATTATTTTATCTATTGCTAAATTAATATCTAATGGTATATTAAGTACATTAGCAAAGTCATTGGCTGTTCCTGTTGGGAGTATTGCTATAGGTAAATTAATATTATTTTTTTTCATATAATTTACTAACCTATCTATACTCCCATCTCCTCCAGCCACTAAAATATATTCATAATTATCATTTATATCTTCTAGCCCATTTTCCATTGTATTATTTTTAGATATTCTGTATGGAACCACTATATATCCATTGTCTTGAAATTTTAATATTATATCATCTAGCTTATAAATTATTTTTTTATCTCCTGAATTTGGATTGTATATAAATTTTATCTTTTTCATATATATCACCACTTTTCAATATGTATGTTATCTAGTCTTATATCTATTTTAATATTATGTTTCTTTATAATCAAATATATTATATAAATATATTTCTTATTCTATAATAATTTCAAGTGTAACATTTATATTCTAATCATAAAAATTTTTAAAAGATAAGATTATTTAAAGAAAGTCACATCTTATTTTTATTTAAAATTCCTATATAATCTAAAAACTGTTATAATAGTTTAGTAAATTAAAATAACAATAAGGGTGGTAACATGAATTTAATTACATTAGAAAATATAACAAAGAGTTACTCTGAAAAAATACTAGTTAATAATATATCTTTAGGAATAAATGAAGGTGACAAAATAGGTTTAATTGGTGTAAATGGTACTGGTAAATCTACTTTACTTAAAATAATAGCAGGTGTAGAAGAAGCAGATAGTGGAAATATAACAAAACCAAATAAAGTTAGAATAGAATATCTTCCTCAAAATCCATACTATGATGAAAGTGCCACAGTTTTAGAACAAGTCTTTAAAGGAACTTCAAGTGAAATGAAACTTCTTTGTGATTATCAAAAAGTGTTAGATAAATTAAGTTTAGAATATAATGATTCTTTAAATAATGAATTAATAAAATTACAAGATAAAATTGACAGCCTTAAACTGTGGGATTTAGAAAGTGAAGCAAAAACTGTATTAACAAAACTTGGTGTTAATAATTTTAATCAAAAAGTAGCTGAATTGTCAGGAGGTCAAAGAAAAAGAATTTCACTAGCCTCTGCTCTTATAACTCCATGCGAGTTATTGATATTAGATGAGCCTACGAACCATCTAGATAATGATACAATAAGCTGGCTAGAAGAATATTTAAATAATAAAAACATTTCACTACTTATGATAACTCACGATAGATACTTCTTAGATAGAGTTACTAATAGAATTATAGAACTTGATAGAGGTAAACTTTTTAGTTACGATGGTAATTACTCAGTTTTTCTTGAGAAAAAAATAGAGAGATTAGCCTTAGAATCAAGTATGGAACAAAAAAGACAAAATTTAATAAGAACTGAACTTGCATGGGTAAGACGAGGAGCTCGTGCTCGTACAACAAAGCAAAAAGCTAGACTTCAAAGATTTGATGAACTTGTAAATGATGTACCTACTTATAGAAAAGATAATTTAGACATTTCTACTGCATCTAGCCGATTAGGTAAAAAGATAATAGAAATTCAAAATATATCTAAATCTTTTGGCGATAAAAAAGTGATAAAAAACTTAGAATACGCTCTTTCTCGTGTTGATAGAATAGGTATTATTGGTAAAAATGGTATGGGTAAATCTACTTTAATAAATATATTAAATGGTAAACTTAAACCTGATAGTGGCCATATCGAAATAGGAGAAACTGTAAAAATCGGATGCTTCTCACAAGATGATTCTCATATGAATCTTGACATGCGCGCTATTGATTATGTAAAGGAAGTAAGTGATTATATAGAAACTTCTGATGGACAAAAAATCACTGCATCTCAAATGTGTGAAAGATTTTTATTTGATGGAACTATGCAATATACTCATATAAGAAAACTTTCAGGTGGAGAAAGACGTAGACTTCATCTTCTTAGAACATTAATGAGTGCACCTAATGTTCTTCTTTTAGATGAGCCTACAAATGATTTAGATATTGAAACACTAAATAGATTAGAAGATTATTTAGATGAATTTCCTGGTGTTGTTATATGTGTTTCCCATGATAGATATTTCTTAGATAGAATATGTAATAAAATATTTGCTTATGAAGGTCTTGGAAATATTAATATATACACAGGAAATTACAGTGAGTACCTAGTGTATAAAGAAACTCATCCTGTTGAGGTAGAAAATATTGAAGTTAAGCCAACTTCTAATTCTGTAAAAAAAGAAAAACCTAAAAATAATAAAAAACTTAAATTTACTTTTAATGAACAAAGAGAATTTGATACTATAGATGATGATATAGCTTTACTTGAAGATAAAATACAATCTATTGATGATAATTTAGATAAATATTCAACTGATTTTACAAAGCTTCAAGAAATGCTTGATGAAAAATCTAATTTAGAAAAAGAGCTTGAGCATAAATATGAAAGATGGGAATATTTAAATAATTTAGCTGATGAAATAGAAAAATTAAAAAATAATAATTAATAAAAAAAACTATATGTTTTAAAAAGCTAAACATATAGTTTTTTTATATTATATACTTAAAATATTAAAACTATTAAATATCTTATCTATTACATTTTTGTACTGTTTTTCTAAAAATTCATCTACATTTATTTTTAATTCATATATTCCTTTTTTACCAACTGTCATTAAAGTATAACTTACTATACCATCTATAGCTTTAGTTTTTACAATCTTTCCACTAATTTTTTCATTTTCGTATTCCATAATTTCATCTACATTTAATATATGATTTACTATTGAATCTATAGAAATTAAATTTATACATTCATTTGGTATTTCTATTAAAAACCCTTGAGTTTTTATATTGTATAATTCAAAATCTTCATCTTTTTCCATAGTTATAGTATCAAAACATTTATCATTTATAGTTTCTAATTTTTTAAAATGACTTGGAATTTCAACTTCATATCCTAAATTACTTTTTATAGTATCATACTTAAAATCATTAGTATTTTTATTGTATTTGTTTTGTTCATTTCTTATTTTTCTTAAGTAATATGATGATTTTTTAAATCCTTCTTCATATGCTTTTAAAAAATATTTCTTTGATTTTTCAATTTCTTTATTTTTTAAAAGTTCAACTGCTTTTTCATAATTATTAGACAAAAATATCCCTCCAAAACAAATGATTATTACCTTTATATACTATGCTTTATTTTTCATTAAAATTCTTTTAGAGTAATTTTCTTTGAATTATTAAAATTTTTTATAAATTTTTTATTGACAATATATATTTTTTCTATTACGATAATATAAACTAAATATTAAAAATTCTGTGAAAAAGAGAGTAGCTTAAGTGAATTTTATAGAGAGTTAAGGATGGTGGAAGCTTAACATTGAAATTTAAGTGAAGAGAGCTTTGGAGAATATAGTTTGAAATTAAGTATGACTATAGGTTTTCTCGCCTTAAGAGATTAAGTGGATAGAATTTTATTTATCGTTATTCTATCAACCAGAGTGGTACCGCGGAAAATATTCGTCTCTTGGCTTTTAGCCAAGGGACTTTTTTAATTTTAAATATAAATGCATTTATAGGTAAGTTTATAATTTAAATATTTAAAAGGAGATTTTGTTTTATGGAGAAAAATATTAATGTTTACAATGAAAATAAATCAAGTAATTTTTTAAAATTTTTAATACCATCATTAATTGGGTTACTTTTATTTGTAATACCACTTCCCTATGGTAAATTTGTACCTATTGAAGGTATATCTTCTATAAATATAGGTATTGGATTTTTAGCTGAACTTATTAAAATTTCATTTTCAAATTATCTAGATCATATAGCACTTGTAGTAATTGTTTGTTCTGCTATATTATCTATTTTAAGTAAATTCATAAATATAAAAAATGATTTTTTAAAAAGTGTTTTAGATGTTCCTTTATTTTGGCTATCATTTAGAATATTAGGTTCTTTATTTATTGCTATGACAGTACTTAATTTTGGTCCAGAGTTTATTAAATCTGAGGTTACTGGCCAGACTATATTAGGTGTTTTACCTAGTCTTTTAGCTATATTTTTAGTTTCTGGATTCTTATTACCTTTAGTTGTTGATTTTGGACTTATGGATTTTGTAGGAACTTTAATATCTAAATTTATGTATAAAATCTTTAAAGTTCCTGGACGTTCTGCAGTAGATGCTATCTCATCTTGGTTAGGGGATGGTACTTTAGGCATTATGATAACTAATACACAATATAAGCAAGGTTTTTATACAGCAAAAGAAGCTTGTATAATATCTGTTTGTTTCTCATTAGTATCATTACCGTTTTCTACAGTTATAGCTGACCAGTTAGGACTTATGAATCTATTTGTTCCATTTTATGGAACTGTATGTATTGCATCATTAGCTTGTGCTATTATAATGCCTCGTATATATCCTCTATCAAAAATTAAAGATGAAACATATCAAAATGTAGATCATCTAAAAGAAGATTTAATACCTGAAGGTGAAAATGTAATAAATTTTGCTTTATCTAAAGCTTTAAATAGAGCAGAAAATGCGCCTTCTTTACAGGTAATAATAAAAAATGGATTTAAAACTGTTATAGATATGTATTTAGCTTTACTTCCACTTGTTATGGCATGGGGAACTTTAGCACTTGTTGTTGCTGAATTTACTCCAATATTTAATTGGATATCTTTCCCTATAGTATTTATATTAAAACTACTTCAAATACCTAATGCAGTGCAAGCTGCTCCAGCTGTTTTAGTTGGATTTGCAGATATGTTTCTTCCATCTATAATGGTTTCAGGAGATACTTTTGATATATTAACTAAATTTATAATAGGTGCTTTATCTATAACTCAACTTATATATTTAACAGAAACTGGTGCAGTTATATTAAAATCAGATATACCTTTTAATTTAAAAGATTTATTTATAGTATTTTTAACTAGAACTTTAATAGCACTACCAATTATAACATTATTAGCTAAACTTATACTATCATAAAAAATGGTCCTACATGGGCCATTTTTTGTTTATAATATATTAAATTAATTTGGTTATAATTACTATATAATATTAATTCTATATTACATATTTTTACTTTAATATTGACTTTTAACTTTAAAAACATTATAATTTAAATTCATTAGAATTCTTACTTTCGGAGGTGAAAATTATATTGAGAAATATACTTGATATATTCAAAAAAGATGTAAAGGATATATTTACTAACTATGCAATGCTTATAGTTGTAGGAGCACTTTGTATATTACCATCTTTATATGCATGGTTTAATATAAAAGCATCATGGGATCCATATGGTAGTACTAGTAATATATCAGTAGCTGTTGTAAATAATGATAAAGGTACTACTGTAAAAGATAAGCACATTAATATAGGAGATGAGCTTGAAAAAAACTTAAGAGAAAATAGTGATTTAGGATGGAAGTTCGTTAGTAAAAAGAAAGCACTAGATGGTGTTAAGGATGGTTCATACTATGCTTCAATAGAAATTCCAAGTGACTTTTCAAAAGATTTAACTTCTCTTATAACTTCAGATGTTAAAAAAGGAAAGTTAATTTATACAGTTAATGAAAAAATAAATGCTATAGCTCCTAAAATCACTGATAAGGGAGCTTCAACAATACAATTACAAATAAACCAAACTGTTGTTGAAACTGTAAGTCAAATTTTATTTGAAGCTTCTAATGAATTAGGTGTAGAACTTGAAGGTCAAATTCCAAAATTAACTGATATAGAAAACTCTTTAGTTGAGATTCAAAGTAAATTTGGTGATGTAAATAAAACATTAGATTTAGCATCTGATGGTGCTAATAAAGTTCAAGATTTAGTTAAAGACATAAAAAAGGACATTCCTTTAATAAAAGAAACTTTAAATAAATCTAAAAGTTTATCATCTGATGTTAAAGAGTTTCTGAAAAACTCTCAAAGTAGTATAAACAGTATTACCCCAATAATAAAAAATGATATATCTGTAATGAATGATATAGCTAATTCTATTGTTAATACTACAAATACATTAAATAATTCTATTAGTAATGGTACTGATGATGCTTTAACTTTAGCAAATAGTTTATCTACTAAGTTAAATAATTTATCAAATGTAAATAAATCACTAATAGAATTTTTAAATAAGTTAAACTCACTTACACCAAATCATCCCTTAACTAATGTTATAAATAAGTTAAAAGATGTAGATTCAAATGTGACACAAGGAGTTAACTCTTTAAATAGTTTAAAAGGTCAACTTCAAGGTGGTCAAACACCTGCATCTAATACACTTGATAAAGTTTTAAAAGTAGGAAATGATATAAAAGGTATTACATCTAATTTATCTAATAATTTTGATTCTACAATCTCTGCTCCTATAAATAATATCTTTGAAAAAGGATATTCAGTTAGCGATAATGTAATCAAAACTTTAGAAGATGCTGAATCTAAATTACCTAAAGCTGAAAGTATATTAGATACGACTTTTTCACTGTCTGACAAAGGTATTGAAGGAATAAATTATGCAAAAGAAAAATTACCTAAAGTAGAAAATATAGTAGATGAACTTACAGATGCTATAAAGAAAGTTAATAATCAAGAAGATTTAAATGATTTAGTAAAACTACTTAAAAATGACATAGTAAAAGAAAAGAATTTCTTAAAAGAACCTGTTACTGTTAATCAAAACAAATTATATCCTATAGAAAATTATGGTTCTGCTATGACTCCATTTTACACTGTTTTATCTTTATGGGTTGGTTTACTTTTATTATCTTCACTTTTATCAGCTGAAGTTCATGGAGATTATAAACCATATCAAGTATACTTAGGTAGAGGTCTTACTTTTACAGCTATTGCTGTAATTCAAGCACTAATAGTAAGTTTAGGAGACATATACATACTTGGTGTTCAATGTGTAAATCCAGTTCTTCTTGTATTAGGTTCTGCATTTACAAGTATTGTATTTACTTTTATAGTATATTCTCTTTTATCTGTGTTTGGAAATATGGGTAAAGCTATGGGAATAATACTTTTAGTTATTCAAGTAGCTGGTTCAGGTGGAACATTCCCAATTGAAGTTACACCTAAGTTTTTCCAAATGGTAAATCCATATTTACCGTTTACTTATGCAATATCTATGTTAAGAGAATCAATAGGTGGAATTTATTATCCTGTATTATATAAAGATATAAGCATATTATGTATATATATAATAGTTTCATTATTAATTGCATTACCACTAAAGAAACCTATAAATAAAATTTATAAAGTATTTAATGGTAAATTTAGTGAAAGTGGTCTTTCAGAACACTAAAAAAGAGATAGGATTACTCCTATCTCTTTTTTTAATAATCATATTCAGTTGTATTTTCACACATAATTATATTTATCTTTTTATTTAATATATTCTTATAAGATAATAAAAGTTCATTTAATTCTGCATCAATTAAATTTATTTTTCCCTTACTTATTAAAATTACTTGTTCTTGATCGATTATTACTTTTATATCATTATGGTCATTTTTTATATACGTCTCCACACAAGCCTTTGGTTTAATTTTTTGACTATATTTATCATAAAATCCTATACTATTTTTTATATCATCAAAATTTGAATTATTTATTTCATTAAAATCTATATTATTATAATCTATACCAAAGTTTTTTAACTGACTATCTATTTCAGATGAGTCCATCCCATATCTCTCCATAAATTTTTTTTGAATATTAATAAATTTTTCTTGAGATATATTATTTTCCTTCATATAATCCATTATCTTTTTAGAAAATTCAACCATACTTAATTTGCCTGACATAACAGAACCATAAAGACTATATATATATTGTTCAAATTTATCAACATCAGAATCTTTTACTTTATTCTTCAGCTTATTAAAATCTATTATTCTATCATCTGACATATTGATACCTCCTGATTAACATTTAGCTTTTAACCTTATTAATATTATATTCTAATAAAGTTTCCATGTCTACAGTATGAAATTTAGTGCATATTACTTAATATTTTTATTATATCTGTATTTTTCATAAACTCATAATTAATTAAATATAATCAATATAGTTTTTTATAATTATATAAAAACTATATAAAAAATAGCGAGAAAAACTCGCTATTTTTACTTATATTAACTTTTTATTAGAATTCTGCATTTTTTGGAGTTCTTGGGAATGGTATAACGTCTCTTATGTTTGCCATACCAGTCATATACATTATAATTCTTTCAAATCCTAATCCAAATCCTGAGTGAGTAGCTGTTCCGAACTTTCTAAGTTCTAAATACCACCAGTAATCTTCTTCATTAAGATTCATTTCTTTTATTCTTTCTAATAATACATCGTATCTTTCTTCTCTTTGAGAACCACCAACTATTTCTCCAACACCTGGAACTAAAAGGTCCATAGCTCTTACTGTTTTTCCATCTTCATTCATTCTCATGTAGAATGCTTTTATATCTTTTGGATAATCAGTAACAAATACTGGTGCTTTAAATACTTGCTCTGTTAAGTATCTTTCATGTTCTGTTTGAAGATCATCTCCCCATTTTACTGGGTATTCAAATTCATGTCCTGACTCTTGTAACATTTCAACAGCTTTAGTGTAAGTTATTCTAGTAAATTCAGAATTTACTACATTATTTAATCTATCCATTAATCCTTTATCTATAAAACTATTGAAAAATTCCATTTCTTCTGGAGCATTTTCCATAACATAGCTTATTACATATTTTATCATATCTTCTGCAAGTTCCATGTTATCTTCTAAGTCTGCAAATGCTATTTCAGGTTCTATCATCCAGAACTCTGATGCATGTCTTTGTGTAAATGAATTTTCAGCTCTAAAAGTTGGTCCAAAAGTATAAACATTTCTAAATGCAAGAGCCATTATCTCAGCATTTAATTGACCACTAACTGTTAAATTAGCTTCTTTTCCAAAGAAGTCTTTAGAATAATCTATAGCACCTTCTTCATTTTTAGGTATATTATTTAAATCCATAGTTGTTATTCTAAACATTTCTCCCGCACCTTCACAGTCACTTCCTGTTATGATTGGTGAATGTGCATATACAAAGTTTCTATCTTGGAAGAACTTATGTATAGCATATGCAGCTAAACTTCTTACTCTAAATACTGCAGAGAAAGTGTTACTTCTTGGTCTTAAATGAGCTATAGTTCTTAAGTATTCTAAAGTATGTCTTTTCTTTTGTAATGGATATGAACTATCTGATTCACCTTCTAATTCGATTTTAGTAGCTTGTATTTCTACTGGTTGTTTAGCACCTTCTGTAGATACTAATTCACCTTCTACTAATATAGATGAACTTATTGGAAGTTTTGTTATTTCTTTAAAGTTTTCTAACTTATCTTCAGCTATTACAACTTGCATATTCTTAAAGAAACTTCCATCATTTAATTCTATGAATCCAAAGTTTTTAGATGCTCTAGATGTTCTTATCCATCCAGCTACTTTTACAGTTTTTCCGATATATTCTTCTTTATTTCTGTAAAGTTGTTTAATTTCAGTAAATTCTCTTTGCATTTTAAATCCTCCTATAAATTTTATTTTTAATATAAAAAAAGCCCTTCATCCCTAAAAGGGACGAAAGACTATTACTCTCGCGGTACCACCCTAATTGCCTAAATAGGCCACTTAGCTAAGCTTTGCTTAATGGTCTGTAACGGGACCTTCCGTCTAAGCCTACTCTTTAATTAATTTCGGTTAGAGACTCCGAGATGTTCTTCAATATAAATTTCGTATTGAGCTCTCACCATCCTCAACTCGCTTTAACTACCTTTTATATTTACTCTTCTCTTCAATGTCTTTATAGTTATTATTTGAATTATTTACTAAGATTATACCAACTTATATTTTTTAAGTCAACGATTTATTTTTTATAAAATTTATATATTTTTAAATTTTTTATCAAATATGTTTAATTTATATTTTTTTATTAATAATTTTAAATAGGAGGTGTTTTTTTGAAATACTTATTAATTTTTATATTAGTATTATTATTTATAGGTCCAAGTGCTAATGAATGTACCTCTTTTTCTCAAGCTTTAAAATCAGGTGTTTATAACTACATAACTTGTTTAGATACTTCTTTTAATTATTTAGTTAAAAATGTACCTATTTTTAATAAAATTTCTGAAATCTCATATAAAAATTCCTATGATAAAATTATGGATAATAGACATCTTGTAAAGCACTTTGTTGAATATGGTCAAACTTTAGATGAAATAATTAAATCTTATAATACTAATATAAAAAATATTGAAGATTTTAGAAAAGTTGTATATACAAAAAATCCTAATATAGTTTCTAAAGATTATACATTAAAATCAGGTGAGTATATACTTATTCCAAGTGAATAAAATAAACCCATAAAAATATACCTAATAATTTATATAAATTATTAGGTATATTAAAAATTATAATCTACTTCCGTTATCAACCCAGTCTTTAGCTTCTTCTACATTTCTTAGAGAAGGGATTGATACATTGCTTTCTGACTTTAAATCTTCAGTTCCAGACCAAGCAGCAGTATATTCATTTTTTACTGGTCTATTGGACTTTAATCTTTTATTGTCTGATCCATTAAGTGCCTTACATTTTTCATTTTCCAAATTAATTCACCTCTTTTCTTTTGTATTAGTTTTTACATTCTAAATTATAAAATACACATTATTCAAAATTATTTGCAATAGCTATAATAGTATCTTTTAAATTTAAAATTCCATATCCTTGCGATATATTTGGATAAGTATATATCTCTTTTTTTGTAGCCCCAAGCATTAAATAAGTTTTTAATTGTTGTGTATATAAAGATCCTTGATAAAACTCATATTGATCTTTTATATATTGAATAATTAGTGCTAAAACTCCACTAACTATAGATGAACTAACTCCAGTTCCAATTGACGTATTATAACTATTATTTATATAAGGAGCTATTATATCAACTCCTGGTGCGACTATATCTGGTTTTATTCCTCTTTTCTTTATAGGCCCTTTTGATGAGCCTATCCATATACTATCAGTCTTGTCATTATAAGCACCTATAGTTATTACATTTTCTGGAGCTGCATACATTGTTATTGTAGACGTAGACGCTGGATCTGAAAATCTAGTTTCTTGAGACATTATATTTTTATTTGGTAAATAAACATCATATATCCCTTCTATAATAAATTCTGGAATTAATCTTAAAGTCCATATACCTGGTTTAATGTCGTATAAATTTATATTTAATTCTTGATGTCCTGATTCTAACCAAGGGTATATAAATCTCATTTCATAAGTTGTATTTTCTAAATTGAATTTACCTCTGTATACATAATAATCTGGAGCATACATAATTTGATAACTAAGTTCTCCTGATGGAGATATTATTAATGCACCTATTTTATCTGGTCCACTAATTACTAAATTTATATCTAAATTTATTTGTTCTCCTACTTGAATTATTATATCTTGCTTTTCATTTACATCTGATACTACTCCTTCATAATGAATGTCTGTATTCCCTTCATTTCCAGCTCCACTAACTACAATAACTCCTGATTCTACTATCTGATTAAATGTCTCTATCATTGTTGATTCTATTATTGACTTTGACGCTAAACCTACAGTTAGATTTATTATAATATATTTATTTTCTCTTTTAGCTACATCTAAAACATACTTTATCCCAGCTAAAAAATCTGATTTTTGATAATTTATTTTTCCTGATGCATAAGTATCTCTATATTCCCTTAATTTAACAACTACCAATTCACTATCAATAGCAATGCCTTTGTATTGAGAATTTAATTTTCCCTTTCCTGATGATATTCCTGCAGCTATAGTTCCAGTTCCAATTTTATCTTCACTCAAGGTGTTATCATTTTCAGATATGGCTTTATTTATATCTTCTCTAGTAAATTCACTTCCAAATATTAGTCCATCTGGAGGTGATTTTTTATTACTTTCTTGATCCCATATTGATACTATACTAGTTGTATTATCATCATTTATAAAATCTGGATGCAAATAGTCTATCCCTGAATCTATTATTGCTATTAAAATATCTTTTCCAGTAGTTGTTATATATGGATTTTTATATATATAATCTGTTCCCGATGAATCTGTCACACTTACACCTTGTTCTAAACCATTAGTTACATCTATTAAAGAACTCATAGGCACTGACCTTTGCCACCATGCAATACTTATAATTTCATTTAGTGTATTTTCATAAAAATCAATAGGAACATATATAACTAATAAATTATCATTTAATATCATAAATCTTTCTATTTTATTATTTCTTAAATCATTAGTTACATCTTCTATATTTCCTTGATAAATTATAAGATAGGATTTTTCCAAAATAAAAATTCCTCCTATTTATGTTATTTTAGCTGCTCAAAAGCTCCTCGTATATCTAACATTCCATAACCGTAACTTTCATTTGGGTATGTTATACCTTGAATTCTTCTAGCTCCACCATGAAGATAAGTTTTAATCATTGTAGTAAATGCTTTTTGAGTATAATACTTATCAGCTAAAGTATATTGAAAATATAAAGCTACTGCTCCTGTAACATGAGCCGCCGCCGCTGCTGTTCCTGTTATTGTTGCATAATTATTTCCAGGATATGTGGAAATTATATTAACACCAGGTGCAACTATATCTGGTCTTAGTAATCCATTTATAGTAGGACCTCTTGATGAAGGAGGCCATATACTATTATCAATAATATTATATGCTCCTACAGAAATTACATCATTGTATGTTGAAGGATAATTTACAGTTTGAGAAGGTGTTGAATCTCTAAATTTCGTTCCAGGATTTATTAATGCTCTATTTGGTAGATAAGCATTATATATTCCATTTGTTATATATTCACCTCTTAATCTTATTTTCCATATACCTTTAGTTGCATTTTTTAATGTTATAGTTACTTGTTGTTGACCTGAGTAAGAAGTTGGATATCTATAAATTATCACATACCAGGTTGATTCTAAATCAAATATTCCTGATATTTCATTATAATTTGATACTTGTATAAATTTACTTTGCTCTCCACTTGGTGATATAACTGCCACGCTAGCTTTATCAGGCTTATTCATCCATATATTAATATCTAATAAATCTTCATCTTCAAATATTTCTAACTCTATGTCTTGTTCTTCTCCTATAAAATTTATTCTTCCTGATGTATGTGTTTGAGTATTTCCTTCATTACCCACTGAAGAAACTAGACATAACCCCCTTGTAAATAATGGACTTTCTCTTAAAATACGCTCAGTAGCACCTACTAAATTATTACTTCCTAAAGATATATTTATTGCTAAAGGTATTTTTAATTCATAAGCTTTTTCATATGAATATTGTATCGCAGCTTCTAATATTGCATTGTTATAATTTCCATCTATTTTTTTTAATTTGACCACTATAAGTTCTGCATCTGGGGCTATTCCTGTGTATTGGCTATTTATATTCCCAAGACCTGCACATATACCGCTTAGCATTGTCCCAGTACCATCTTCATCTATTGATAAAGTCGTGTCATTATTTGCTATAGCTTGATTTATATCTTCTCTAGTATACTCAGTTCCAAATTTATATCCATTAGGTGGATTCTCATCTTTAGTTTGATCCCATAAAAATACTATTTTCGAAGTTTTATCTGGATATATAAAATCTTCATGTAAATAATCTATTCCGGAATCTATTATTGCTATTAATACACCTTTTCCAGTAACAGATATGTTTAAATTATTTTGCAAAAAATTTGCACCTATTTCTTCTCTAGCTATGATTCCATTTTCAGTCCCTCTTGTTATAGTACTTAATTGATTCATAACTGCAATAGGTTGAAAAAATTTTATTGATTTTACTGGAATTAATTTTCTAAATTTTTGGTTATCTCTAGTGTGTAATCCTAAAATTGCTTCATTATCACTAATTTCATAATAAATGTATTCTAATCCAGTAGATTCAAGTTCCTCTTTAAAATTTGGTCCATGTACTACTTGGAATAATGTCATTAAATCATATGGTAATTCTAATCTTAAATTTTTATTTCTTAAATTTCTAGTTTTTTTTTTCTCTTTTTTCTATAAATTAAATCATAGCCTTGGTTAATTTGACTAGTATTAGCTAGATTAATATTAGATAAGTCTAACATACCAAATCCCATAGAATTATTTGGATATGTATATAAAGTATTTCTTTTAGCTTCCTTTATTAAAAATGCCCTTATTTTTTGAGAGTAGAAAAACAAATCATTTCTATTAACAATTCCCCACTCCATTAAAAGTGCAACTACACCTGTAACATGTGGCGTTGCCATACTAGTTCCAGTTAAAGCCCCCACACTACCTCCTGGAAGTACTGATAATATATCTTCTCCTGGTGCTAATAAATCTGGTTTAAGCACATTTTGACTAATATCTCCTTCACCTGAAAATATAGATACTGTATCTGTTCGTGAATTGAAACTTCCAACTGTTATCACCTTACTTGCAGTTCCTGGTACAGTTACTGTTAGATTTTTATTTGCTTCTAAAAATCTTGTATCTCTACTTATACCCTCCGATGTAGGTAGATATATATTAACATTTCCCATTACTATATTTATTGGAGTAAAAACTAACTTCCATATGCCTGGGCTAATGCTGTTATTTGAACTCATTTGAATTGTAATTCTTCTAATTAGTGAGTATGGTGAAATTGGATAAAAATAGCCCCTTATTCTAGTTCCTCCTAGTACATTTCTAATCTCACCTGATGTTAAAGATATTTCTTGACTCTTTAAATTAGAAGGATTCACTAAGTATAAACTAAATTCATCTGTAAAATCTGGCCATATATTTACATTTAATATTTGCTCATTTTCTCCAACTACAAATTCTACTTCAACCTGTTGATTATCTAATCGTATATTTCTATGACCACCTTTATCAGCATTATTCCCTGCAGCTACAACTATATTATTTTTCCAAAATGATGTCATATCATCTATATATTGTTCAAATAAGGATAACCCTCTATGTGAACCCTCATTACTTCCATAACTTATGTTTATAGCTACTGGCATTCTTAACTCTAATGCTTTATCTAGTATAAATTTAATAGCTCTCATAAATTCTGTACTTCTTGAAAATACATCTGTTTGAATACTTCCAACTCTTACAACTATTAAGTTAGCTTCATTTGCTACTTGGCATGCAATACCTGCTACATGTGTACCATGTGTACTAGTTGGAGATATAGGTATGTTAATTTCTCTTCTTAGGGCTTTATTTATATCTTCATTTGTATATAAAGTTCCATGTGTAAATCCTTCTGGTGGATTTCCTGGAAATGATTGATCCCAGTAATAAAGTATCTTTGAATTGCCTTGTTCGTCTTTAAATACATCTAAATTATAATCTATACCAGAATCTATAATGCCAATTATAGTTCCTTTTCCAGTTAATCCATTTGTATTTTTAAATCTTGATATTCCTGTTCTTGAAAAACTTTGAACATCTTGTGTAGTTAAAATAAATGGTCTTTCTACATATTCAATTTGAGGATAATTTACCAAATTATCAATTGATTCAACACTATCTGAAGTTATTATAGCATAGTTATATCCTAATAATTCTACAGATACCCCTAAGTCGCTTGCAATCATAGAAATATCTCCATTATACCTAACTATTACTTCATACTCTATAAAAAACACCCCCTTAAAAACTAAAGACGATTTTAATCAAATTTATTTAACATTTGTTTCCATTATTATATATATTCATAATACTTTTATTGTATAATACATATATTGATTTAATTTTTTATTAAAATCATTTATAAAAGGGGTGTTTTATTTGAAAGATAAAAGGATTAATTTAGGAATTGTTTTTACTATTTTTATATCTTATATACTTATAAAGCTTATAGATAACTATAAATACTTTTTAGATATATTCAAATTATTAATATCACTGCTTACTCCATTTATTATAGCTTTTATACTAGCTTATATTTTTATACCTATTGTTGTTTTTTTAGAATCTAAATTAAAAATAAAAAGAATTTATGCATTGATTATAACTTATGGAGGTTTAATACTTTTAATAACTTCATTTATATTCTTTACTATTCCAATTTTAGTAAATAGTTTAGCTGATATAGTTAATAAACTTCCTATGTATTCAACAAAAACTCAAGATTTCTTAATTCACCTTGGCAATAAATTAGAAAATATAGATCCTAATACATTAAAAGAAATTGGAGATAAAGCATTTTCATTTATGCCCAAATTCAGTAATTTGTTTATTGGATATCTAGGTCAAATTTTCGCAACTACTTTTTCTATTTCTAAATTTATTGTACAGTTTGTATTAGCATTTATAATTTGTTTTTATATTATACTTGAAAAAGAAATCTTTTTCTCTTTTTATAAAAAAGTACTATATATTACTTTTGGTAAAAAATATGCCAGTTTTATATTAGATTTTGGTCATACTTTAAACAATAATATTGGAAAGTATTTTACAGGAAAAATGCTAGACTCTTTTATAGTAGGAATTTTATCGAGTATAGGACTTTATTTTATAGGGTCTCAGTATGCTTTACTATTTGGTATTTTAATAGTTTTTATGAATATGATACCTTACTTTGGTCCTGCAATAAGCATGACTACTGTTGTTTTAATAAATCTATTTTATAATCCTAGCATAGCTTTATTTTCATTAGTTTATTTAATACTAGTTCAACAAATTGAAATTGCATTTATAGAGCCTAAAATAGTCGGTGGTCAACTTGGTCTTAATCCATTTTTAACTATATTAGCGGTTACTATAGGAGGAGGATTTTTTGGAATACCAGGAATGATACTTTCAGCTCCTTTTATGGGAGTTTTAAAAATATATTTAGGCAACTATATAGATTATAAATATAAATCGATAAATAAGTAAAAAAGCATGTTTTAAACATGCTTTTTTATTACAATTTAGTAACCTTAAGTAACAAGCCTGTAACTGTTATAATATAAAGAGTTTATGGTAATATTTATATATAAATAATTTATATATTTGAAAAGAGGTAATGATATGAAAAAGTTAGTTGTTGTTTTATTTGTGTTATGTAGTATGTTATTTATAACTAATCCTATTTTTAAATCTTCATTTGCAAACAATGAGTCAAAGGTAAATAATAAAGTTACATCTAGTAATAATGATAATTTAGATAATACTAAACCTCATAAAACATTAGAAACTAATGATGAAACTAAGTTAATCAGCACTAATGAAAAATCTGATATAAAAGATATTAAAGCAAAAGAAAATAATGCTTCTAACGATATAAATTCTAAAGAGACATCTAATAATAATTTAGAAGAAAGAAAAGAAACATCTAACAATTTAGATAATAATAATGAACAAATTACTAATTCTAAAGAATCTACTTCTAACGAACAAATTAATGTATCTAAAGAAGAAACTATTAATGAACCTATTGCTAAAGTTGAAGAAACTATTAATGATGAACAAATTACTGCTTCACAATCTTTAACTATGGAAGAAGCTTTAAAATTGTTAATGGATATGAACTCAAACTTAGTATATGAATACAAAGGAGATGAAAATAAATTTCCAGTATTAAAAAATAAAGGTTTATATGGATATGTTTTTCTTCCTAAAATAGATACTGATTTAGGATATTTCGTTGATAAAAATACATCTAGTATATACTATTTCCATCCAAGTGGATATTTAGAAAAAATAAAATAATAAAAAATCCTAAGAATATGTTAATTACCATATTCTTAGGATTTTTTGTTTATAATTCTTCTTCTGGTTTTATTTCTTGTTTTATATTTGTTACGTTTAATATATCACTATTTTGACTAGCTCCTTGTGATGAATTTGCTACAACATATATATCTAAATCTACATCTTCACCTTCATTTAAAGGAATTGTAATTTTATTATCACTTATTCCATATTGATATAAAGTAAATCCTCCATCTTTTGATGTTTTATTGTTTCTTATATAAACACTATATGTGCAGTCAAACTTATCTAGTTTATCCCATGATATACTTATACTATTATCTTTATTTATACTTCTAGTTAAATTTTCAACTTTATAGTTTTCTATTTTATCTAGATTTGTATATTTTTCTCTAACTTTTACAATATTGCTCTTTTGTGTATATTTTCCATTACTCTTTCCTATTACATATAAATCTATACTAGGATCTTGTATATCTTTTAGATTTATTGTTATAGTAGTTTTTACTTTCTTAGATTCAGTTAATTCGTCTTTATCTATCTTAATTGATTTAAATAAATTAAAATCATTATCTCCATTAGAGTTATTTTTTAGATATACTTCATACTCTGATATATCTTTTAAATAATCCCATGTAAGTGTTATTTCTAAGTTATCTCCAACTATATTAGAATTTGCTTGTAAGTTTTTAATTTCTTTAGTTTCAGTTTCTTCTTTTAAAACATTGATTGTTATTATCTTACTTTTATTACCACATGTAACTTTAATTTTCTCAGTGCCTTCTCTAAGTCCTAATATCGTTCCATCACTAGTAGGTATAGTTATCGATCTAGATATTGGTAACTTAAATCCTAACAATTCATATTTTACATTAGGATGTTTTAAATTTCTAGGAGATGTTTCAACATTTACATCAATTTTTTTCTCCTCATTTATACGTATATTAATATTGTTATTTACATATATATTTGAAACTTTAGCTTGTATATTAAATTTATACTCTTTTACCTTATCTCCTGATTTTATATATAACTTTGAAGTACCTACTCCTATAGCTTTTAAGGTATTGTTTTCTATCTTTAAAACATCTTTATTTGATATTTCATATGTATATTTTTCTTTTTCTTTAAAATCAAAGTCAACATCAATATTTACATCAATAGAAGTACTATCTCCTACATATTTAAGCTCACCTATATCAACATCTAGTTTTTCTACTTTAGGATCAACTACTCTTATAGTAGTTTTTCTTATAATTCTACCATCTTTAGTTATCATAAGAGCTGAATATCCTTCTTTAATACCAGTTATTGTATTTCCTTTTATAGATAAAACATCATTGTTTGATGCTTTATATCCAATTTTAGGTTTTGATGCATATGGTGGTATAATTATATAATCTCCACTATTTACTTTTATAGAATTACCTAATTTAATTACATATTCATCTATATTTTGAATATAATTACCTTTTGATATCCTTAATTCTACTCCTTTTACTAGTGGACTTATTTTTCCATATTTGAAAAGAAAATACTGACCTATAAGTGTTATAAAGACAGCTATAACAATAAAGTATATTCTATTTTTTTTCTCCCTCCAAAAATTCATAAAGCCACTTCCTTATTAATTTAAAGGACTGCCTATATATGACAGTCCTTTATTGTTTATTTCTTATTAAAATTATATACTATAATACATAATTTTAAAACTATTTAGAAATATTTTCTATTTTATTGTTACTAACTAACTTTGTTGTTTGCATTTAATAAACTCTTACCATTCATTTTATCATTAAAATAAGATATTATATCACTTCTTTTTATTATTCCTATAAATATATTTTTATCATCTACTACTGGAATAAAATTTTGATTTATAGCTAAACTTATTATATTTTCCATATCAGAATTTATAGATATAGTTTTATAATTATTATATTTATCAATATCTTTTATCTCTATATTCTCTAATGATTTTAAGTTAATATCATCTTGCTTATCTTCAAATCTACTTTTAATTTTCCAAAGTAAATCTCCTTCTGTTATAGTAGCTACATACTCTCCTTTTTTATTTATTATCGGTATTGAAGTATAACTATGATACTCCATTTTTTCCATTGCTTGTCTTATTGTGTAATAATCATATACATACTCAACTTCAACTTTAGGGGTAATAAAAAATAATATATTCAATTTTTTTCCCTCCATTTGACTAACTATATTATTCAAATAAATTATATATATTCTTTATGAATATAATATGAATTTTTAAAGAAATCTTTTTAATATTATAAAAGCCCACAGCAATTATTTACTGTGAGCTTAAAATCATACTATGCACTAACTTTACTTGATTTTAAAAGTTCATTTGCAACATATGCTACTAAATCAACTGTTCTACATGAATATCCCCATTCATTATCATACCAAGCTACAACTTTAACCATATTTCCATCATTAACCATTGTTGATAATCCATCTATTATAGAAGAATCTGAAGTTTGCTTATAATCTATAGAAACAAGTGGCAAGTCCGAATATCCTAATATTCCATATAACTCTTTTTTAGAAGCTTTTTCTAAAATATTATTTACTTCTTCTGCTGTAACGTCTCTACTCAATTCACAAACCAAATCAACTAGTGAAACACTAGGACATGGTACCCTAACAGCAAACCCATTTAACTTACCTTCTAAATTAGGTAAAACCTTAGCTACTGCTTTTGCTGCTCCTGTTGTTGTAGGTATCATAGAAACTCCAGCACTTCTTGCTCTTCTAAGGTCTTTATGCGTTTTATCTAATATTTGTTGATCATTTGTATATGCATGGATAGTTGTCATTAATCCTTTTTTTATTCCAAATTCTTGGTCTAAAACTTTAACTACTGGAGCTATACAGTTTGTAGTACAAGAAGCATTAGATACTATATGATGTATATCATTATCATACTCATTTTCATTAACACCCATAACTATAGTCTTGTCTTCATTTTTTCCTGGTGCTGTTATAATTACTTTTTTAGCTCCAGCATTAATATGTTTTTGAGCGTCTTCTCTTTTAGTAAATTTTCCAGTAGATTCTATAACTATATCTACGTTTAAATCTTTCCACGGTAATTTTTCTGGATCACTTTCTTTTAATACCTTTATCTTACTTCCATTTATTATAATATTTTCTTTTTCGTCTGTTTTAACTTCTCCCCTAAATACTCCATAAGATGAATCATAAGTAAATAAATGAGCTAATGTTTTAGCATCACTTCTAGCATTTATAGCTACTATTTCAAAATTATTAAAATTATTTTCTTTAGCTATCCTTAAAACCATTCTTCCTATTCTTCCAAATCCATTAATTGCAACTCTAGTTTTCATTATTGAGTCCTCCTAATTTATATATCAATATATAGTATGTTTTATTATTTTATTTAGTGTGTACTTTTTTAACACTTTATATTAATATATATAACACTTTTACTACATATAGGTCAACACTTTTATGTAAAATATATATAAAATGACAAAAAAGGATTGCTTGATTTTTATCAAGCAATCCTTTTATTTAGAATTTTCTTCAATTTTTTTATTTAATCTGGCTAGCATATTTTTCGAAAATTTAGCAGTATCTTCTGGCACTCCAAGACTTGTTGCAAGTATTGTATAACACTGTATAGCTCTTTTATAATCTTTTTTACCTGCATAGGATTTAAACGCTTCTTCAGATAAATCCTTACATACTTTTTGCATTCTTTCATATCTTCTTTTCAAATCTATTCCTCCCATGAAAATAGTATATATTTATATATATGTTTAGATATGTACTATTTCCACTAAAAATAGATTTTAATTATTTAAATAATACTCCATCACATTTTTTACCTTAATAGTAGGTATATGACTTCCGCCTCTGTCTTTTACATTTTCTATAATCATTGATATTGCTAATCTTCCTTTATCAGTATCAACCGCTGCAAACCATCCATTTTCAGTTCCATTAGTATCATCTTTACTTTTCTTTATTTCTGCTGTTCCAGTTTTTCCAGCTATATTGATTCCATTAATTTTAGCTATATGCCCTGTTCCATCTTTATCATTTATTACTGCTGAAAAACAGTCTATAAGTGTAGATAAATTTTCTTTTTTTATCGCTTGTTTGTATACTTTTGGCTCATATGGCTTAGTTATATCAAGCTTTGGCATCATTATTTTACCATCATTACCTAAAGTAGAATATATCATAGTCATATCTAAAGGTGTTATTAAAACTTGACCTTGACCGTACCCTGTATCAGCAAGTACTGATTTATTACTTAACTTTCCATCATTAGATATTTGTGATTTTTGTATAGGATATCCAAATTTTATATCCTCTCCTATTCCAAAGTTTTTAGCTCCCTTTACAAAATTTTCTCCACCTATTTCAACTGCAGCTTTAGCAAAATATATATTATCTGATAATTTAGTTGCATCTTTTAAATTAACTGGTCTACCTGGATCTATTACCCTTGTTACATCATATTCATTCCATGTCTTACCTTTTATGTCTATAGCTTTACTAGGATCTATTACTTTATCATCAAGCCCTATAGATGCAGTTACAAGTTTCATTGTTGATCCTGGAGAATATGCATTTTTAAATCTTCTTTCTAATTGAGCATTTGAATTTGCTTCCCATTTAGCTTTCTCACTTTTTGTTATATATGTAACATAACTATTTGGATCAAATGAAGGCGAACTTACCATAGCCAATACCTCTCCAGTTTTAGGATCTGTAGCTACACTTGCACCTTTTTCTCCATCCATTTGTTCATATATCTTCTTTTGTAAATCAAGGTCTATAGATAATTTTATATCTTGACCATTTTTTGCTTTTTTTTCTGCTATAACATCTTTTTTACCATTAGCTCTTAAGATATATATTTTACCTCCATCTATAGCTCTTAATTTATTTTCATATACTTCTTCTATTCCGCCTACACCTATTTTACTATGCTCATTATATCCTTTATCTTTATTTTTACTAAGTTGTTCTGAGGTTATATTTGCTGTATACCCTATTAAACTACCTATAGCTTCCCCTCCATTATATATCCTTTGATCATTAATTGTTATAATTTGAACTCCTGGTATCTTTAATAATTTATCTATTTTCTCAGTATCTGAACTTAATAAATCAACTATACACACAGCATGTTCTGGATTTTTATTTTTAGATATCTTATTTTCAATATTTTCTTTACTTATATCAAGTATTTTTGCCATTTCTTCTATTTTACTAGCTTCGTTTGAATCATTGAATTTTTTTATACTTATTTGTACTTGTTTTAATTGACCCTCACCTGCTAATACATTACCATTCCTATCATATATAGTTCCTCTTTTTCCTTTATAGGCATCACTTTCAATCCCTATTTTATCTCCTTTTTTAAGTTGAGGTAAAATTAAGCTATAATTCCATACAACTTTATATTCTCCATCTTCTTTTATAAATTTAATTAGTGCATCTGTTGAATCTATTTTACCTCCAATAGTATCCATACTAACTTTTATGTTAAAATCTTTATCTTCTTCTATACCTTCATCAGTTTTGGATATTTTTATATTATTAGCTTTTATAAGATTATAATCTTTTTTATATTCATTTATAAATTCTTCTTTATTTATATCTTTTTTAGATTGTTTTGATAACATAGAATACATTTTCCCAAAATCTTTATGTTCCCATGATTTAGTATAATTATTAAATGCACTTTCTAATTTAGATTTAGATGTACATCCAACCATAAATATAATACTTAGTAATATTATTAAATTTGTAATTATTAATTTTTTCTTGATTGTTTTCAATGTTATTCCCCCATCCAATTAATATTATAGTTTATATTATAACATATTTTTCCATATCGAAATTATATGCATGAATAATATATACCCATATAAATACATATAAAAAGAAGTACTTAAAATTAAGCACTTCTTTTCTAATTATATTAATACAGATTCATTTTCCTCATTCTTATCTTCATCATTATATATTAAACTTATTATTTTTCCGCTTATAGTTACAGCTATAAGAGAAAATAATATTTGTGTAAAATCTAAATACACTAAAGATAGCATTAAAACTATACAATCACTTATTAAATATATATGATTAACTTTAAGTGGAGTAAATTTATTTCCTATAAGTGCAATAACATCATCTCCTCCAGATGCTCCTCCACCTCTTATAACTAACCCTACTCCTATTCCTACTCCTATTCCTGCTAATACGCTTGCCATTAACATATTGTTTTCAAAACTAGGAATTAAAAATCCAATACTTTCCCATAAATTGTATGTTGTTGAAAATGTAATTGTAGATAGCACTGAATATAATAAAAATTTCTTTCCAAAAAACTTTGTTCCTACTGCAAATAAAGATAAATCAATTATCAAACTTGAAAATGATGGTGATATATCAAATACATTTTTTATTAATAATAATAAACCTAAAACCCCACCTTCTGTTATATTATTTTGATAATTGAAATTATAGCTTCCAAATGCTAATATAGTTGCTCCCAACATAATAATTCCAATACGTTTTAACTCTGACCGCAAAGTATCACTCCTATTTATTTCTAAATTTATATTTTTATATACATTATATATATTTACACACTATAATTCACTTATTTTTATATAATTTAATATAAAAGAAAAAGGATATAAAAATTATCATTATTTCTATATCCTTTTCTTTTTAATTTTTTTATTTAGCTAGTATTTCAATTCCTTCTTCAGTAATTAAAATCATATGTTCCCATTGAGCTGAAAGTGAACCATCATCTGTATATGCAGTCCATTCATTTTCTGCATCTATGTATAAATCATATCCGCCTTCATTTATCATTGGCTCTATAGTAATTATCATTCCTGGTACTAATATCATACCTTCATTTTTAGAACCATAGTGGAATACAAACGGATCTTCATGGAATTGAAGCCCTATACCATGTCCGCCAAAATCTCTAACAACTGAATATCCATTTTTTTCTGCATGTTCTTGTATAGCTGCTCCTATATCACCTATATGTCCCCAAGGCTTAACAGCTTTCATACCTTCTTCTAAGCATTCTTTAGTAACCTCGACTAATCTTTTAGCATTTTCACTTACATTACCTATCATAAACATTCTAGATGCATCTGAATAATATCCATTATATATAGTTGATACATCTACATTTATTATATCTCCATCCTTTAATACTATATCTTCGCTAGGTATTCCATGGCATATTTCAGAATTTATAGATGTACATACACTCTTTGGAAACCCTCCATATCCAAGTGGAGCAGGAATAGCACTTTGAGATATAGTATAGTCATGAACTATTTTATTTATATCTTCTGTAGTCATTCCTGCTTTTATATTTTTTTGTACTTCATCTAACACTGCATTATTTATTTTAGCACTTTCCTTTATTTTTTCTATTTCTTCTTTATTTTTTATAATATCATGTGTTGGAACTTCATATCCTAATTTTTTTAATTCATTTAATTTATTATCAAATTCCATATGGCATTTTTTATATTTTTTTCCGCTTTTGCACCAACAGTCATCATTTCTATTTAAATTCATAAAATCATCTCCTTACTTATTCTATACTTGATTATACTACGTTAAGTTAATAAATGCTAATAAATTTAAAATAAAAAAATACCCTATACTATATTTGCTTATAGGATATTTTTTATACTATTATCTTATTTAGATATTATTTTTACTATGCTATAATTATTATTCCCAGTAATCCTACTTTTTTCCTTATAGTAATCTTTATATATTATAGCTATAGTAAAAAAAATACAACTAAACACTAATTTATATATTAAATTTCTTTGATTAAGATTTATTGATATAAAGTCTCCAATTAGTATACCTATTATGGCAAGTATTATAGGCTGTATAATATATATATATATTAGTTTTATAGCAGTTATTTTTTTTAATTCTATACATACTTCTTGACCAATCTTTGCATCTATATCGTTATTAGCAGTTATTATTTTTTTACTATCATTTAATTTTATCTTAGCACTATTTTCATTTGAATCTATAACAAATCCTATTTTTTTCATAAATATTCCCCCAGTTTTGGCTAGTGCTTTGCCTTTATTATATTTTATGATGTATTAATAGAACTTGTTACTTTATAAAACAAAATAGCGTACACAGTACGCTATTTTGTTTTATAATTATTTATCTTTAAAAACTATTTTATTAACCATAATAATTAAAAATGGTATTACTATATATAACATAGTTGTTGCTGCTGAAACTACACCAGAATCATTTACAAATAAAGTTACTATAGCTCCTGCACCCATAGATATTAATGCTTTTTTTGCATATATACATTCATTCATTAAGTTTTTAAATATTTTGGCATATACTATTTTAATTATTACTATGCTTAAAATACCTATATAAATTATATTTACCCAAGCACTATTTTGCATAAGTTGAATATTCATAGATATTTTTCTTGTAAAAGTCTCTATTATAGCACTAGGTCCATTAGTTAATATTTGATTAACAAATAAAGATAAATGTGATTCAGATCCACTTAATATATCTATAGCTGCAAATCCTAAAACTACTAATCCTGCACCTACTAATATAAATATTGATTTTTTTAAGTCTACCTTTATATCAAATATAAGCATTATAAATAATATTAATGCAACACTCTCGGATATAGCTGCTCCAACATTGGCCCCCATAGATGGTGATGCACTTAAAAATAATATTATAAACGAAATTATAGGAACAATTATTTTTGAAAGTTTATTATTTATAAGAAGTATTGTCATAGATACTATAGATGAACCTATTATTATACCTTGATATTCATTTCCTATACCATAGTATCTAGCTCCTACTATCGCATCGTATGATAGTATGCTATTTTTCATTAAATAAGACCCTAAAAGGGCATCTAATGTTATAGCTATTATCGATATAGTAGCGTAAAATCCTACTTGTTTATTGTCTTCTTTAAATATTAATTTACCTAAAACATATATCGCTATAGATATAGCTATTATTGATATATATATACCTAATTGAGTATTAAAATTAAGTATAGGCGCCAATAAAAATGCTAGTGGCAGTATAAGTCCAAACTTAATTAACTCTTTTAATATATTAAATACTTTATTATACTTTTCTTTAAATTTTCTTTGAATTGGATTTTTAAATACTAGTAAACCTATAATTAATAATAGTATTATAGACATAGAATTTATAAAAGAATGTATTATATTTCCTCTTACGTCAGATATACTTACTATTTTTTTATACTCATTTTCTATAAAACTTTTATTATCTTTCATTTTAATTGTTTCTAATTTTCTACCAACCATATTCTTAGATGATAAATTGTAATCTGCAAGTATACTAGCTGCAATATCTATATTCCCAATTATACCATCCCTTCTTGTTGTTGCTGAAGTTAATAATCCTTTACCATTACCATCAAATTTTACAACTGGAGATAATCTTCGTTTATTTTTATAATCTATATCTTTAGGAAAAGCACTTATTATATATACTTTATCATTTTTACTTATACTACTAAAAAGTTCTTTTAAGTACGAACTAATATTTTTATGTATTTTTCTTTCCATTTTTGCATAAGTATTTTCATTTAAGTATTTTTTATATAAATCTAATCTATATGTATCTCCTAACTCTACAAATAATACATCACTTTCATTATAATATTTTTTAGTTTCATTTTTTAATTTGTTATAATCAGTACTTATTCCAAATGGCATCTCATCATTTTTTTTATTTATTTTATCAACATTTCCAATATCTACTCTACCATAGTTGTCCATAGCCATAGCAGCTATATTTCTATTTAGGTCCTTGGGCTCTATTCCTGTATCTGCATTTCCTAAAACTGAAACCTTTTTATTTTTATCACTTAGAGTTTGTCCTAATTCTCCTAATATAGATCCATACTTTCCATTTTCTAAATTGTCATTTATAGATAAATTTATATCTGTATCATTTACACCTTTAGCTTTTTTGCCTGTGGCACTTTCATATAAAACTCGATTTTCTTTATCTACATCTTTAAATCCTTTAAAATCATCACTGTAAGTGTTTACTCTTCCCCCAGCTCCTATAGTTGCATACGACCTTTTATCATCCGTTCCTTGGTCACCTCTTACATTCATTAAAGCAATATATCCTCGATTTTGTAATTCATTTTTTAGTGCTGGTATTTCTAAAAAATCAGAAAAATTACTTCTATCCATATTTATAACAATAGTTTTATGATTGCTATTTGCAAATGCATTTATTGGCGTCATACAAAGTATCATTATAAAAACTAAAACTAAAGATGATATTTTTTTCTTCACGTCTCCACCTCCAAATATATATAAATTAATTATAAATTATATTTAAGTTTTACACTATAGTATTACCTTAAATAAATAAAAAATTCTATGTTAAATTTGTGTAAAATGATTATAGGGAGATATTTAAAATAAAAATATCTCCCTATAACTTAATATCTATAAAACTCTTTTAGCTTTTACAAAAGTTTTTTGCCAATATGATGAATTCGCGTTAGTAACTTTTACAACGTCTCCTTCTTGCGGCGCATGTATCATTTGTCCATTTCCTATATATATACCTACATGTGTAACTTTACCACTACCATCAGTACTTGAGAAAATTAAATCTCCAGGTTGTAATTGAGATTGACTTATAGTTGTACCTACATTAGCTTGTTCTCTTGATGATCTTGGCATTTTTACTCCATTTTGTCCATATACATAATATACTAATCCTGAGCAGTCAAAAGTATTTGGTCCTTCTGCTCCCCATACATATGGTTTGCCAAGTTGAGCACGAGCTGTGTTTACTATAGCTTGAGCTTTATTAGTATTTGTAGATTCATTACTTGAATTTCCATTGTTTGTAGATCCACTATTTGAATTACCTGATGTACTTATATACTGAGAACTAGCCCATCCTACTTGTCCATTTGATAATTTAATTTTATACCATCCATTTGAACTATCTAGTATTTCTACTGTATTTCCTTTATATGCTTTTCCTATTATACTATTACTAGTAGATGGTCCACTTCTTACATTTAATGCACTTGCTGTTACTGTTGCTTTTTTACCTGTTGATGGAGTTTCTGTGTTTGTATTATTATTTGTATCCCCTGATAAGCTTAAATATTTACCACTTACCCATCCTATTTTTCCATTTGATAACTTAACTTTATGCCATCCACCTGAACTTTGTAGTATCTCTACAATATTTCCTTTGTAAGCTGTTCCTATTACACTATCATTCGTAGATGGTCCACTTCTTACATTTAGTGCACTTGCTGTTACTGTTGCTTTTTTACCTGTTGATGGAGTTTCTGTATTTGTATTATTGTTTGATCCAGAATTAGTTGTTCCACCTGATAAACTGATAAATTCAGCACTTGACCAACCAACATGTCCACTTGGAGTTTTTACTTTATGCCATCCATTTGAACTTTCTAATATATTTACAGTTTGTCCTCTATACACCTTAGTTACCTTACTGTGATTTGTTGATGGACCTGTTCTTACATGTAGTGCATCCGCTGTTACTGTTCCTGATTTACTTGTTGATGAAGTATTAGAATTTGATTCTCCTGATACGTTTATATATTTACCGCTTCCCCATCCTATTTTTCCATTTGATAACTTAACCTTATACCATCCATTTGATGTTTCTAATATTTGTAAAGTATCTCCTTTATATACATTTCCTACTATTGAATAACTAGTAGCTGGTCCACTTCTTATATTTAATGCACTTGCTGTTACTGTTCCTGTTTTTGTATCAGCAAATACCGATGTTCCTGATAGCACTATACCTAAAGATGTTACTGATATAGCTGTTGCAATCTTTCTATCAAACATACTTGATCTCCCTTCATTAACTATACTAACTTTTAATAAATTTTCAAAATTTGTATTTTTTTTGTAACCTTTAAGTCATATAAAACTCATATATTTACATTATATATGTATATTATACTTTTAATATGAATTTTTTGTGAATTTGTGAATATTTTTCTATATTTTATATGAATTTCCGATTCTATTATATATTATAACTTACTTTTAAAGTATTTTTAACACATATGTTAAAATTTTACATAAAAAAATAAACAGTGCTAGATAAATTTGATCTAGCACTGCTTATTTTAAGCTTTTATAGTACTTTTAATTTTATTATCGCTTTTAAATTCTTTAGGCATTAAATTCCATATGTAAACTGATAATCCAAAATCTAGCATACTATGAATTATAGTTCCTATACCAACTAAACCTAAAACTGATATCATAAATCCATGTTCATAGTATCCATTTGACAATCCATCCCCAAAATAAAATGGTACTACTATTAAAACTTCGCCTACTGCATGTATAAGTCCCAAAATAAATGAGCATAATAATGAAGATTTTACACTTTTTATAGCCTCATTATTTTTCTTTAAATATATTGATCCTATACTTACAAACCCTAAATGACTAAGCGCTCTAAGCACAACAACAACCGGAAATCCTCCTAATAAAAATCCTATTGTCGTTCCTAACGTAACAAATATTGCAGTAGATGGCGAAATAAACATAGCTATAAATATCGCAATATGGCTAGCCAATGTAAATGATGCTGGTTCTAATATTATTTTAATTGGCGAAAACATAGGTATTATAATCCCCAATGCACATAATAAAGCCGATATGACAATAGATTTAGTATTTGACTTACGATTCATAACAAATTCCCCCATATAATTATAATTACAAGTGTCTTTACACCCTTAATTACAATTGTATAGTTATCAGTTATCTATGTCAACTCTATAAGGCATAACCTTTTTCTTTTAAATTATTTAAAACACTATTTAATATATCTTCACTTTCACACTTTATAGTATGTAAATGTATTCCATCAGTTAATTGTGACAACGTATTAACTGAATTTTCATTTAAACTTTTCATAAACTCACGAACATCTCTTCTTGATGATAAATGTAAATCTCCTGTTAGTTGACCATAAACACTATGTTCAACTATAACATTTACAACTGTAGCACCTTCGTCAACTATTAAGTTTAATTCATCTTCTGTACAATCCCTTGAATGTTTACATGCTATTGTTTTAACTATATATCTATCATCTACATTTTTGTTAAGTATATATCCTTTTGGTGTAGATATTATATCTATTCCTGATGCTCTAATTAGTGCAACATCTGAAACTATAACTTGTCTACTTACTCCTAATTCTTTAGATAGTTGTGATCCATTAACTGCCTGTGTTGAATTTTTTAAAACATCTAAAATTTGATTCCTTCTATCTTTGCCATTCATAATATAAAACCTCCTTATTCAATTATATTTTATATTATATAGTAATTTATATATCATTAAAAACATAAATAAAAAAGCCTCTAATATTTGCTTATATACGAGACTTTTTAATCATCAATTAAATTTTTAATTATATTATCTATGTATTCTTCATCTTTATCTATCATATATTCTCTTATTAATGGTTCTATATCTCTTTTTATAACTTGCCTATACCAACTATACACTTGATATTCGTCTACTTTCTCATTAATCATAAAATAACTTTGACCTATTTTATATCTCTTTCCAAGTTTATTATCTTCTTCTATAGTTTTATTTAAATACATCATCTTACATACTACTTTATCTGCCATCTCAACACCTATATAATTTCCAAGATAGTTTCTTAAATCCATATTTTCAAAAACAGGATCTATATCAATAAATCCAAATCTTCTTCTTAATGGGTATGATATATCTCTTAGTGTATTATCTGATGTATTTAAGGTTCCTATAATATATACATTTTCAGGTATATAAAAACTTTCATCACATTCACTATATAAAAGCTTTATAGAATTTTCTTTTCCTCTTTTATTATTTTCTATTAGCATAGTTAATTCCCCGAAAATTTTATTTAAATTACCTCTATTTATTTCATCTATTATAAAGTAATGCTTATGTTCTGGATATGTTTGTGCTTTTTTTATAAAATCATAAAATATACCATTTTTTATATAATCTTCTCCATTTTTCCCTCGCCTATATCCTCTTACAAACTCTTCATATGTATAATATTCATGAAACTGTACCATTTCAATATTAGAGTTATCTCTATTACCTTGATGAAAATAGCAAATTCTTTTTGCAATGAATGTTTTTCCAACACCTGAAGGCCCTTGTAATATTATATTTTTCTTTTGTTCTAAATTAAATATTATATCATCTAAAACTTCTTCATCCATAAATACTTCTCTTAGAAGTTCTGTCTTAGTATATCCAAAATTACCAGTAAAATTAAATATTGCATCTACATACTTTTCAACTATTTTCTCTATAGATGATTTAAACTTCAAAAATGCATGAAAATATAATTTTCTATATTCCATAAGTTCACTAAAATTATCTACATCTATTTCAAAACCCATTCTAACCCAATCTTTATTTTGTTTTCTTTCACTTATACCTATTTCATAGCCTATTTTTCTTGATATAGATTCATTTTTTTCATAATATATATCTTTTATAAATTGGGCCCCTTCAGAATCTCTTGATTCTATATATATACCTAATTGTTGCTCTTTTCTAAAATATTTAAATACATAGTATATGGGTTGGCCTAGTATTTTACCACTAGAAAAGTAATCTCTTTGTTGGCTATAACTTATATCTACATTAGCTTTATTTTCTATATCTAAAGATAATTTTGTTAAAAAATCTATAACTATGTCCTTAGCCATATTAATCACTCCTCCCAATTTATATATTATACCTTACTAAAATATATGATTAGTTTATTACATATATGATTATGTTTACCACTAATTTTTATAATAACATCTTTAGATTATTTTATATTATAATTAATACATAATATTATATATTTTTTTGGAGGGTTTATGCTTACAATAATTTTTCTTTGCTTTGGAGGATTTTTAGCTGCTTTTATTGATTCGATAGCTGGAGGTGGAGGTCTTATAAGTATGCCCGTACTTTTAATGGCAGGACTTTCTCCTCATTTAGCACTTGGAACTAATAAGTTTGCTGGTGCTTTTGGGTGTTTTTCCAGTGCTTATCGATATACAAAATCTGGAAAAACTAATAATGAATTACTAAAAAAACTTATTCCATTTACAATTTTGGGTTGTATATTAGGAGTTAAATGTGTTTTATCTATAAGTGATACTATTTTAAATATATTAGTCTTTATAATGATTTTAGTAGTTGCAATATATACATATTTAAAAAAAGATCTTGGATCTGAAAACACATTCGAAACACTTACTAGTAAAAATATTAAATTAGGAATAATAATGGCATTTTCATTAGGATTTTATGATGGATTCTTTGGGCCTGGTACAGGAACCTTTTTAGTATTTGCTCTTATTAAAATATATGGATTTGATTTTTTACATGCATCAGCTAATACTAAAATATTAAATTTTACTAGTAATTTTACAGCACTTATATTATTTATATTTAATGGACAAATACTTTATAATATAGCAATATTTTATGCAATATCCATGATTATTGGTGGATATATAGGTGCTAAAGTTGCTATAAAAAAAGGTTCAACTTTGATAAAACCTATATTTTTGGTTATGGCTATTGGAGTAGCTATAAAATTGATATATCAATCTATATAAATAAAAAATAAGCTATATAGTGAATCATTATATAGCTTATTTTTTATTTATATATTTATTTTACTTCTATTATATATACTTGAGTCTGAGGTGGTATACTCATAGTCATTACATTAGAATGGTAAGCTATAACTTTATCTCCAATGTTTAAATCTTTAATAGTCAATTTATTATATTCACAATCAAGTATTAAAGTTTGATCACTATAAATTAATCTAGTAAAGGTATATATATCAGATGGATTTGTTGCTATAGTTATAAATTTATATGGCTGACTCTTAATATCTTGTATATCTACTATATTTCCTATTTTATAAGATACATATTTCATATCAATCCCTCCTTTTATTTACTCATTCTTTTATATAATATGTTTTTTATATTTATTGGTTAATAAAAGTGTTAATATATAAATAAAAATAGGTGTAATGATTAAATCATTACACCTATTTTAAAATTAATAAGTCCCTTTTTTACCTATCTTATCATATAGCTTTTCATCTCTAGTTTTAGTTGAACCAGAATTCCTAGCTCCTATTTTTTTACCATCTACTATTCCTATTTCAGAACCATGTTCAAATAATATCTTTCTTTTTTCTGCATTAGTTTTTTTTCTATCTTTATGTCTATTTTTATTATTATCCATAATAAATCCTCCTAGATGATAAATATATTTCATATTTAATTTATCCAAAAACTCAATTGGTATTCTAGTTATAAATTAATTCTTTATTTTCAATATATCTAGATATTTTCATATTATTTTTTTCATCTACTTCAAAGCCATATTTTCTATATATTTTATTTAGATTTTCTTGACTTATTATGGTTTTATAAGGTATAGCTACACCTTCTATTTTTTTTATATAATTAAACTTATAATCCTCAAAATAATGATTGTATAAATCTAATTTAATATTTATTTTATTGACTACATAATCTAAATTCATTAATAAAATTTTACCATATCCATTATTGGGTTTACCTGATGAAAATTCCTTTATGTATAAAACACCTTCATCATTTATATTGTAGTAAGCACAGTCCATATATGTATCTTTTGTATTACCAGTTATTATTCGTATATCTACTTTCATAAATATTTCTAATTCACTTTTAATTAACTTCGTTACCAAGCATATCAATCTATTGCATATATCTTTTCTAGTTTCAAATATTATATATTCATCTGCATTTATATATTTTTTAACTCTTTTAGTTAATTTTACATAATAATTATATGTATTAATAATTTGCAAATTTTTACTATTAATATCTTTTGTGGATATAGTTTTAAATTTACTTTTTTTTATAGATTTTATATCTTTTTGTTGTAAATTTTTTTTCATTTCATCTATTTTAGATAATAAACTTTCCATAGACCCTCCACATATAAAAATTTCTTTATTAGTTTTTATATGTGAAAAGTTATACTTTATTACTAATTTTATTATAACTACATTATCTCATATAGTTACATAAGTTCCATACTCAACACCTGAATTTCTGAGTTTTGCATCTATTGGATGATATGCCGTATAAATTTGAACGTTTGGTGCTAGCATTACATTTTTCCCTATTTTAATTTTACAAACATCTAACATTATACAATTAAAATTAGCGTAAAAATTATCTCCTATATAAATGTTAGATCCATAGTCACATTTAAAACTTGGTTCTATATAAATATTTTCTCCAGTAGATCCAAATAACTTTTTTTAGTAAAACTACTCTTTCTTCATCTGATGCTATATAAGCTTTCCCACTTAACATTTTCTCTTTTTCCGTCATATAATCCCCTTTTATTAAATCTTGTACATTCTACATTCCCAAGGTCTTAATTCAAAGTTGTTTGTTATTTCATGATTTTTCACTTCTAAATTAGATATTACTAAATTCTCATACTTTAATTTAATATCTTTATAATTATACATAACTTTTTCATTAGACATATTTGCAATTATCACAAACTTATCATTTCCTAAAACTCTTTCATATGCATATATATTTTTATCATCTTCTAAGATTAACTTATATTCTCCATAAATCAACACTTCATTTGACTTTCTTATTTTTATCATAGTTTTATAAAAATTAAGAATTGAATTTTCATCATTTATTTGATTTTTGACATTTATAGTTTTATAATTTGGATTTACATTTATCCATGGATTGTTTTTGCTAAATCCACCAAAATCACTATCATCCCATTGCATAGGAGTCCTTGAATTATCCCTTGATAATCTCCAAGCTCTTTTTATAAGATTTTCATGATCTTCGCCAGCTTCTAACCCTAAATAATAATTATTTTTAGTTTTTACATCATCATAGTCTTCTATATTTTCAAATTCAACATTAGTCATACCAATTTCTTGTCCTTGATATATAAAAGGAGTACCTTCTTGCATAAAGTACATAAGTCCTAAGCATGTTGAACTTTCATACCAATATTTTTCATCATTTCCTAACATAGATACAATTCTAGGTATATCATGATTTTCTATAAATAAAGCATTCCAACCTATATTATGTAAATTATTTTGCCACTTAGATAATACTTTCTTAAACTTAACTAAATCTAAAGATTTATCCATATTGTTATTCCATAAATCTAAATGTTCAAATTGAAACACCATATTAAATTTACCTTCCTCTTCAGATACCCACATGTGAGCATCCTCTGGAGTTACTCCATTAGCTTCTCCAACCGTCATTACATCATATTTACCATAAGTATTATCTTTTATATCTTTTAAATATTCATGTATACCCTCTACATTCATATGCTTATCAAAAGAAGAAACATACTTTAGATTATTAGGATTTGGCATATCTAAAAGACCTTCCTCTTTATTTATATGGCTTATGGCATCAACTCTAAATCCATCTATTCCCTTATCTAACCACCAGTTCATCATCTCATAAATAGCATTTCTCATATCTTTATTCTTCCAGTTTAAATCTGGTTGTTTTTTAGTAAATAAATGTAGGTAGTATTGATTAGTTTTTTCATCTTTTACCCAAGCTGATCCTCCAAATATACTTTCCCAGTTATTTGGTTCTTTATCCTCTTTACCATCTCTCCATATGTACCAATCTCTTTTTGGATTATCTTTTGAAGATCTTGATTCTATAAACCAAGGATGTTCATCACTAGTATGATTTATTACTAAATCAATTATTAATCTCATACCCCTTTTATGAACCTCTTCTAATAAGTCATCAAAATCTTTCATATTCCCGAACTCTTTCATTATATCTTGATAATCACTTATATCGTATCCATTATCATCATTTGGAGATTTATAAAAAGGAGACACCCATATAATATCTATTCCTAATTCTTTTATATAGTCTAATTTTTCTATTATTCCTCTTAAATCTCCAACTCCATCATTATTTGAATCGTAAAAACTTCTTGGATATACTTGATAAGCTACAGCTTCTTTCCACCAAATTTTTTTCATATACGTCACCCTCCATAACTTGTGTTTTTATTTTACGTTTATACAAACTTCTACTCCGTAGTGATCTGATACTACTTTTTTATTTATTCCATTAAATATTACATTAGAACTTTCAACATCAATTTCTTTATTAGATAAAATTAAGTCTAATCTTAAATCTAGCTTATTTTCATCCCAGCCTGCAATTTTACCTTTAACTGTAATTCCTTCATCTTTAACTTTAGAAAGTTTATATGTATCAAAAAATTTATTACATAGATAGTCATAACCTTCACCTTTTATATTTGCGTTATTATTAAAATCTCCCATTAAAAAAACTAGTTTTTCATTATCAGTTTCATTAATAAGTCTTTTTACTTGTTCTTTAAATGGTTCTTCATTATCATTCCACCATCCTAAGTGACAAGATAAAAATCTAATTTCTTTTGATTTATAAATAACATCTATTCCAACTATTTTTCTTGTTTTCCAAAAATCAAGTTTTATTGAATTTGTAATATAAAAGCTTTCTTTATTAACTATAGGAAGCTTTGTCATAAGACAAAGCCCCTCTTCATAAATATCATATCCTATATGTGCTACATCCCAATAAAATTCATATTGATTATTACCCAAACTTTTTAATTCATTTTGTAATAGCAATGCAAAATTATCACTTTTAACATTTTCGTACACTTTATCTTTTTCTATTAATTGACTTACCTCTTGCAGAGCTATTACATCATAATCTTTTTCATTAATAGTTTTTGCTATATATTTTATTTTTTCAATTTGATTTTCTTCTTGCCATGAATGACAATTTAATGTTAAAAGTTTCAATTTACTACGCCCCCAACATGTCTAGTATATTTGATTTTAAAACATCTGCTTTAGGTCCATATATAGCTTGAACTCCCTTATCTTTAACTATTAATCCTAATGCTCCTAATGCTTTCCATTCTTTTTCATTTCCAACTAAGCTAACATCTTTTACTGTTACTCTTAAACGTGTCATACACGCATCTACATCTTCTATGTTATCTGCTCCTCCAAGTAAATTAATTATTTTACTTGATAAAACATCTTGTGCCATATTTGTATCAGCTTTTTTATTATCCTCTTCATTACCTTCTTCTATATAATTACCTCTACGTCCTGGTGTTGCAATATTAAACTTCTTAATTAAGAAATTGAATATTCCAAAGTTTAAGAAGAAAAATACTGCACATGATATGAAGAAATTGATTAAATCCATAGTAAGTCCTGCTTTTATCATCATTGGAGTACGAGTTAAAAATTCTATAAATCCAAAGGCATGAACTCTTAAATTGATTATATCTGCAAGTGCAAATCCAAGTCCAGTAAGTACTGCATATACTAAGTATAAAACTGGTGATATAAACATAAACATAAATTCAATTGGTTCTGTTACTCCTGTTAGAAAACAAGCTAACATGGCAGAGATAAATATAGGTTTATATTTTTTTGCTTTATCTTTATCTACATTTTTATACATTGCAAGTGATATACCTGCAAGTGATGCAGTTGATAATATTACTTGACCTGCTTTAAAACGAGCTGGGGTTATACTTGTCAATAAATGGTTGTATGCTGAAGTATCTCCAGAAGCTTTTAAGTTTATTAAATCTGTTATCCATGCAAGCCATAATGGATCTTGACCTGCAACAGTAGTCCCAGCGGCTGCTCCTGTTGCTATTTGATATATTCCTCCTAATTCCGTATAATTCATAGGAACTGTTATCATGTGGTGAAGTCCAAATGGTAGTAATAGTCTTTCAAGAGTTCCATATACAAAAGGTGCTAATACTGGAGCCGTATCTTTAGAAGATGCAATCCACATACCAAATGCATTTAGTGCACCTTGTGCAAATGGCCAAACTATAGCTAAAACAATAGCCCCCACTACTGACCCTAAAATTACAACAAATGGTACAAAACGTTTTCCATTGAAAAATGCTAAAGCTTTAGGTAGTTTATCAAAGTTATAGAATTTATTGTAAAGAACTGCACCCATAAACCCTGAAATTATACCTACAAATACTCCCATATTAAGAGCTGGTGCCCCTAATATAGATGTAAAATAATCTTTTACTAAAAGCGTATATCCTGTTAATGATGTTACTGTTGCATTTGGATCTAATAGCATATCTGATGTAACGCCAAGTATAACTCCTGTTATACGATTTATTAATATAAAAGCAATTACTGCTGCAAATGCTCCCCCAGCACGCTCTTTTGCCCAAGATCCTCCTATTGCTACTGCAAATAATATATGTAAGTTACCAATAATTCCCCAACCTATGTCTTCTACAACTTTAGCAGTTGTCATTATAAAATGGGCATCTGATGACATACCTATAAGTTTACCTATAGAGACCATAAGCCCTGCAGCTGGCATTACTGCTATAACTACTAAAAGTGCTTTCCCTAACTTTTGCCAGAAATCAAAAGATATTAGTTTAGTTTTACTACTCATTATAAATCCCCTTTCTTTAATGCAACCGATTGCATTATTTTTTAAAAAAATATATTATTTCACTTCGTTAAATTGATTTTTATGGATTTATTATAGCACTCCTTGAAAATGTTTTCAAGAATTTCATAACATTTATTTTTTATATTCCCAGACCTCAAGCAATCGATTGCATATAATAAGCCACATATGAACATATGCGGTTTATTATATAAATGATTCTCTTTCGATAAATTCAGTTTTTACAATATAATGATTGTTTATAGAACTATTATTCTCTAACTTATCAATTAAAAGTTTTGTTGCATAATATCCTAATTCATCTGCATTAATATTTACCGATGCTAGTGGTGGATTTTGATATTTATCTAATTTCGTATCATTAAACCCAACTAAAGATATATTTTTTATATTTTTTTCATTTAATAATTTTCTAACTCCAAATGCTAACAAATCATCAGTTGTTATGATTGCACTTAAATCGTTATTTACAAACAATTTTTCCATACAAATATAGCCTTCTTCCTCAGTAAAATCAGTTCCATGTATTATAAGGTTTTCATTTAAATTTATTCCGTTTATTTCTAAAGCCATATTATAGCCTTTTAATCTATCTTTAGACATATTTAAATTTTCAATAGCTCCAATAAACCCAATACTTATATGTCCTTTTTGGATAAGTTTATTTACAACATTATAAGTAGCTTGAAAATTATCATTATCTACCCATAATACATCAGTAGAATCTTCTGGTCTTCCAATTACTGAAAAAGGAAATTTAATTTTTTTTAAGTAATTTATACTTTTGTCATTTTCCTCTGATCTTAATAGTATTATTCCGTCAATCAGTTTTGCATCAATAATATCTATTATGCTATCTAACTCTTTTTTATTTTCTTTTGTAAATACGTAAGTTATATAATATCCCTTACTTTGTGCATAAATACTTATTCCCTTCATTGCATTTAGAAAAAATGAATTATCAAGAAATTCTTGTGCTTCATTTGGCAAAATAACACCTAATATTCTAGTTTTGTTATTTGCTAAACTTCTAGCTATAGCACTTGGTTTATAATTTAATTTTTTTATTGCCTTATGTACTTTTTCTTTTGTTTCATCGCTTATTTTTGAATTATTTGATAGAACTCTAGATACAGTAGACGTCGCTACCCCAGCTTCTTTTGCCACATCTTTTATTGTAACTTTCATAATGTTAAATTTCCTTTATATTTTTATTTACCCTTTTTAATTTTCTTTTATTATATCATATTAAATTTATATTTATATAATGAAATTATATAAATATAGCCTTAAACTATATAGTTTAAGGCTAGTTACTAAACTTAGTGAATCATTTCAGCTTCTATACTTATTTCTTTCAATCTTTTGCATACCTTATGTAGTTTAATATTACTATAAAGCTTTGAAACTTTTATTAATGCCGTATAACAATCATATACATCGTATTGTATGTATTTCCCTAAATTGTCTTTTATAATGATTATTTCATTTTCTTCATCTACAAATCTATCTTTGATATCAACTTCATAATCAAAATACTCTTTTAGTATTTCATCTCCCTCTAATAATAATTTATATGCTTCTTTTAATAACTCTAGATTATTCCCCAATGTCATAAATCTCCTTTCAATATGTATATTATGTAGATATTATAAACTATAATACTTGTCGCTTTTTGTCATTTTTTGCTCATCCCAACATTTACATATTAAATAATAAAGGGAGTTTATTACTCCCTTTTAATAATTATTTACCCTTAATATTTTCTTTAACTTTTTTACCTACATTAACCCCTGTGCTTATAGTTTCTTTAGCAATATTTCCTACACCATTTAATACATCTTTCCCTACATTTAATCCAGTGTTTATAGTTTCTTTACTGATATTGCCTGCTCCATTTAGTACTTCTTTTCCTACATCTTTTACAGGTTTAGTAACTTTCTTTATATTCTCTTCAACTTTTTTCTTTCCCATTATATACATCTCCTGTACTAGTATATAAGTAGAATATTCTACTTATATACTAGTATGTAATATTTTGAAGTTTTGTTACACATTTAAAATCTATAAAGCTTTTTATTTTAAAACAAAATAATTTTTATTTAAATAAACTTATTAACTCTTCTTTACTTAACTTACTTAATGCTTTAGAATTAGAAAGTCTATTATCAATTATCTCTTCTATTAATGCTTTTTTACTTTCTTGCAAATTTATAATTTTTTCTTCTATAGTATCTTTTGATATTAATTTTATAACTTCAACTACATTTTTTTGGCCTAATCTGTGAGCTCTATCACTTGCTTGATTTTCAACAGATATATTCCACCATGGATCAAAATTTATCACTGTATCTGCACTAGTTAAATTAAGACCTGTTCCCCCTGCTTTTAATGATATTAAAAATATTTTAACTTCATTATTTTTATTAAATTCATTTACTAATTTTACTCTATCTTCAGATTTTGTTTTGCCATCTAAATACATATATTTTATATCATTTTTTTCTATTTCATTTGCCATAAATTTTAAAACACTAGTAAATTGTGAAAACAAAAGTATCTTTCTATTATTTTCTATATAATCTTTTAATATATCTATACAAATATCAACTTTAGAACTTTTTCCATTGTAATCTTTTAGTAAAATTTTAGGATGAAGGCATAATTGTCTTAGTTTTGTTAAATAAGAGAATATAGTTATATTATCATTTTCATCTTTATTATTTTTAATTTTTTCTAATACGCTTTTGTTATAAATATCATATATTTTCTTTTGTTCTTTATTTAACTCTACAATAAATTTTCTTTCTATTTTATCAGGTAATTCTTTAATAACCTCTTTTTTCGTTCTTCTTAATATAAATGGCTCAATTAAATTTTTTAATTTATTTGTATTCTCATAGTTAATAAATTTATTTTTAAATTCTGTCTTATCATATAAGTATCCTGGCATAATAAAGTCAAATATAGACCATAAGTCTAATAAATTATTTTCTATTGGTGTACCCGTTAGTGCAAACCTTACCTTAGAATTTATACACTTAATAGTTTTAGTTATTATTGCATCTGGATTTTTTATATTTTGAGCCTCATCTATTATACAATAATCAAATATTTTATCTTTATATTTTTCTAAATCATTTCTTATTGTTGAATATGTAGTTAATATAACATCATATTTATTTGATTTATCAATTATTTCTTCTCTTTTTTTCTTATCCCCATGAACTATTCCCAATTTTATATTAGGTGCGAATTTATCAAATTCACTTTTCCAGTTATATATAAGGGAAGTTGGAGTTATTATTATACTCTTTGAATTTTTGTTGTTCATAATAAAAGCTATCGTTTGGAGAGTTTTTCCAAGTCCCATCTCATCAGCTAATATTCCCCCGAATTTATAATAACTTATATTATTAAACCAATTAACACCTTCTTTTTGATAATATCTTAATATGTCTTTTAATTCATTAGGTATATTAAATTCATATTTGTTATCATTATCAAATTTACTTGTTATTCTTTCTATATATTCTTTTCCAGTTATAAAATTTATATTATTTTCCTTTATATAATTATCTATGTATATAGCTTTGTTACTTTCAATCTTAATGTTATCAATTTCATCTGATGTTTTAATTATATCTATTAATTCTAGAAGGTCTTTAATGTCTTTATTATGCAAATCTAAATATGTTGATTCTTTTATCTTATATAGTCGTTTATTTTCCTTGTATGCATTGTATATATCAATGCATCTAGATTTATTAAAATCACCTATTTTAAAAGAAAAGTTTAAATTATTATTTTTATCATTAGATATACTTGCACTAATTTTCACATTTACATAATTTATTTCATTATTACTAAATTTAGATGTTTGTGTATTTTTTTGTAGTTTTTTCCTTGTTAAATCATCTATACACTTAAAAATCGTAGCTACCATATGTTTACATATAAATGTAGTATTTTCACTACTCTTGCTTAACCAATCATTACAATCACAACTTGTATTTACAAGTCTATGTGTTTTATCATTTATTACAACTAATGTAGTATTTAATTCATTATAATATTCATTAGCTACTGTAGCATAAAAATTTATATTACTATTTTCTTTTTTTATATAACTGTTACTTACTAAATTATTTTTATACAACATAAATCCAGCATTATGCCTATTTTTTTCTGTATTGTTTTCAATAATTGTTTTTAAAGTACTTATTTTCAAACTTATCACCTCCCTTTATATTATAAAGCATATAAGACCTGTATATATACAGGTCTTATATGCTTTATCTAACTTCTTTATTTTTTACATGTTCTTTTATTTTATTTAAATTTAAGTATAAATTCTTAAATGATTTGTTACAAATGAAAAAAGCACCTAAATAATAGGTACTTTACTAACTGGCGCAGAGGGTGGGATTCGAACCCACGGCCCCTTTCGGAGTCACTGGTTTTCAAGACCAGCTCCTTAAACCACTCGGACACCTCTCCGTATTTCATTAACTTATGTATATAATATATCATATATTAGTGTTTTTTGTAAATACTTTTTTATAATTTTATTATTAATTTATTTAAAAAGCGAATACTTTAATTAGTATCCGCTTTTAATTATATTTGCTCTACATTAGATTCTACATATTTATTTTCATCTTCTATATTAGGATTTACAGGAAGTATTATTACAAAATTACTACCTTCTCCAACTTTACTTTCTACATAGATTTCACCTTTATGAAGTTTAATTATATGATTAGTTATAGTAAGGCCTAATCCACTACCACCTTTAACTTCATTGTTTAAATCCACGACTTGACTAAATCTATCAAATATAACTTTATGATATTTTTCATCTATTCCTATACCAGTATCTAAAACACTAATCATAACTCTATCTTCTAAATCTTTAATTGTTATAGTTATATTTCCGCCCTCTGGTGTAAATTTAGCGGCATTTCCAACTAAATTAACAATACATCTTTCTATTTCATGACTATCACACATTATTGTTTTTTCTTCTATTTCTGGATCTATTATTAAATGTATACCTTTAGTCTTTACATAATCTATTAAAGTTAAAGCCGTTTCTTCAACTAAGTATACTATATCAGTTTCTTTTAAAGAAATAACGTACATATCATTTTGTAACTTAGTACTATCTACTATATTATTTATAAGATTTAATAACCTCTTGCAATTTCGTTGTGATACATCTATATAATGACTTAGGTTGTGTTTTTTTATATTTCCATCTTTTCTTATCAATTCATTTATCAATTGATTAGTACTACTTATTACATTTAATGGCGTTCTTAATTCATGAGATAAATTTACAAAATAACTATTTTTATTTCTTTCTAACTTTATATTTTTATTTAATAAAATTGTATTTCTTTCCATTTCTTCTCTTAACCTTAATGTTTTCTTTTGTACCAATCTATCTAATCTTTTAACTTTATTTTTATGATTTATTATAAATATAATTATTGCTAATATATATAATACAAATGCATATCCACTTAACCAAAATGGAGGTTTTATAGTAAATTTAACTTGTTTTTCATCACTTATATTTCCACTTGAATCTATAGCTTTAACTTTAAATGTATATTTTCCTGGAGGTAAATCATTATATGTAACATGATTATCCTTAGTTTTTACAACATTTTTACTTGTTCCTTCTAAACTATATTCATATGTTGTATTTTGAAAACTTGAATAATTTGATGTAAAGAATTTTATAGTTATAGTATCAGTATTTTCATTAAATTTCATCTTATCTATATTACTGTATTCTTTATTATTTACAATAAATCTATCAAATATCAAGTTAGGCTTTTCTCCTGATTTTATTATTTTATCTGGATAAAATGAATTTAGTCCATTTACTCCTCCAAAGAAAAACTCTCCTTTATTGTTTTTAAAAGCAGCATTACCATTAAATTCATTTGATTGAAGCCCATCTATTACACCTAGATTTTGTACTTTATTGTTAATTGTATCTATTTTAGATATTCCTTTATTAGTACTTATCCAAATATTGTCTTTATTATCTACTAATATGCCATATACAGTGTTATTTGCTATTCCATCTTTTGTTGTATATCTTTTAAATTTTTTAGTTTTTTTATCAAATTTATTTAATCCATAACTTGTACCTACCCAAATATTTCCTTTGCCATCTTCATTTATATATCTTACATGGTTATTACTTATACTATTTTTGTCATTTTTATTATATTTATAATTTTTAATAGTTTTATCCTTTGTATTAATAACACTTAATCCTTGTTGTTCTAAAAAGCCTAAGTAATAATTTCCTTCACTATCTTCATATATATGTCTAACATATCTATTTGGAGCTTGTCCATTATTTACAAATTTATTTATATCTATAAATTTATTAGTTTTTGGATTTAGTATATTCACTCCATCTGGAGTGCCTAGCCATACATAGCCTTTACTATCAATTAATACATCTGTTACTTTTTCATCTAATAATCCATCTTCTACATTATAATGTTTTAAAACATTATTAGACTTATCAAACTTTATAAGACCATCATCTGTCGCTATATAAATAATATTACCTTTTCCTGTTATATCATTTATAGAATCATTTATAAATTCTTTATTGGTAGTTGAATTCATAAATTTAGATTTATTGTGTTTTTTATCTATTATATTTACACCTTTTGAATTAGTTCCTACCCACAAATACCCATCATCATCTTCATATATACCATGAACTATATTTTCATTTAGTAAATAATCTTTGTCTAAACCAGCTTTATAGTGCTTAATTTCACTTTCCGTATCAAACATACTTATCCCTGAATATGTTCCTACCCATATAAGGCCTTCACTATCTTCCATTAAACTTTTTACATTATTATTAATTAAACTATTTTTATCATATACTTTATGTTGATAAACGTAAAAGTTATCTTCTCTTTTATTGTATTTTGCAAGTCCATTAGAAGTACCAATCCATATATTTCCTTTACTATCTTTAGTTATCGCCCCTATAGCAGAACTAGGTAAAGACTTTGAATCTGACGTATTATGTTTATACCTAGTTATATTATTATTTTTCATATTTATCTTAGATAAACCTGAGTTTGCACTTCCAACCCATACATATCCATTCTCATCATCGCAATATATGTTATATACATCGCCTTCGCCTACAGAATTTTTTTTGTTGTCTGCAGGATAACTTTTAAGTATCTTGAAATCTTTAGATACTTTAACAACACCTTTTTTAGTTCCTATCCATATATTACCTAAATTATCTTCATCTATTGAGTACATAAACTTACATATTAAATCTTTTTCTTTGCCTAATACTTGTTTAAATCTATTTTCTTTTTCATCATAGACATTTAATCCATTAGATGTAGCAACTATTATTTTATTATCTTTACTAAGTATTACTTCTGTAGCATTATCACTAGATATTAAATTGTTTTCTTCTGTATAATTAGTAATTTCATCAGTGTCAGGATTTAATTTATTAACTCCCTTAGATGTAGTTATCCATATATTCCCATGGTTATCTTCAACTATATCTGTTATATGACTATTACTTATACTATTATTTTCTTCTTCATAATTATAAACTTTAAAGTCGTATCCATTAAATTTATTTAATCCATCATTAGTACCTAGCCATATATAACCTTTACTATCTTGAAATATTACATCTATGGTTGATTGACTTATACCTTGTTCTATATTTGCATTGTTAAAATTTATATGCTCAAACCCTGCATATATATTAACCTTTGAATACAAAAAAACAATAATATTAATCACAATAAGCACATTAAATTTGCTAAATAAACTAAATTTACCCATACACTTTCCTTTCAGCCCAATTCCCAATTAATCTAATCTATTGTAATATAATAAGATATTAATTTCAAATTTTTTTAATTTTAACCTTAATATATTAATATAATTCATATATATCTGAAAATTCTAATTCAATTTTTTGAACATCAACTTTATAATCTTTTCTCTCATCTTCTACTGTATCTCCTAATAATTTCTTATTAGGTAATAAAATTTCAAATTCAGTCCCATTCTTACCATCACTTTCTAGATATATTTCTCCTCCATTTAATTCTATTATAGACTTAACTATACTTAGTCCGATTCCACTTCCTTCATTTGCTCTATTTAAAGACTTATCCGCTTGTACAAAGCGTTCAAATACTAAATCTTGCATATGCAGTGGTATACCTATTCCATTATCTTCAACTATTATTTGTACCCATTCTTTATTAATGTGTATATCTACAAATACATTACCATTTGGGTTTGTAAATTTAATAGAATTAGATAATAAATTTAACATTACCCTTTCTATCATCTCAGGGTCACATTTAATTATAAGCTCTTCTATATCTGTATCAAATAATATATTTATATCCTTTTGCTTTGCATAACTTATAACAGACATTGTTATTTCCTCTATTAATCTTACAATATCACAGTTTACTATATTAGGCTTTGTACAACCCACATCTATTTTAGTTATATCTACTATATTGTTTATAAGCCTTAGCATTCTTTGACAATTTAATTTTAGACTTTGTCTATATTTACCATAGGATTTTCTAAAGTCTTCTTCATTATTACATATTTTTAAATCTAGCAATTGTACAATTGAATAAAATATATTTAAAGGAGTTCTTAATTCATGACTTATATTCGCAAAAAATTCATTTTTCACTTTCTCATGATTTTTCATCTTTTCATATTCCATAATATATTTTTCCATTCTATGTTCTTCAGTTACATCCGTAAATGTTACTACCAATTTAACAGATTTGCCTTCTATATCTTGTTCATTAGAATCACCTATAATTTGTGTACTATTATCTAGTACAGTTTGTGCACTACAATCAATTATATTTTTTCCCGAATTTAATTCTATTTTTCCATTCCAGCACCCTTCATTTTTCATGCTTAGCTTTATATTTTCTAAAACTTCTTTGTTTATAGTTGAAATGCTATCTTTTATTTTACTTGTTAATTTATCTTTATCATACTCCTCATCTTTAAAAAAGTATGATTTAATTTTTTTATTAGAATAAATTATATTTCCTTCCAAATCACATATATATATATACAACTTTGCTTGTTTTCTTCTACTAAATTATAAAATATTTTTATTTCCTCTTTTAATTCTCTTTTTTTCTTTACACTTATTATAAGTTCTAAAAATAAACCTACTATAATTGTTATAAATGCCATATATGTTATAGATGTAGATATAAGTTTTATATCTATTATAGGCTTATTAGCTCCTGTAATAGCATATATAGCTTTAATCCAAAGCATTAATATACTAGCACCTATTACTGAATATGTATAATCATTTTCTTTTATTCCTTTTCTCAAAAATATAAAACTTGTTATTGTATATATAATAACTAATAAAAGATTATATCCTATAAAGAAATTAGTATCTTTATTCATAGGAAATATAATGCTTTCACGATCTAAATATCCAAAACATATTGCTCCTACAAAAACTAAACTTATAACTAAAAGTTTATTATCCATTATAAGTTTTCTAATTTTTTTAAATGGAAAAGCTGTTATTAAAATTATAATTATTCTCATTATAGATGTAGATATTGCAATATATCCCTTCATACTCATAATAGTATTTTCTAAAGTTAAATTATCAAATATCCCTAAAACTATATCCACAAAAAATATAATATACATTAATGATATTATAAAAAGTTCTTCTTTCTTGCTACTACTATAGCAAAGCAAACAACTTGTTATTGCTAAAAATGAAAGCAATATATTAAAAAATCTTATAAAATACTCTGGTTTTATACTGTTGTTTAAATCAAATTTAAATAAAAATATTAAAACAAACATATATAATAAGACTAAACATACTGACATACTTATAGTTAGTACAGTTGCTAGTTTATTTTTATCATTAATCTTAAGTTTTTGATTTACTCCTAACATATTTATCTCCCCTATCAATTATTAATACAAACTATATCATTATTAGTTAAATTAGTCTATATTTTCGACAATAAAAGACAGGCTATTACAAGCCTGTCTTTTTATAATTTATATATTTGATATTATTGCCTTTGATAATTGATCAGGACAAGAAGTAGATTTTGTGCCACAAGGTATTCCTTTTAACTTTTTAGCTACTTCATCAGCTTTTTTCCCTATAACTAATGATCTTATTCCTATTAAATTTCCCGCACATCCACCAATAAATTCAACATCTTTTATTATATTATTTTCATCTATTTCTAAATTGATTTGCTTACAACAACACCCTGAAGTTTTATAGCTTATTTTCATATTCATTCTCCTTAATATATAAATATAAGTATTTCAAAATATTATATTTATTTAGTGTTGTCTTTGTTACTATTTGTATTATTTGTCACTTTTACTTTTTTCTAAAAGTTCTTCTACCTCATAATGATTTGGATGTATAAAAGAATATGGTGTTTCATCTGTTAATTCTTCTATAGATCCACCTTCAAACAATTCTTCATATGGTGTATTTTGGGGTATAAATAACTTTTCATATGAATTTGTTTCAACTTTTCTACATTCTTTATCTTGTTTTTTCATGATGTTACCTCTCTTTTTCATTTGTTGCAATTATTTTACTCATATTTTTATTATATATAACTTTTACCCATTATTCTTTTTTATAATAATAAAAAACTATAAAACTTAAAAATTTTTAAGTTTTATAGTTTTATTTTATATTATATATTAACTAACTTGATTAATTTCAATAACACTATCTTTACTTAATCCTGACTTAAACATAGTTACTGCTGTATAACTTACAACAATTACTACTAACCATTTTAACCAATATACTGGCATATTAGTAACAAATAAAAGTGCTAAAATAGATCCTACTACACCACCTATAGTTATTCCCATAGATATTTCTCTTTCATAAGCTTTTTCTTTTACAAACTTAATACTAGCTATTGGCCCAACAAATGCACAGGCTCCCATCATTATAGGAAATGCTGCTTTTGGATTCATTCCTAATAATGCAACCATAGCCATACATGGAGCATATAATCCTATACCAGCTGTCATAAGTGCTCCTAACACAAAGTTTCCAGCTATACCTATTGCTAACTTAATCCCACTAAGTCCCATAGCTTCTCCACCTGATGGCATCAATTCAAATTGTCCTAGTACTATTAATATAGCTGTACCCACTAAAGCAATTCCCATAGTTAATTGAACTTTCTTTTCTGGTAGCTTAGATATTATACCCGCTCCTACCCAAGAACCAACTACAGCTGCTATTATCATACTTATTAAAGTTAATAAATCAACTTCTATTGAATTTAATGACATAAATGCTTGAACAATCATTGGCAATGCATGTGCAACATTTAATGTTCCAGGTAATACTTTATCTGGTATATGTATATTTTTATTTAATTTTAAAATTCCTGTAGTTGTTGCAAAAGATCCTACCCCTATAGCATCTAAAAAATCTGTTATAAATCCTATAAATATACCTGTTTTAAGTATTCCTCCTTTGTTTTTATCTTGGTTTTTTCTAAAGTCATTTACATAAACTGTTGAAAAACCTGCTGTTATTACTGCTAATAATCCTAAAATTGCCTTTACCATTTTGCCTCTCCTTCTTAAAAATTTATCATGACTATCAAAGTATAACATGCTAGGATAACATTTTCCAGAGTTTTTTCATTATTATGTAATATTTTTATAATTATGAAATCAATTTAATATTTTATTAATATTTGTTTTTAAATATCTATAAATTTCTAGATATCTGTCTAAATGTATTTCTTAAATTTAACAGTCCATATCCTTGAGATACATTAGGGAAATCATAAATTTCGCTTTTAGTTGCTCCAAGCATTAAATATGTTCTTAAAGGGTCTGTAAATAACGATAGTTTTGGTACACCACTTTCTTCTTCTAAATATTGCATAATGAGTGCAAGTACTCCACATACAATACAACTACTTACTCCTGTACCTGTAGCAGTGTTGTAATTTCCATTTATATACGTTGATATAATATCCACTCCAGGTGCTATTATATCAGGATTTATTCGATTTCCACGTATACTTCCTTTTGATGATCCTATCCATAAACTGTTTGTTTTATCATTGTATGCTCCTATTGTTATAACCTTTCTAGATAAAGCAAATTCAGTTATAGTTCCCATGGAGGTTGAATCTGTAAATCTAGTGTTAGTAGATATTAAATTTTTATTAGGCAGATATAAGTGGCATTCTCCATTTATTATAAATTCAGGCGTTAGTCTAAGATTCCAAATTCCTGGTTTTATATCTGTTAAATTTATTTCTAGTGCTTGCGCTCCTGTTTCTAGCCATGGAAATCTGTATATTACTCTATATCCAGTTTTTTCTATAAAAAATCTTCCAGTATATATTTGGTCATCTGGAGAATATGCTATAGTCTGGCTTACATCTCCAGATGGAGATATTATTTGTATTGATATTTTATCTGGTCCTGTACCTCTTAATATAATATCTAAATTAGTATTTTCTCCATTTTGAATAACTACATCTAAATAATCTTGAACATTTTTTAAATTATTATAATAATGTATATCTGTATTCCCTTCATTTCCAGCTCCACTTACTAATATAATACCTGATCTATCAAATTCTTCAAATATTTCTAATATAGATGCTTCTACTCTAATACCTGATTTTGTACCTACTGTTAAATTTATTATCATATGTTTATTTTCTTTTTTTGCTATATCAAGAACATATTTAATAGCTGCTAGAAAATCAGATACTGTATAGCTTATTTTCCCTGGATAATACACATCTTCATATCCTCTTAACTTTACAACTACCAAATCTGCATCTTTTGCAATCCCTCTATATTCAGGGTTTATATTTCCTCTTCCTACTAAAATTCCACAAGCCATAGTACCAGTGCCTGTATTGTCTACACTTAATGTAGTATCATTCTCTGTTATCGCATTATTTATATCTTCTCTTGTAAATTCACTTCCAAATATCATGCCTTCTGGAGGTGTTTTGTTACCATTTTCTTGATCCCATAGATAAAGTATTTTGCTTGTATTATTTTCATCTATTAAATCTCGATGTAAGTAATTTACTCCAGAATCTATAACTGCTATTAATATATCCTTTCCAGAAATATTAATATATGGATTTGTTTCTATATAATTAAGTTCAGTTGCATCCGAAATGCTTTCTCCATTTTCTATATTGTTGGTTATATTCATAAGAGAACTCATAGGATCTGACCCACTCCACCACTTAATTTCTATTATACTACTTAGTACAGTTTCATCAAAATCAAGAGGTACATATATAGCTGCTAGTTTATCATTTAAAATAATATATTTTTCTATATTATTTCTATTAAATGCACTTATTATATCTCCTTTATAAATTAAATAAAAAGACTTCTCTGTTTTATACACAACTTTGCCTCCTATTTTAATTGATCAAACATACCCTTAAAATTTAGCAACCCATAACCAGTAATATTGTTTGGATATATTGTATCTCCAGTACTAACTGCTCCACCTTGCATATATGTTCTTACCATTTGCATAAAACCCTTATTTGGATATTTGTTTTGTCCAATAATATATTCAAAAAATAATGCTATAGAGCCTGATGCATGTGCGGCTGCGGCTGAACTTCCAGTTATAGTTGCATAACTATTATTAAAATATGGGCCTATTATATTTACTCCTGGTGCTACAACATCTGGTTTTTGCCTATTTTCCATATTGGGTCCTCTTGATGAAGATGGCCAAAGACTTCTAGTTATAGAATTATATGTTCCTATAGTTATAACATCATCTTGTACAGAAGGATATGTTATTGTATAACTTGGATTAGATTGAGTAAATTTTGTACCTGGATTTAAAAATACACGATTCTCTAAATATACATTATATTGTCCTCCCGTTATGTAAGCACCTTCCAATCTTACTCTCCATATTCCTCTTTTTGCATTTGTAAGATAAATTGTCGTATGTTCTTGACCTGAATAACTTGTTGGATATGAATATCTTATAGAGTATGTTGTTGCCTCTAAATCAAATATTCCATTTACTAATTCGTAGTTTGATAAATCTACTATTTTACTTTCTTCTCCACTTGGAGATATTATATATAAATTTACTCTATCTGGCCTACTAAGCCAAACTTCTATTCTTAGACTTGCTTCTTCTTCTTCAACTTCTATACCTATATCAACTATATCCCCTAATCTTGTTAAAATCCCAGACATGTGTGTTTGAGTATTTCCTTCATTTCCTGCACCAGTTACTACACATATTCCATTTGAAAAGTATGTATCTCTACTATTTACCCTACTTGCATATCCTGCCAAGCCAGTACTTCCCATTGATACATGTACAACAGTTGGTAAATTTAATTCATCTGATTTTTTATATACATATTGAAGTGCTGTAAATAACATTGCACTATTATAATACCCATTTACTTTTCCAAGCTTAACAACTATAAGTTCAGCTCCTGGTGCTACACCTTCATATTCTCTATTTATATTTCCTAATCCTGCACATATTCCACTAATCATAGTCCCCTGTCCTTCTTCATCTATAGATAAAGTATTGTCATTTTCTTGTATGGCTTTATTTATATCTTCTCTTGTATATTCTGTGCCTATAAAAAAACCTTCTGGCGGATTTCCGTCTTTTGATTGATCCCACAAATAAAGTATTTTACTAGTTCCATCTGGGTATATAAAATCTTCATGTAAATAATCTATTCCTGTATCTATTACAGCTATTACTGTCCCTTGACCTGTTAATGGTACATTAGGATTATTTTTAAAAAAATTAACTCCTATTTCTTCTTGACCTGTTATTCCATTTTCAGTTCCTCTTGTTATACTCCCTAAAGATGCAACCCTTACAACATTTTCAATAATTAAAACAGAGTCTAATTGAAGAACTGCTTCTACATTAGTTTTAGTTAAAGCTGTAAATAACATGAGAGTTCTAGTTGTACTTAATCTTATCATTTCATAATCTATAGTTAAATTTTCTACCTCTTGAGCAAAAGCTTCAGTATGTGTTACAAATATAGAATTCGATATGCTTTTATCTGTTTGTATATCTCTATTTAAATTAAAGTTCTCATATTCTATAATACTCACCCCTTATAAAATTTTAAAACTGTAGATATTACTATTATATTATTCAACTATGGATATGTATGTATATGGTTTTAACTATATACATATCACAAATTATTATTTAAAAAATATAATAAACTAGACATTATATTTAGGATGTGATTTTATTGGATAATTTAAGTTTATCAAAAGTTAATGTAAGTATAGAAAAACCTTACACAGCTACTGAGCCAGTAAGATTTAGAAGATATACTATAACTCACTTAGAAGATCCTGCAATAGTAAATTTATCTATTTCACCTTATTTTTATGACCTTGATTTATTTACTACAAGTACGGATTTAGTTTATTCTCAATGGTTTTGGTTTTTTGGAGATATATATCAACTTACATTTTTTATTTTTATAGGCAACTACCCTTATAATGTAGCAAAATATAGATATGAAAAGTATTTAGAACTATTACCACTATCTATTAGTGCAGTAGTTAATGGCGATAGAACATTTTTAAATAATAGAAAAATATTATTTGATACTCCTATATTTGTAAGGTTTATATCTTCTTATCCAGCTTTTAATAAAACTGTACCTTATAAATTTGTTAAAGATTATATTGATGATAATGTGGAAGTAATAATAAAAAAAGGTGTATAAATTATACACCTTTTTTTATTATTTAAATATACAAGTAGCTCTATCTAATATACCTGTATAGTATGCTATAACCATCCCATAATTAGTTATAGGTATATTTTTCTCTTTACATAAATTTATCTTATTTAATATGCTTTTTCTATTTACCATACACGCTCCACAGTGAATAACAAGATCATAAACTTCTATATTTTCCTTAAAATCATAAGAAACACTATATTCAATATTAAGTTCTCCACCTGCTATTTTTCTTAGCATCTTTGGTATTTTCACTCTACCTATATCTTCATGAGATACATTATGTGTACAGCTTTCACATATAAGTATTTTATCTCCTGGTTTTAATGAATCTAACTTTTTAGTTCCTTCTAAAAAATCTCTTATTTCCCCTTTTTGTCTTGCAAATAATATAGAAAAACTTGTTAGTTTCATATCATTTGGAATTATAGATTCTACCTCTTTAAAAGCTTGTGAATCGGTTATAACTAAGTCTATATCTTTTAACTCAGTCAAAGCTTCACTTAACTCTGTATCCCTTACTACATAAGTTTTTATTCCATGATCTAAGCAATCTCTTATAACTTGAACTTGTGGAAGTATAATTCTTCCCTTAGGAGCTTCTGAATCTATGGGAACTACTAATATAACTTTTGATCCATAAGGTAATAAATCTCCAACTATAGGTTTATCTTCTTCCTCTTGTTCTAAATGTTTTATAAGTTTTTCTTTTAAATTATCTATACCTTTATTTTCTTTAACTGATATAAATATAGGACTTTCAAATAATTTTTTTATATTATTAATTTCTTCTTCATTTAATATATCTAGTTTATTAATAACTACTACATGATTAACATTATACTTAATTGCTTCTTTTTTCCAAGCTTTATATGTATTAATATCTATATTATTACCATCAACTAAATATATAGCAAAATCTATTCTTTTTAAATATTCATAACTTTTTTTAACCCTAACTTCTCCAAGTTCACTTTTATCCTCAAGTCCTGCTGTATCTATTAATAATATAGGACCAAAGGGTATTAATTCCATAGCCTTTTGAACTGGATCTGTAGTTGTACCTTCAATACTTGATACTAACGATATTTCTTGACCCAATATAGCATTCATCAATGAAGATTTTCCACTATTTGTATTTCCGTATATTCCAATTTGTTTTCTATTTGCATTTGGAGTAGTGTTCATATATACCTCCTATAAGTAGAAATCTCTTTCTCCTTTTTTCATTTTTTCCATGCTTTCTTTAGTGTATGTTTTTAAATCTTCTCTTTGAATTTTTTCTGTTTCATTTTTTATTACTTCTTGAGCTTTGTTGTATAATTCTTTATCTCCATAATCTAGAGTAAATTCATGTAATGTCATAAGTGCATTTGGCTCACAAACATATTTTATATTACCAGATTTAGCAAGTTGCATAAATCTATCTCCAGTTCTTCCTTTTCTATAGCAAGCTGTACAGTAACTTGGTATATATCCATCATCTAATAACTCTTTTAAAATCTCTATAGGACTTCTTTCATCACTAGTTTTAAATTGCTTACTTTCATTTCCGGCTTCTCTTTCTTTATATCCTCCAACACCAGTTGATGATCCTGCTGATATTTGACTTACTCCATATTTTAATAATTCTTTTCTCATAGCTGGTGTTTCTCTAGTTGATAAGATAAGCCCTGTAAATGGTACAGCAATTCTTAAAATTGCTACTATCTTTTTAAACATTTTATCAGTTAATAAATGTGGATAATTTTCTAAAGTTACACCTGTTGCAGGTTGAAGTCTTGGAACTGATATTGTATGGAATCCTACTCCATATTTTTCTTCTAAATGAGCATTATGCATCATAAGACCTAAAACTTCAAATCTAGGATCAGCTAATCCAAATAAAACTCCTGCTCCAACGTCATCTATTCCTGCTTCCATAGCTCTATCAAAAGCAGTTAAATGATATTCATAATCTCCTTTTAGTGATTTTGGATGCATTTTTTCATAAGTTGGTTTATGATAAGTTTCTTGGAATAGTATATAGGTTCCTATTCCCTTTTCATGTAATTTTTTATAATTTTCAACTGTTGTTGCAGCTATATTTACATTGACTCTTCTTATTTCTCCATTAGCATTTTGAGTTTTATATATAGTATCTAAACATTCTAAAACATAATCTATAGGAGCATTGCTTGGGTCTTCTCCAAGTTCAAGTGCTAATCTCTTATGTCCCATTTGTTCTAGTATTTTAACTTCTTCAGCTACTTCTTCCATTGTTAATCTTCTTCTACAGAAGTTATTATCTCTTCTATATCCACAGTAAACGCAGTTATTTACACAGTAATCACTTACATAAAGTGGTGCAAATACAACTATTCTTTTTCCATATATATCTCTTTTTATTTCACCTGCTAAAGAATATATTTGTTCTAAATCTTTTTCATCTTCTGCTTGTAGTAATATAGCTATATCCTTATATGATAATCCTTCTTTTTTCTTTGCTCTATTTAAAACTTCTTTTATTTCTTCATTTGAAGGATTTTTTGTTTCTTCTAAAATATTATATATTTCTTCATGATTTATAAACATAACTTAATCTCCTTTATTATTTTCTAAACTCAGGATTATCTCCTCTACTTACTTCTACTTCATACCCTGCTTCATTTATCTTTTTCTCTATCATAGTTCTATACTCTGCATCTTCATCTAATATATATGCTTTATTATCATATAGAGAATATTTTTTTCTAACAGACATTGGCGATAAATTCGGCATTATAACATTTCCTCCAGCTTTTAATCCTTCTTCTCTTCCTTTTGGATCTATACTTGAAAGAGCTGTTGTAGCTGGCAATAACACCTTTGGAAGTAATAATCTAACAATAGCCAAACATATAACTGTTTTTTCTAAGCTACCATGTTCATGATTTCCAAGAGGGGTGTCCTTGTGAGGTATAAAAGGACCTATTCCACACATTGCAGGTTCAAATTCTTTAACAAACATTAAATCATTAACTAAATCTTCATTAGTTTGTCCTGGTATACCTACCATAAACCCAGCACCTGCTTGATATCCTATATCTTTTAAATTTTTTAAACAGTTTCTTCTTTTTTCAAAAGGCTCACCTGGATGTATACTTTCATAAAGTTCTTTACTAGCACTTTCATGTCTTAACAAGTATCTATCTGCTCCTGCATCATACATTTTTTTATAAGAATCATAGCTTCTTTCTCCTAATGAAAGAGTTATTGCATTTTTTGGAAACTCACTTTTTATGGCTTTAATTATCTCTACCATCTTATTATCTGTAAAGTATTCATCTTCACCACCTTGCAAAACGAAAGTTTTATATCCTAGCTTATCACCTTTTCTAACACATTCTAAAATTTCATCTAATGTTAATCTATATCTATCTGCATTTTTATTGTGTCGTCTAAGCCCACAGTACAAGCAATCCTTCTTACAAAAGCTTGTAAGTTCTATAAGACCTCTCATATAAACTTTATTTTTATAATATTTTTTTCTGGTTTCATTAGCTCTTTTAATTAATAATTCTTTTGAATTTTCATCTATATTGTCTAATAAATACAATAATTCTTCCTTGCTTGCATCATTTGTTTTATATAATTTTTCTATAATATTTATAACATCCATATATTCACCTCGATTTTAATGGTTGTATAATTAATACCCAAATATAATATTTAAAATATTTTAAATATTATATTTGATTATTAATTTTTAATAATAATTAAATTTATTCATCTTTATATATTTTTATTAATAAAATAGATTTTTATTATCTAAGGTAAAGTAGTTATAATATTTTTTTTTAAATATTATAACTACTTTACCCTTAGATTAAATAAACATATCTTAACCTATATCACTTAAATTACTATCTTTATCTAGTCCTAACATATCATGTTTAGATTCAAAGCTAGTATGTAAAAGCTCATGTGATAAATGAGATAACGGTTCTTTAAAGAATTCTTTATATACATTTATTACATCTGGGTTTTCATAACTACATTTTATTTTTATAGTTTTATCTTTATCGTATAATCCTTCTATACGTTTTAATCTCATTTCATTTGTAATTCTAGCTTTCATTTTAGGTTGTCCAGCTCCACCTATACATCCGCCTTTACAAGTCATCACTTCAACAAAATCATATTCAACTTCTCCTGCTTTTAGCTTTTCTATTAAAGTTCTAGCATTTGCAGTTTCTTGTACAGCTGCTAATCTAAGAGTTTTATCTCCTATAGTAACAGTAGCTTCTTTAACTCCTTCAAGTCCTCTAACTGGAGTAAAGTGTAAAAACTCTTTATGTGGATTTTCATGAGTTAGTATATTGTATACAGTTCTGACCGCAGCTTCCATAACTCCACCACTATTACCAAAGATTAAACCAGCTCCACTTCCAAGACCTAATATATTGTCAAATTTTGAACCTTCTAAAGCATCAAAATCTATGTTTTCTTCTCTTAACCATTTAGCAAGTTCTTTAGTTGTTAATATTATGTCATTATCTCTCATATCTTCAACATTATTAAATTTAGCTGAACTGTTCATTTCAGGTCTAAGTATTTCATATTTTTTAGAAGTACATGGTGTTATAGTAACATTTACTATTTTTGATGGATCTATATTAGCTTTTTTTGCAAAATATGTTTTTATTACAGTACCTTGTATACCTATTGGACTTTTAGTTGTAGATAAGTTTGGTATTAATTCTGGGTAGAATGTTTCTGCAAACTTAACCCAAGAAGGACAACAGCTTGTAAATTGTGGTAATTTGCTATTACCATTTATAATACGACTTACTAATTCACTAGCTTCTTCCATTATTGTCATATCAGCACCAAAAGTTACATCAAATACATAATCTCCACCAAGTTTTCTTAATGATTGAACCATTTTATCTTCAACATATGAACCTTCTTCCATATTAAATTCTTCACCAAGTGCTACACGAACAGCTGGTGCAGTACTAAATACTACAATTTTATCAGGATCATTTATAGCTTCTTTAACTCTGTCTATATCTTCAACTTGTGTTATAGCCTTTTTAGGACATGCTTGCACACACTGTCCACAGTTTATACATATTGCTATATCTCCAGTTTTTTCTAAATCAAAGTAGCCTGCAACTCCTATTTCATTTGCACAAACCCTCTTACATAATCCACATTTTATACATTTGTCATAATCTATTTGTATAGACGGATTATCTAATTCTACTGGGACTACCTTTTCTGTAAATAAGTGTTTCATGTTAATTGCTCCTTTATTGTGATTTAATTCATAAAGTATTAAATAAACATTTAATTGTAATTTTCGACAATCAAATGCTTAATATGCTTATACCCATTTTTTTAACTTTGTATCATATTTTAAGTATTATTTATATAAAAAAATACCGTTCACTCCTGAATCCTTTGGAATAAACGGTATCCTTAATTCTAATTTTTTATTATTTATTTTCTTCTATTAATTTTTCTATAGTTTCTCTGCATCTTGCACCTTGACACGGTCCTGTTGTTGCTCCTGTTGCATCTTTAACTTTTTCTACAGTATCTGCTCCATTTTTTATAGCTTCTACTATAGTTTCTTTTGTTATTCCTTTACATAAACACACTTTCTCTGACATAATAATCCTCCTATTAAATATGTATTATATTTTCCTTTTATTTTATTATACCCAATTATTTTAGATTTAAATATTTTTATATTTTAAAAATATTTAATTATGAACATATTTACTCTAATTTTCATAATTTAATATGAGTTAAAGTTTGTAAATAAGGGGGAAATATTTATGGATTGTTTTAAAACTAAGGAAGGTAATTCTATAGTTAGAGTTTTTCATGCCTCACCTAATGCACCAACAGTTGATGTTTATTTAGATGGTGAAATTTTAGCACCTGGACTAGCTTATACAGATATATCTGATTATTCATACATGGAAGAAGGAATGCATACAATAGAAATTCGTTCTATAGGAGATTCTACTACAACTATACTAACTAAAATGATAGATGTTCCTGATGATAGAATATTTACTATAGCTATTGTTGGAAATTTAGATAATTTAGAATTTATACTAATAGAAGATGATATAGATGAAATTCCTTCTCCTAAAGAATCTACTGTTAGAGTAGTTCATTTATCTCCTGATTCACCTAATGTTAATGTATTTGCTAATGGAAATTCTTTATTTGAGAATTTAAATTTTAAAGGAAATTCAGATTATACTAAAGTTCCTTCTGGTGCTTATTCTATGGATGTTACTTCAAGTAATACAGGAGATATAGTTTTATCAGGAAACTTAAACCTTAAAGCCAATAGAATATATACAATATATGTTATAGGTAATCCACCTAGTTTAGGTTTAATTCAATCTGTAGATGTAAATTCTTATCTTTGTAGATGATAAAAAGGGTATTAATACCCTTTTTATCTTAAACTTTTAATTACTAAGTTAATTAATTCTATAATATTTCTAGATATATATAAATCTTGTTTTGAAGCCCAAATTAAGTATATTTTTAGCTTTTCCCATTTTAAATTTTTATCTATATTTGCTATATATATATTGTAAATTTCATTTATTTTATCTAAAAATTCATGTTTTTTATCTTCAATAAATTTTTTATTCTGTAACAAAATTTCTTTTATATTTTTTATAAAACTATCTATGGTAATGTTATTATATATATAATCATTTATTATTTCATCTCTTTTAACTATAAGTTTGTCAGTTATGTTTTCAAGGTCTTTTTTACTATAGTTCCATACTCTATCATTTTTTATAGCTATATCATCTATTTTGTCATTATACTTATCAATAATTTCCTCTAGAACTATAACTATTTCTAAGTAATTATTCATTCTTAAGACTTCTTCACATCTTTTTATATCTGAATTTAGATTTATTAATAATTCATTCAAATTTTCTCCTTCTTTCTACATCAAATTTAATTTATATTATATCATTATTGTAGTTTTAATTATTAAGTTATATTAATATTATATTAATGATTATTTTAAGGGGGATTTATATGAGTAAATGTAAATTAGCTGTAATACAAATGCATATAGAAGATGAAAAATCTACAAACCTCAAAACTTTAAATAGTATTTTACATAATGTCTTAAAAAAAGATGTTGATATGGTTTTATTACCTGAAATGTTTTGCTGTCCTTATCTAACAAGTAAATTTCCTTTATATGCTGAGCCTGAAAGTGGAAATACTTATAGATACTTATCTAATTTAGCAAAAGTTAATAATATATATTTAGTTGCTGGATCTATGCCTGAAATTGATTTAGATGGGAAAATTTATAATACTTCTTATGTATTTGATAGAAATGGAGATTTAATTGGAAAGCATAGAAAAATACATCTATTTGATATGCAAATAGGAGATACTTATGTAAATGAATCTAATACTGTTAGTCCAGGTGAAAATATAACTGTATTTGATACTGAATTTGGAAGATTTGGTTTATGTATTTGCTATGATTTAAGATTTCCTGAAATATTTCGTATGATGGTAGATAGTGGTGCCAAGGCTATAATTATTCCTGCTGCTTTTAATATGAAAACAGGTCCTTCTCATTGGGAATTATTATTTAGATGCAGGGCTGTTGATAATCAAGTTTATACTATCGGCTGTGCTCCTTCTACAAACTATAATGATTCTTATATATCATATGGAAATTCTATAGCAGTTTCACCTTGGGGAGATATTATTAATAAATTAAATGGTGATGAAGGATATTTTGTTTGTGATATAGACTTTGAATATATAAATAATTTAAGAGAAAAACTTCCTTTACTTAAACATAGAAAATGCAATTTATATAAATAAAAACTACTTAAAATTATAATTTTAAGTAGTTTTTATTTTATTAATTTTCTTTATACTCTGCTCCAGCACCTACTTTAGTTACTTGAACCGCAATCATTTCACTATCACCATTAGTTATTTCATGCCATTGACCAGCTTTTACAAATACACTATTTCCTACAGTAACATCAGTAACATCATCTTCTACACTCATCTTTCCACTACCTTTAAAAAAGAAAAATATTTGTTCTCCATGTGGATGTCTATGAGCTTTTAATACTTGAAACGGTTTAAAAAAGTAAACTTCAGATGTTATATCTTCACCTTCAAATACTGGTATTTTAGGTACAACCTTATCATTATATTCTTCTAAACTTCCATCTAAAAAATGTTTTTTATTTTCCATACAAAAACCTCCTTTATATATTATAATCCTATTTATATTTCCTTTTTTAGTGATATAATATTCATTAGATAATATTTACTAATTTATTATAGAAACCTATTTAAAGTAGAAATAAAATATTTAAATATTTTAATATATTTATTAAAATTTTTTGGAGGAATTATGGAAAAATCACATACTATGCCTATATATCAAAAAATTGCTCTTGATATAGCTAATAATATATATGTTGGAAATATAGCTGAAGGCGCTACACTTCGTGGTCGTTCAGCTCTTGCTGCTAAGTATAATGTTTCCCCTGAAACTATTAGACGCTCTGTAAAACTTCTTGAGGATATTGAAGTTGTTCAAAGCATTAAGGGAAAAGGTATAATTGTTTTATCTTCTAGTAATGCTGAATCTTTTTTAAAAAAATATCAAAATATAACTAATATATCTTCTTATAGGTCTGATTTATCTTTTCTTCTTAATAGCCGAGCTAAATTAGAAGCTCAAATATTAGAAACTATGAACAAAATAGTAGATTACTCAAGTAGATTATCAACTATTAATCCACTAGTTCCTTTTGAATTTGAAATAAAAGCTAATTGTAAGTTTATCGGTATGACTGCTGGACAAACTAATTTTTGGCAAAATACCGGAGGTACTATAGTTGCTGTTAAGCGTAATGGTGACCTTATACTCTCCCCTGGCCCTTATATTGAATTCCTAGAAAATGATATTCTTATGGTTATTGGGGATGTTAATATCCATACTTCTGTTCCAATGTTTTTATATGGAGATGAAGAATATAAAGATTAATTAAAAAGTTACTTTAATTTTGGAAAAAAGGAGGGATATTTTTATGTATACATACATTTATGTTAAGTCAAAAGCTAGTTCAGTTTTTAGAATTTCTGATCATAGAGAATTAATAGATAAATACAGCAGAGAAGGTTGGAGATTTGTTAGTGCTATTCCAAGTGATTTTGAACTTAATGGAAAGATAAATGAATTTGACTTAGTTTTTGAGAAAAAAATTTAAAAATAAAATTTTTATAAATTAATTTATAAATAAAAAGAGTATCTTAAATTCAAGATACTCTTTTTATATTAATAAACTTCTTTTTTTCTTGGTATTATAGGTTGTTTATATTTATTTGAAACTCTATATTCTTTCTCTACTGCTTTTTTTATTATTTTTGCTTTTTCTTCTTCTAATTTAAATTCTTCTTTTAATGCTTTTGTTATAGAAACTATACTTATTAGCATTATTATTGCAAAAGGAAATGCTGATACTATTGATACTGTTTGTAATGTTTCTAAACCTCCTGATATTAATAATACTACCGCTAGTAAAGCTTGTATAACTCCCCATGTTATTTTCTTTTTATTACTTGGGTTTAAATCTCCATTAGATGTAAACATTCCAAGTACATATGTTGCTGAATCTGCAGATGATACGAAAAATGTACATAATAAAATCATAGCTATTATTGATAGTACTTTACCAAATGGATAATTTAAAAAGACTTTAAATAATGCTGTTTCTGTTACCATTGTTGCATCTTTTGCAAAATCTAATCCTAAATTCATTCCTAGTGTTCCAAATACAGCAAACCAAACTATACAAGCTAGTGCTGGAGCTAGTGTTACTCCTATTATAAATTCTCTTATTGTTCTACCCTTTGATATTCTTGCTATAAATATTCCAACAAATGGTATCCATGCTATCCACATTGCCCAATAAAATACTCTCCACTGAGCTATCCATTTCCCTGATTGGTCAATATATAAACTTTGAGATATAAAATTTTCTAAATATAATCCTATTCCATTTGATAAGTTTGATACCATATCTATAGTTGGTCCTATTATTATGGCTCCTAATAAAAGTGAAAATGCTAAAGTTAAGTTTATATTAGATAGTAGTTTTATTCCTTTATCTAAACCACTAGTTGAACTTTTAATGTATAGTATTGTTGCTATAGCTATTATAACTATTTGTACATATATAGTATTTTTTATACCAAACATATACTCAAGCCCACCTGCTATTTGCATTGTCCCCATACCTAGAGATGTTGCTATTCCTGTTACTGTTGTAAATACAGCTAATATATCTATTGTTTTACCTACTTTACCTTTTACTCCTTCTTCTCCTAATATAGGTAAAAATACACTACTTATAAGCCCTGGTGCATCTTTTCTAAATTGAAAATACGCAAGTGATAATCCCATTATTGCATAAGCTGCCCATGGAGTTAATCCCCAGTGCATAAATGATTGTTGCATTGCAAAATTTATGGCTTCTTGACTTCCAGACGTTAATCCTATAGGTGCGACCATATGTTTTAATGGCTCTACTGCTCCAAAAAATACTAATCCGATTCCCATTCCTGCTCCAAATAACATTGAAAACCATGATAAATTACTAAATTCCGGTCTGTCTGTATCTTTACCAAGTCTTATGTTTCCATATTTACTAAAAGCCAAAAATACTGCAAATATTACTAATGCAAGCATCACTAATAAGTATACCCAGTTAAAATTACTTACAATTAAATTAAATCCTTTATTTGATGCTTCTTTAAACATATCTGGTGATATTAATCCAAATATCACTACCAGACTGGTCAGTACTAATGATATTTTAAATACGATATTATTTTTCATATGCTTCCTCCTATTTTTTTGTTTATATTTCAAATCAAAGTAACAACTTTATTAATTAATTAAGTTTTTTCTCGTAACAACTTAATCATAGCATAAAGTTGTTTCTTTTGCAAATAAGCCCCCATACTTTTCCCATATAAATTAACAGTTTTTACTTAAAATAATAAAAAAAGCTATCTTATTATTTAATAGTTAAAAATATTTAAAAATAGGTGATATCAATGTATACCACCTATTTTTAAGTTTATTTTTACTATTTTTTAAGATAGCTTTTTAAATACTTTTTATTTTTATTAAATTCTATTAATTAAAACTTAGCACAGATGTGTAATTAGGATCACTATATAAATGATCAAAATATGTGTGAGCCGAAGTATACCCTATTCCAAGTTTTTGCTCTTTTTCATTTACAATTTTATATTGATCAATAGCTTTTTTAGATTTCTCTCTATCCTCTTTAGTCTCTGATTTATAAACATCTCTTTTGTCTTTAGGTATATCTTTTAAGTATGCAGGTTTGATAAAATATCTAGCATCTGCTACTTTATGTTCATCACTAAGTTTTTTTAGAACTTGACCATTTTTTCTATGCATTATATGATTATCATATCTATAGTGATGAGCTACGTGAGTAACATCTCCTAGTTCTTTTTCAAATTTTAATATAGTTTTTTCCATAAGGTCATAATGAATACCTGGTTTTTCAGCTTCATCTGCAAGTATTATTATATTACTGTCTTTAACACCTAATTCATGTAAAGCAGCTTTAAATTCATTATTTCTAAGAATTTCTTTTTCTTTTCTAGTTATACCTTTAAATCTAGGTATTTGATTAAAAACATTAACGCCTGATCCATCTGAAACTAGTACAACATATACATTATTAGCACCACATTGTTTTACTGCATCTGAAATAGCACTCACGCCCCATAAAATTTCATCATCTTGATGTTGAGGGTAAAATACAACATGATCTTTAAATCTTTTGCGTAATGTTTTTTCACTTTGAGTATTTTGAGTGTTTAAAGTCTTAATTGCAATTCCTACAACCAAAATTAAAAGTATGCTAAAAATTATTTTAATGTTTTTACTTTTCAAATTGTCACCACCTAGTATTTTATTTTTTTGTCGAAAACGGTCATTTTTTTGTACTAAGTGTTTATATTAGCATAATTTTCTATATAAATACAGACTATAGATAATTTTGATACAAATTTGTTACATTTTACTACAAAATCTTTAATTAAAGAAGTTTTATAGCTTTAGTTGTCTTTACTTTTCTTTCAAGTGATTCTTTAAATTCTTGCTTAACTACTTGTGTATATACAAGGTCTATTATAAAAAACTGTGCTAATTTAGATGATATAGATCCAGTTTCAAGTAAAGTTTCTTGAGATATATAACCTAAGTTAACATCTGATATCCTTTTTAAACTTGATTCTTTATTTTCTGTTATAGAAATTACATCTACATTATTTTCTTTAGCCATATTAACAGCTTTTATAATTTCTTTTGTTTCACCTGAATGAGATATAGCTACTATTAAGTCGTCTTTTTCCATAATAGATGCCATCATTATCATAGTATGACTACTATCAAAGCTACTACAATTTAAACCTATTCTCATAAATTTGTAGTTAGAATCCTGTGCTATTATTCCTGAATATCCTATTCCTATAAAATATATTCTTCTAGCATTAATTATTAAATCTGCACATTTACATATATCTTCACTTTGTATTATATCTACAGTTTTACTTAGTATATTTATATTTGAACTTAATAACTTCTTAGCTGTTTCAGAAGCAGGTTCATCATTCTCTATATTATTATTTATAATATTTTCTTTTTTATTACTAATTGTAGATACTTCTTTAGTAAGAGTTACTTTAAAATCTTGAAGACTTGAAAATCCCATCTTTCTTGCAAATCTTGTTATAGTTGACTCTCCCAAGTTACTTTCTTTTGCTATTTGAGAAATAGGTTTATAAGAAAAGTTATCTAAATTATTTTTTATATAATCTATAAGTAGTTTATCCGATTTTGTAGCTTTAAAATCAGGTGTTTCTAATTTTTCTAATATATTCATAATATTATTCTACCTTATCCCTTTTTTGTAAAAAATTATATAATGCACCTAACATACCTGCATCATTTTTTTGTTTTGCAAACTCTAATTTTGTATTTTTATATATACTTGCTATTAGAGTATTTTTAAGTTCTTTTTCTATTTTAGGCTTTAAAAATTCTTCTTGTGCCATTATTCCTCCACCTAGTATTACTACTTGAGGATTTATTATATAACATATATTTGATATTCCAATTGCTAAATTTTTTACCATGTTATCTATTTCTTCTAAACAATCTTTGTCATTTTCTTTTGCTAGTTCAAATACTATTTTACCATTTAAATCCATATAGTCCATGTTCTTTTTCTTTGCTATTCTTTTGATTAAACTACTAGTAGATGCTCTATCTTGAAAACTTTTCCCATTTATATTTATATAACCTACTTCTCCTGCACTATTACTAAATCCTGATATTAGTTTGTTATCTATTATTATACAACCTCCAATTCCAGTCCCAATAGTTAAACAAACGGAAGAATTAGAGTCTTTTCCAGCTCCTAACCACATTTCTCCAAGTCCTGCACAATTTACATCATTTTCAACTTCACATAATATATTAAATTCCTTTTCAACTTCTTTTTTAATTTCAACTCCAGTATAATTTGGTATTAAATCTTCAAGTGCATATAATATTTTACCTTCCTTTGAATCTACCATTCCTGCTGTAGATATTGCAATTCCACTTATATCATAGTCTTTTTTATATTCTCTTATTATTAATTTTATCTTTTTAAGTATTCCAGTTCCACCTTTTTGAATAGCTTCTGTAGGCATACTATTTTTAGTTATTATATTTCCATCTTCTTTTATAACTGAATATTTTATAGATGTTCCTCCTACATCTATGCAAATAAAATTTTTCATATTAATTCCCCCAATTGTTTTTAAATTTATATGTAATCATTTTGTAATTTTTCTAATTTATATATATATTCTCTGTATTTTTCTAAGTCTATAGTATCCTTTAAAATTATATCTTTTTTAGTATCATTGTATTTTAAAATATTATCACTTAAATCTCTTCCTAATATATTTAAACCTATTTGAGAGTAATGAACATCATCTATAGTTAAATTCTCATCATGAAAAGTCATTGCTCTATTACTTCCTAAACTTAAAATATCACACTCTTTACATGCTATAAATTGAGCTGCTGCTATTTTTTTTGTTCTAGTAAAGTAATCTTTGTGACCTAGCCAATAACCTGTTAAACTTACAAACATTTTATCAATATTACATTCGTCTTTTAATCTATTGGCAATATCTTTTAAATTTTCTTTGTAATATATAGGGTCACTTCCATATTTTGCATCACTTTCTCCTTGTATCCATATTACATATTTATTTGTTATTTTATATTTTTCATTTATTAACTTAACACCTTTGTTAAATTTAATTATAGCATCATCTAAAAACTTATTTGCATCATGATTCCAATTTTTTATTCTTGACCCATCTTTAGCTTCATGAATAAAGCACACTTTATTCTTAGTAACTTCATTCCATCTATTAGAAAAAGAAGGAGCTATAGTTCCAGACCCTTCAGATTTTTCAAGTTCACATCTCATTTTTATAATTTCATTATTACTTAAATACTCAAAGCAGTTTTCATTTGGAATTTCGCTATAAGTTTTATCTCCAACTCCTCTAGCGTTACTTTGACCTATTAATAAAAACACATCTATATTTTGCATATATCCTCCTAAAAAATTAAGGAGAATAGAAAACTATTCTCCTTTTTTACCTATCTAATTATTACTTTAAAGATAGCTTTCTTTATATTTTGTGGTTTATCAACTTCTATTGCTGTCATATGAGCATCTTCTGGAAAACAAATAAGAAAATGCCCTTTTTCTAAATCAACGTATGAATTATTTTTACCTTCAAGAGGTAGGAAATCTCCTTCTTCTTCATATTCCTTTTGATTTAAGTTCTCTATAAAGTTTAAATCTATTCTTTCACATCCATCTAACATAAGATGAATATCTATATACTTTTTATGAGCTTCCCAAAATCTATCTTCTTTTTTACAAGTTTCATACTCTACTATATTTACAAATATATCTTTACCATCAATTTCGTAACTTCCTTTATCATAATCTAAAAGGTTGTTATCTTTTGCATATTCAAAACATCTAATTATATCTTCATTTAAATTTGAATAGGTTTTCACATGATTTACATTACCAAATATCATATCATTTCCCCCTAAGCTTCATAGTGTACTGTTGCTTCTTCTGTAACTTTTTCTCTTACATTACTTACTTTTATTTGAACTAAACTAACTATTTGACCAACAACCACAGATGTAGTTATTGTTATTAATGAGTATGCCCAAGAAGTTACTTCTGGCACATTGTACTTTAAGAATACCACAAGTATAGCTGATACTATAAATCCTACATATGCACCTAATTTAGTAGCTTTTTTACTAAATGCTCCAAGTACAAATATTCCAGCTAAAACTCCAAGTACTAATCCCATAAAACTATTAAACCATTCATATGCTGATTTTATTTCTCCATTTGCAAGTATCATAGAAACTCCTATAGCTACAATACCTACTCCTAAAGATATATATTGTGCTATTTTAGTTTGTTTTTCAAAGCTCATATCTTTAGATATCATTGTTTGTATATCTAATGTCCAGCTTGTTGCAACCGAGTTTAGCCCAGTTGATAATGTTGATTGACTTGCTGCATATATTGCTGCTAATAATATCCCTGTAATTCCTACTGGTAATTGATATGCTATATATGATGCAAATATTTGGTCTTGCTTAACAGTTTGAGCTAGTTCTGGATTTTGAGTGTAAAATACAAATAAACAAGTTCCTATTAAATAAAATACTGTTGCAAGTCCCATAGATAGTATTCCATTTCCGTAAGTCATTTTCTTTAATTGTTTTACGTCTGTTGTTGTAGTAAATCTTTGAACTATATCCTGACTTGATATATATGATGAGAATGTATTAAATCCAGCACCTACAAATATTATAAATGCACTTGTTGAAAATATATTTGGATTAAACATTACTTCATTATTAGCTAAGAATTTTTTTCCATCTGTAAGAGTTGACATAACTTCCCCAAATCCTCCATTAATATTGCTAATTAAGAAGAATAATGTTCCTGTAACTCCTATTATAAGTACAACTCCTTGTATAAAATCCGTCCATAAAACTGATTTTAAACCACCTGTATATGAATAAATTATTGCAATTACTCCCATTACTATTATAAGTACATTTACTGAAATCCCTGTAAGATCTGCTAAAACTACTGATGGCAAGTACATGATTATTGACATACGACCTATTTGATATATTATAAACATCAAAGCTCCTAAGACTCTAAGACCTTTACTTTTATATCTTATTTCTAAATATTGATATGCTGTATCTAAATCAAGTCTTGCATATAAAGGTAAGAAATATCTTATTGTTAAAGGTATTGCTATAAACATTCCAAGTTGTGCAAACCATAATATCCAAGTTCCACCATATGAGTTACCTGCAAGTGATAAAAAAGATATTGGACTTAGTAATGTTGCAAATATGGATACTGAAGTTACCCACCAAGGAATTGTTCCGTCACCTTTAAAGAACTCTTTCCCCTTCATTTCCTTCTTTGAGAAGAATAATCCAGCTAGTAGTACTGCTAGCAGATAGATTGCTAATACGGCAAAATCAACGCCTGTAAACCCTACCATATTGTTGTTCATGTTCATATCCCCCTTGTATTTAGGGCTATCAAAATTTAATTGATAGCCCATTATTAATATTGTTAAGTACTAAGCATTTACTTTATCTAATTCTTTTCCAAAATATTTATTATACATTTCTTTAGCTTTTCGTTTCATTTCTTCAGTTGCTTCTTTCATAGGTTGTCTACAATATCCTGCTTCTACCCCTTGTTCTTCAAGTATTAATTTTATAGTTTGATATAATCCATTTCCTAATATATCAGTTATTAAATCATTTGTTATATGTTGTATTTCTCTAGCTTCCTCTATTTTATTATTTTTAGCTAGTTCAAATATTTGCTTAGCTCTAACACCATTTACGTTAAATGTTGAACCTATAGCCCCATCTACACCTAAAACAACTGCTGGTAACATCATTTCATCAAATCCTGCATATATTAACTTATCAGGGAATCTCTTTCTCATTCTTTCTAGTAAGTAGAAATCTGCTGCTGTAAATTTAACCCCTATTATTTTTTCATTTTCAAATAGCTCAGCAAACTGATCTAAACTCATATTTACACCAGTTAAAAATGGTATAGAATATATTATCATTTTATTATCTACTGAATTTACTATTGTTTCATAGTAGTGTTTGATTTCCTCAAAATCAAATTTATAGTAAAAAGGTGTAACAGCACTTAATGAATCATACCCTAATTCTGTAGCAAATTTAGCAAGTTCAACTGCTTCTTTTAAATTAACTGATCCTACTTGTGCTATTAATTTAATATCGTTTTTAGCTTCATCTTTAGCTATTTCAAATATTCTTTTCTTTTCATCAGTTGATAACATAAAGTTTTCACCTGTTGAACCTCCTACATATAAACCATCTACTTTACAAACGTCTATATTGTGTCTTACTATTTGTCTTAATCCCTTTTCGTTTATGTTTCCATTTTCATCAAATGATACTAATAAAGCTGAATAAATCCCTTTCATCTTATTATCCTCCCATATTTTATTTTAATTTTTAGCTATTGCTTTTGTAAACTTTTCTGTTATAAGTTGTGGTCTTGTAATAGCTGAACCTACTACTGCTGAATATGCTCCTAGACTTAATGCTTTTTTAAGTTCTTCAGGAGTATTTATTCTTCCTTCTGCTATTATAGGTATATCTAATTCTTTTACTAATTTTTCTATTAACTCAAAATCTGGCCCCTCTAATTTTTTTGTATATGGCGTGTATCCTGATAAAGTAGTTGATATACAGTCTACTCCATATTCATAAGCTTTTATTGCTTCTTCATAATTTGATATATCTGCCATAACTAATACATTTTTTGATTTTATGTAATTTATAAGTTCCTCTAAATTTTCATTATTAGGTCTATTTCTATTTGTGGCATCTATTGCTATCATTTCGCATTTTGTAGTTAGTAGTTCATCTATTTCTTTTTTTGTTGGTGTTATATATATTGGTGAGTCTTCGTAATTTCTTTTTATAATCCCTATTACTGGTAAATTTGTTACTTTTTTTATTTCTATAATATCTTCTACTCCTTGTGCTCTTATAGCAACTGCACCTCCTATTTTAGCTGCATTTGCCATTTTACCCATTATGAAAGAACTATGTAGTGGTTCATCTTCTAGAGCTTGACAAGATACTATTAATTTATCTTTTATAATATCTAGCATTTTTTTCTCCCACCCTTTTGAAATTTATTTTCTTTTTCCTTGTTTATATAATATCACGAAAACGTTATCTTTGGCAATAAATTTTCATTTTATTTTTTATTTTTTTGACTAAAGGGTATATTTATCGATAAAAATATTAATTTTTAGCTATTTTTACGTATTTATTTTATATGAACTTTATATATCCAGAAAATTTATTTCATATAATTTTACTTTTTAAATAAATTTTCTGAATATAGTAATTTTATTTCATCATTTTAAACTTCATTAGAATATTTAATTCTATTTTGTTTTTTTCTACTTATCTTGCTCCATTGATTTTTTCTTTTTTTATAACTTATAAATCCTGTTATCCTATACCAAGAACATAGTTGTCTATATCCAAAACTTTCAATGACTGCAAAAAATATTAATTTTAATAAAGAACCTAGACTTGAGATATGTTTAAATATATAATTTTCAAGAATTATTGAAGTTATAGACATTACAACACTATAGAAAATATATACAAGTAAAAAGATAACTAAAAACTCCATATTAAGAAAACCACTAAAGTAAGATATAATTATTATAATTATCCCAAATACATCGATTATGCACGAAAATAATTCATACACTACAAAGTATAAAAAAGAAAATATACCCACTATCCCATATTTAGGATTTAGAAATATATATTTATGATTTTTTAAACTTGTAATAAGTCCTATATGCCAACGCCTTCTCTGCCCACTTAAATCTTTTAAAGTTTCTGGTACTTGTGACCAACATATAGCATTATGCTCATATTTTATGTTATAAGGTATTTGATTTTTTCTATAAAATGAATGTAATTTTACTACAAGGTCCATATCTTCCCCTACTGTATCAGTATCATATCCTCCTATATTTAAAACTGAAATTTTTTTAAAAACTCCAAAAGCTCCAGAAATTATTAAATTCCCATTAAAACTATTAAACCAAACCCTAGTAGTTAAAAATACTCTATAATATTCTATAGTTTGAAATATTGCAAGTAAATTTTTAGGAGATAAAACTTTTACAACCTCACCTTTATCTAAAACAACTTGATTTGCAACTTTTATATTTCCTCCAACAGCAACTGTAGTGTCATCTTCCATAAAAGGCATAACAATATTACTTAATGAATCTCTTTGGAGTATTGAGTCAGCATCTAATGATGCAAATAATGGATATTTTGATATATTTATACCCATATTTAAGGCATCAGCTTTTCCTCCATTTTCTTTTCTAACTAATATAAGATTTATGTTATTTTTAACTTTGCCTTCATATACATATTTTTCTTTTTTACAATTTACAATTCTTCTTATTGGTCTTGGTACTTTCTTTAATTTAAAATAATCTATAACTATATTAGATGTATCATCTGTTGATCCATCATCTATTAATATTATTTCATATTCTGGGTAATCTAAATATGATAATGAGTTTATACAGTCAATTACTGTTTTTTCCTCATTATATGCAGGAACTAATATAGATATAGGCATATAGTTATCATTGCTTTTTAAAGATAATTCATTTAAATATTGTTTTCTAAGCTTTTCTTCATTTAGTTCTAATACAGAAAATATAGTAGATATAAAAAACACTATTGCATAAATTAATATATAGTGCATAAAAAATATATTTAAATAGTCTATTATTAATCTTAACATTGATACCCTACCTCTACCTTTCCTGATTCTTCTAAATAATCATCATAAGATATTTTATCATTTATAAACATTGCATAAAAAAGTATATCCTTTGCATATTTATCATTTTCATATAATATTGAATTTATTAAATCATCATCTGAAAATTCAAGTATAGTTATTGCTGAATTATATCTTACATACCAGTTTTTATCTTTTATACTTTTTGTTAATGCATTTTTACTTTCTTTACATTTATAATTTTTAAGTGCTGTTGCACATACAGCCCTAAATTCCCAATCTTTATTATTTAAAAGTTCTATTATTTTTTCTTTAGATTTTTCATATTTTATAACTGAAAAATATTTAATTATACTTATACTCACTTCTTTATTCATATTGTCATTTAAATAATTTAGTAAATCTTCTTTAACAAAGTCAGTTTTATTATTTTTAAAATGTTCAATAACTACCTTTTGTATATTTTCACTAAAATTTTTTAAATTATTTATTAAGTATTTATCTAGGTAATATTTATCTCCGCCAAATTGATTTAATATATCTGTAAAAACTTTATTATTTATATACTTATTTTCCTTGGAAATATATTCAATTGCACGTTTAAAAGTGCTGATATTTCCTATTCTTGCTATTGATTCTAATGCTGAAATTCTTAAATATATAGACTTAGTATTTATACATTCAAGTAAAAATTCACTTATTTCGTAATTACTAATCCTATATTCTCCAAGAAGTGTAGCTAAATAAGTTTTTAATATATTGTCTTTTTTTCTATATTTTTTGACGTTAATAGTAATTATATCTTCAAAGTTTTCCATATATATTTTTATATATTTATGATTATTTTTATCTTTATTAAATTCTTTTAAGATAGCATTAAAAGCCCTAATGTAATGTTTTTGTTTTAGCTTTTCTCTAATAGAAGCTATATCCATTTTAGATATAGCTTCATCAGATTTTATACAATTTAATTGTTTAAGAATTTCCCCTTTGATCTGTTTTTTAGTTTTTTCTACTTTTTTATTAAAATGTTGATTAATCATACCTCTTACTATCATATAAATAATAGAACAGGATATTATATATATGAAAAAACTTAATATTATATATATATTAGCGATAGCTTTCATAATATTTTCCTCTCTATCTTTTATTTAACTCATTCTTAACTATATAATAAGATTGCTTTAATCTCTCATGATACTTAGGAAACATCCATCCATCCAATTTATAAGAAATACTATTTAATCTACTTAAAGTTTGTTCTTTTTCTTTTTTCGTAACTCCAACTTTTATATCATCTATCATCAAAGAATTAGTTTTAAACTCTTTATAAAAATCATCTTGTATTTGCTTCGTTGAAGGATCCATAAAATTTAAAAGTCCCCATGGTATACGAACTTCTACATAATTATCTCCTATATAATAATCAGCTATTGAATTAAAATCTTTACTTTCTGGATTAGCATTTCCTTTAATTAACTTTCCTGTTTCATAAGTTAACTTATCTTGTGTTTTTCCTAAAGATTCCACATACATCTTAGGTCTGGTTTCTATAAGTATTTGTGAAAAATGATCCATATCAGGTGTATTCTTTATTAAATCTGGTCTTTGTTCATATAAAGTCTTATTCTCATAAAAATTAAATCTATTATAATACTCATGTACTGCTATCATAGAATCCTTATCATTTATTTTTATAATGAAATCTACAGGATTGTTAAAATCTAATTTATATTGAGAACTTTTATTAGCCCCTGACTTAGGTGTTGTATCTAGGTCTATATATAACTCATCCTTTTTTAAGTCTATTTTATCTTTTGATTTAATCATAAAGTATAAATACTTTTCATCATTTTTTATAGATAAGCTTAAATCTTCATTTTTACTTACAATATCTTCTTCTTTCCATTCATTTAAGCTGTCATCAGGATAAGGTGTAATTTCTAATTTACCTGGTTCAAAAGTCATAAGCCCAAAATTTTGACTATATGTTTGTGCATCACTCCAGTAAGCTGATCTATCTAGTATTTTACTATCCTTTGTATTCCATGATGATGCATTCCAACTATCCTGAAACTCAAATATAAAACATCCTGCAATTCCTGAAGATTTTATGGCTTTATACACATCAACCAAGGCCTTACCCTGTTCTTTTTCAGTTATATACCCTTTATCAATATCTTTATTAAAATCTCCTCCAGAACGACTTGAAGGAACTCCAAATTCACTTATTATTACAGGGATTTTATGATAATTATTTATTTTTTTAAAATACTCATCAATATTATCTTGATACTCTTTTACTTCTGAATAGGATGGATATATATTATATCCAGCTATTACACCTGTTTTTAATTTCCTTTTAGCTTTAATATTTTCTACATCAAAATAATTTTTTATATCTTCATCACCATTTGCACTATCTTTATTTGATAATATACTTTTGTTAACTCTATTTGTACTGCTACTAACTATATGATGTGAAGCTGTTCCTATAAAACTTATTAAGCTTTGTTTTGTATAATTTTTAAACTCATAACTTATAGCATAATTTCCCATCTTAGCCATATATGCTTCAAAAGATGATGCTTTATTATCTGTATATAAATATTTGCCTATATATACATTTTTTTGATTCATAATTTCTGTATATATTAAGTCATGTTTTGCAAATTCTATTCCTAGACTATATCCTATTACATAATTTGATACATCAGTTTTATAAAGTTGTGTTGGATTTAATTTGTTAAAATTGTACGGATTTCCATGTATGGAATCTATTATAAGTTTTATGTTTCTTTTAAAAGCTTGTTCTGGTTTACTTCCTTGTGGATCTTGTCCATTTTTTAGTAAAGTTTCATTAAAATATATACCTTGCATTAAGTATATTGGATCTTTTTTGTCTTTGTTAAACTCATATAAAGCACTATAGAAACTTTCGTTCATTAAATTTGAAACCCTTATACAGTTTGCTCCCATATCATAAATATCTTTTATCCATCTTATATATTCTTCTTTACTTACTTTATCTTCATTTGGAAACACTCCAGGTTTAGTTGAATTTAAATCCACCCCTACTATATCTAATTTTTCCCACTTGTTGTTTTTAACTATATAAATATTCTTCCCCTCAGTTTTAGTAAAATAGGTTTTATCTTTTGGTACAGATTTATTTGCAATAAAATCTCCTATAGTCATTGCAATTAACAAAAATATTACTATACAAATTGCTAGAAATTTTTTCATAATGCTTCACCTCTATTAACTTGCCCATTTACTAAGACTATCTATATTTTCATCCATCCACTTACCTCTATTTATAATAAACTTTTTCATTAAATATATTTCTTCTTTGTAAGTTTTGGCTTTACCAGAAGTAGACTTTAATAAGTGTTTATTTTTTTTAAGGAAATTTTTATACTCACTAATATCAGAAGAATAATTACTTAGTATTGGTTCATTCTCTTCAAATACAGCTGATTGATTAGATAAGCTTATAGGCCATTTTTCAAAGTTTCTAGAAATTGAACCACCTAATATTTTCTTAGCCTTATTTATTTCCCCTAATAGATATCTATCACTTAAGTAAGTTTTTCTTAGTTCTTTATATCTTTTAACAACTTTATCTGCAAATTGTTTATCTTCCATTAATCTGTCAAACCAAGGTCTTTGGTTCATGAAAAATCCTTTATATTCAAAAGGCTCTCCAATATCTTCTGTGTGATTTCCTAGTGATTGATTAAAATCCCATACTGGGCCAGCTTTCATTTTACTTTCATAGTCTTTATATACATAAGTACTGTATATTCCGGCATCTGTATTTTTAAAAAATTCATTTATAATATAAAAATCTACAAAAGAATCTGTATCTATATATTTATTGTATCCTATAGCTGGATCATTAAATTTATCTGAATAAAGCATTCTTTCAAACTCGCTTATATATTTTTTAATATATTGATATTTTTCTGGAGTTAAATCTTTTTTTGGATATTCTATATTAAGTCCCTTGTTATATATATAAGTAGATTTTCCATATGAGTTAATAGATATATCTCCAGGTTTTTGTCTATCTTTTGCAACTATAAAACTTGTCTCACTTACATGATCTAAGGTTTTAGTTATATCTACTCTATCTTCTCCTCTATTAATTTTTTCAATCATCATATAAACACCTTGATACTGATCTTTTTTTATATCTAAACTACCATCATCTACTACAAACACTTCACAAAATCTTACTTTAGGAGCATAATTCATTATATGTCCTGCTGTATTTAATGTTATGTAGTTTCTCATAAGCGATTTATCTGAAAAAGGTGCATTTAATACCCAACTAGAGTCTTTTGGCATACCTAAAAGACTTTCTTCTTTTTTCTTTCCTTTTTTATTTAAAAGATTTATACTAAATTGTTTTTTTGGATATTTGCTTGTACTATTTCCCCTTACTTTAAAACTAGCTCTACTTACAACTTGAGGTTCATTACCTAAATTATTTAATCCATTTTTATTATCATAAATTTGAATACTTCCAACAGTTTCTTTATCTTTTTTTATTGTATTTTTATTTGTATTTATAACTACTATTGGTAGGTTGTAATTTTGATTTAAAGCTTCACCTCTATAGTAATTTGTAAATTCTTTTGATTTTGTTTTTTTATTTTGTTCTTTTGTTAATTCTTTTATATTTCCTAAATTTGCTACAACTAATAGTGTTAAAAATAAAAACATAAGTGCTACAAAACTTCTAAATATATCCTTTTTCATAATTTATCACCTAACCTATAGTTTCTCCGTTTTGTGCAACTATGTTAACTGTATTTACACCTTCTATGTTATATAAATCATTTATTATATTTTTATCTTCATTGTTTTTTATTTTTATTTGATAAATTATTTCCATATTATTTCCTACAGAGTTTTTAGCCCTTAACTGACTTCCTTTAAAAGAATTAAACACACATCTCATTATTTCTTCTTCTCTTTCTCTTAAGCCTCTTATAATAAGTATGTATCTATCTTCCTTTCCAAATCCACTAAAGCTAAACATAAGAAGTACCAAAAATAAAAATAGTGAACCTACTATTGCTATCATATAGTTAGAACTTCCAACACTAAGGCCTACTACTATTCCCCAAAATATATATCCAGTATCTCTTGGATCTTTTATAGCTGTTCTAAAACGAACTATAGATAAAGCTCCAACCATACCTAAAGATAGTGCTATATCATTTCCTATAACAATCATAACCATAGTAGTTACTAATGTTAACATAACTAGTGATACATTAAATTTTCTATTATACATTACTCCACTAAACGTAATTTTATAAGTCCAAAATATTACCATTGATAATAAAAATGCTATAAACATTGTTTCTATAGCATCAAATGCAGTGATTGTCCCACTTTGTGATGTTAAATACTTATATAATGTTTCTTTCATTCAATACTCTCCTTATAACATATAATTTTCAAAAAATCTTCTTGAACTACAATATTTACTAACTGATTGATTAGTTGTATCAAGTCCTGTTAGTGCTTGTGATATCCAACAAAATAACTCTCCATCAAACTTAACTTCAAGTAGTGCATTATAATAATCAACTATCGGATTCATAACTACATCTTCGCTAAACATATCAAAATCAAATTCATTAGATTTTATATCACTATCTAATGTAACTCTTATATTATTTTCATTGTGAATATAAGCTCGCCTGTTGTAATCTACAAGTACTACAGGTCGGTATTGCCCAATAGTCATAATATTATAAGCTGCTTTAGCTGTATCATTATCATATTTAAGTAATACACTATAATCTTTATTTATAAGTGCTATGGCATCTTCTTTGGTTATTGTTGTTGTTTCTTTTCTTTGGTTTATATTCATTTTTCTTTTTATTTCAAGTTTTACAGTATCTGTTTTTGTATCATATATTCTAAGTCTTATTTTTTTTCTTATTTCTTCTCCATCTATCTTTGAATAATAATCATCATCATTAATACTGTCAAAATATAAACTTCTTATCCTATATCCATACTCCTTATTATTAGGATCAGGAGTTAATACTTCTTTAAATAGTTCATTAACTTTGTAATAATCCATCTCCCCTATAGGGTATTTAAGTTCTCTTCTGTTTACTATCATTTGTTCCCTCTCCTTTGTAATTAATTAAATTTTACCCATATTTACATTTATATTAACACATAATATGCATTATTTAGATATTTTTAGCTAAATAGCAAGATTTACATATAATAGCCTTTGATTTAATACGTTTTTTTCCTTTTTTTTCATTTTCTATATCAAATTTAAAAAGAGTATCTTTTTAATGACACCCTTTTTATTTCTTAAAGTTTATTTTTTTAAATAGTGTTCTATCTTATATGGTATAAAAGTTTTTTTCCCAAATAAGATTGCATTTGTAGGACATCTATGAATACATTTTTCACAACCTATGCATTTATTGTAAAACTCTATTTTTTTATCATTCATAGATATGTTTTTAGTTGGGCATTCAATTTCACATATCTTACAGTTTATACATTTTTTTTCGTCTAACGAAAAGTTTCTCTTTGCATATTTTTTTGCATATACTAAAAAACCATTATAAACAATTTTAAACATAGTTGTACTTTTTTTATAATCTATGTCACTTCTATTGTCAGTTAAAAAGTCTTTTACTATTTCATCAACTCTATTTGGAGCTAATTTTAATACATTTAAAATTTCTTCATCTGTTTCTCTTTTAAAAAATCTATGGTAATAATTATTTGGCATTTGTATAGATGTATTTATAACTACATCTAAGCCTTTTTTATTGAGTAATTTAGCTAAATATATTCTACTTGGACTATGCTTATCTCCTGCTAGAGTGTGATATACTATACATTTTTTGTGTTTATTTGGTATATTTTTTATTACCCAATCTGTAAGTATTTTAGGAACCATTTCAGCGTGAATAGGTCCTCCAAATATGTAAAAGTCATATTCTTTGTTAAGCTTTTCTGTTTTTTGTATATCTATAGTATCTATTTCTATATTTTCTTTTTTAAATCTTTCTTTAAAAAGCCTAGCTACATATTTTGTGTTTCCTGTTCCTGAAAAAAATATAACAGCTCCATTTTTTAGCATTTTATCACTTCCTATTTAAATATTCTTTTATTAAAAATATCTTACTAATTTTAAGTAAAAAGAGTATTGATTAATCAATACTCTTTTATTATATTTCCAGTTGAAGTTTGATTAAATGTGTCATACAAATGTAGTACTTAATTATATTTATCATATTGTTTATCAAATATTTTATAAAAATTGGTGGTGAAATTAGTATAAGTGTAGATATTGAATTTACTATAATCTCATACATACATAGCCCTCCAAGTTGTAAGTTTATACATTATATGAAAACTTTAATTTAAATATTTGATTTGTTTATAATTTTTCACTAAGCTTTAATAAACTTACTATAATTTCTTCTACTCTTCTATTTTCAACTTTTGCTACTGTAAATTTAACATCTTCTAATATTACTACCTCATTTTCATTTGGTATTTTACCTAGAGTTGTTATTAAATATCCATTTAATGTATCGTAATCTCCAATTTCTATATCCATATTAAATCTATCATTAAAATCATTTACGCTTAAATAACCTTTAACTCTATAACTTTTTTCATCTATTTGACTTATATCATTACCTATATCATATTCGTCCTCAATATCTCCCATTATTTCTTCTACTAAATCTTCCATAGTAACTATACCTGAAAATCCACCATATTCATCAAATAATACTGCTAGATGAATTTTAGCTTCTTTTAAAACTTTAAATAAATCATTTGTTCTTTTGGTTTCTGGAACAAAATATGATTTGTGAAGTATGCTTTTTATATTTATATCATCAAAGCCTACTTCTCTAGTTTTTGCTAATAAGTCTTTTACGTATAATATACCAATAATGTTATCTATATCGTCTTTATAAACTGGTATTCTTGAATAATTTAATTCTAGTATTTTATCTAATACATCTTTAAAATCATCATCTATATCTATTAAGAAAGTATCACTTCTTGAAGTCATAATTTCTTTTGCTAGCCTATCATTAAATTCAAATACCTTACATAACATTTCTTTTTCATCATCATCTATTAAACCATCTTCTGTAGACCTGTGTATTAATGCTTTTATTTCCTCTTCTGATACAGTATCTTCTATATCAGAATCATTATTTCCAGTTAACTTTAATACAAGTCCTGTTGATAGTGAAAGTATTTTTATAAATGGCTTAGCTATTATAGATATAAAATATATTGGTTTTACAGAATGTAGTGCTATACTTTCTGATTTTTTAAGTGCTATTCTCTTTGGAACTAACTCACCAAATACTAGTGTGAAGTATGAAAGTATTATAGTTATAACTATCATTGATATTTCATTAGTATATGGTATATTTAGTGACCTTAAAATATTTGCTATATAAGTTGATAAACCAGTGGCTGCAGATGCACTTGAGAAAAATCCAGCTAGTGTTATACCTATTTGTATAGTTGATAAAAAGTTACTTGGCTCTTTAATAAGTTTATATAATAATTTTGCATTTTTATTACCTTCCTCACTTAAAGCCTTAACCTTTGACTTATTAACTGATACTATTGCCATTTCTGCAGATGCAAAAAAAGCATTTATAGCTGTTAGTATAGCTATTAGAATTAATTTCGAGAGTATACCCCCGGGGTCTGAATCTAAATTATCCATATTTTCCTCCTTAATTTTGTTCTTTGTATTATATATATTTTAAGAGTGTAGATTATGTCTACACTCTTATTAAAATTAATTTAATTATTTTCTTTTTATAAGTTTACTAACTTCCATTAATAAAGTAGAAGTTATTGCTAAACCAAGTGATATAGCTAAATTTGTAAAGTTAAAGCTACTTGGCATTGTAAATATGTTTCTCATAAATGGTAGTAATGTTAATGAAAACATTACTAAACATACTGCTACTGCACCTAATACATACTTGTTACTCTTAAATCCTAATTCAAACACTGTTTCTGAATTTGATCTTGCTGCAAATGTTTGAAGTATTCTAGATAATGTAAGTGTAGCAAATGCCATTGACACACCAAGTTCTGCTGAATGCTTCATACCGATTAGTTGTGCAGCTATTGTAACTAACCCTATTATAAATCCTCTAGTTATAACAAATCTTATAGCATCTTTTGAAAATATATTTTCATCTTTATCTCTTGGAGGATTTTTCATAACACCTTTTTCAGGTTTTTCAAGCCCAAGTGCTATTGCAGGTAGTGAGTCTGTTACTAAGTTTATAAATAATAGTTGTATTGTTGTAAACGGATTTGGAAGTCCTGCAAATACTGCAAATAGTATAGCAATTATTCCTCCTAAGTTTCCTGAGAATAAATACATTATTGATTTTTTAATGTTTGTATAAACTGTTCTACCTACTTCTACTGCTTTGACTATTGTTGCAAAGTTATCATCTACTAATACCATATCTGATGCATCTTTTGCAACTTCTGTTCCACTTCCCATACCTATACCAATATCTGCTTGTTTTAGCGCTGGTGCATCATTAACACCATCACCTGTCATTGCACAAACTTTACCTTTTCTTTGCCAAGCTTTTACTATTCTTATTTTGTTTTCTGGTGAAACTCTTGCATATACTGATATATGTTCTAGATTTTTATCTAGTTCTTCTTCGCTTAAAGCATCTAATTCACTACCAGTAAGTGCCATATCACCTTCTTCAAATATACCTATATCTGTTGCTATTGCTTTTGCTGTTGTTTTGTGATCTCCTGTTATCATAACAGTTTTAATACCAGATTTTTTTGCATTTTCAACTGCTTCATAAACCTCTTCTCTTGGTGGGTCTATCATTGCAGTAAGTCCTATTAATGTTAAATTATCTTCATCTTCAATTGAAGGTACAAAGCTTTCATCCTTAACTTTTTTAGTTGCAAATGCTAAAACTCTTAAAGCTTTGTTTGAAAAACCTTCATTCATTTTCTTATATTCATTTAATATTTCATCATTTATTTTTACTACTTCATCACCAACTAGTGCATATTTACATCTACTAAATATTACATCTGGTGCTCCTTTAGTAAACATTACTACATCTTCTTCTATTTTGTTAACTGTTGACATTAACTTTCTATCACTATCAAATGGTAATTCACTTAATCTAGGGTTTATATCTCTTATTTCTTTATAATCAAATCCCTTTTTGTTAACATAGTGCATAAGTGCCACTTCTGTAGGATCTCCTATTTCAACACCTTCATTTGTCAAATCTGAATCATTACAAAGCGAAGAACTTAACACTAAATAACTTTCTTGAAGTGATATTGCTTTTGCTACTGCAACTTCTTCATACTCATTATTTGCTAAAGCTGTTTTTGGGTTGTATATATAAGTATCTACAACAGTCATTTTATTTTGAGTTAATGTTCCAGTTTTATCTGTACATATAACACTTGTTGAACCTAATGTTTCAACTGCTGGTAACTTTCTTATTATAGCTTGTTTTTTAGCCATAGAGTTTGTTCCAACTGCTAAAACTATTGTAACTATTGAAGATAGAGCTTCTGGTATTGCTGCAACTGCTATTGCTATTGCAAACATAAATGAATTTACTAAATCTCCACCTCTAATAACTTCTACACCAAATATTAATGCCGCTAATATTACTATCCATATGCCTAGCTTTTTACTAAATTCATCTAATTTAACTTGAAGTGGTGTTTGTTTATTTTCTGCATTTTCTAGTAAGTCTGCTATTTTACCCATCTCTGTATCCATAGCAGTTTTTGTTACTACATATACAGCTCTTCCGTAAACTACCATTGAACCACTAAATACTAAATTCTTTTGATCGCCAATTGCTACTTCTTCACTAATTACATCTTCATGTTTTAATACTGGTTCTGCTTCTCCAGTAAGCATACCTTCTACTACTTTAAGATTTTGTGATTCTATTATTCTACCATCTGCTGGTACATAATCTCCTGCCTCTAGTATTACTATATCTCCAGGGACTATATCTCTTGAAGGGATTGTAACTTTTATACCGTCTCTTATAATTTTTGCATTTGGTACTGATAATTTTTTAAGACTTTCAAGTGATCCTTCTGCTTTTTTAGTTTGAACTACCGATAATACAGAGTTTAGTGTTATAACTGCAAATATTATTAAACTTTCCGTTCCTTCTCCTAAAAATGCTTGAACTAAAGCTGCTATTAATAAAATGATTACTAATGGATCTTTAAAAGTTTCTAAAAATAATTTCCAAGTTGGAGTTTTAACTTTTTCTTTAAGTTCATTGTATCCATGCTTTTGTAGTAAGTCTTTTGCTGTGTCTGATTTTAAACCTTCTAAACTAGTGTTTAATTGATTTAAAGTTTCATCGATACTTTTTTTATAAAACATACTTAACCTCCGAAAATTTTATTTAAATAAAATAGACCTCCAAGCAAACTTTATAAAAAATTTGCTTGAAGGTCTTGCTAACAAGGTTTTATCTCGCTAATCAACCGGGATTTAATATCCGAAATTGACGATTGATTATCGCTTAAAAGCGAAAGCTACTCCCCTTCAAGGAGTACTTATTTATTTATACAATTATTATATACCTTTGATTGATTTTTGCAACACTTTTTTTGTTCATTTAACTTACATTTAACATTTCTAACTAATTTCTAAATTGTAATATATTTTTATAATTTACACATAATACTTAATAAATCTTAAAAGGTAGGTATTTTTTATGGATAATAAAAAAGTTATTATATTTAAATGGTTACTTTATCTTATATATATAGCTTCTATAATTTATTTTTTATTTACAGAAGAAAAAGGTAAAGCTTTTATAAGTTTTATTAGCTTAGTTATAACTTTTATTTTAAGTAAATTATACTTTAAAAACTTTTTAGTTATAGATAAGCCTTTATATATATTTGGTAATTTATTTATTGTTGCATCTTTTTTAATAGGCTCTTGTTATAGAATGTATGATTTTTTTAAACCTTATGATAGTTGCCTTCACTTTTTATCTGGTTTTATAACTGTTAAAATCTGTTGGAATATACTTAAGTATATAATAGTCATAACTTCAAGTAGTTTAGTTGATAAATTATTATACTTTTTAATTATATTCTTCTTTGCAATGGGAGTTTCAGGAGTTTGTGAAATAGCTGAATACTTACTTGATGTATTCTTTAAAATGGGAACTCAATCTGGTGGACTAAAAGACACTATGCAAGATATGCTTTATGCTTTAAGTAGTGTTTTACTTATGATAATTTATTATTTTAGAAAATATAATAAAAGTCTAAAAAGACTATAAAGTTCACAGTAAAAAATAAAGAAAGAATGCCTTCGTAGCTTAGCGAAGGAATTGGATATAAACTGTAGCGACATTTACAAGCAGCTTTATCGCTTGTATGAAGCATTGCTTATATCCAATTCCGAGCGCCCCTCACGAGACATTCTTTTTTAATCTATACTTATTCATTTATTGGTTTTTTAAGTACTGCTAAAAGTATCATTCCTATTACAGAACCTACTAATATTGCTCCTAAGTATGCTAGAGGATGACCAACAACTGGAACAACAAATATTCCTCCATGTGGTGCTCTTAAAGTTACATTAAACATCATACTTAGTGCTCCTGCTACTGCTGAACCTACAACACATGCTGGTATAACTTTTATAGGGTCTGCTGCTGCAAATGGTATAGCACCTTCTGTAATAAATGATAATCCCATTACATAGTTAACTTTACCTGATTCTTGTTCTTCTTTAGTGAATCTATTTTTAAAGAAAGTTGTAGCAAGTGCTATAGCTAAAGGAGGTACCATACCACCTGCCATAACTGCTGCCATTATTTCATATTGTCCTGATTGAAGTGATGCAACTCCAAATACATAAGCTGCCTTATTTATTGGCCCACCCATGTCTATTGCCATCATACCACCTAATATTAACCCAAGTATTAATTTAGAACTTGTCCCAAGTCCATTTAAGAAACTAGTTATACCTAAGTTTATTGCTGCTACTGGAGGTATTACTACAAAATTCATTATAATACCTATTAAAAGTGTACCAAATAAAGGATATAATAAAACTGGTTTTATACCATCTAGTGATGCTGGTAATACACTAAATACTTTTTTAAGTCCAACTACTAAATATCCTGCTAAGAAACCTGCAAGTAATGCTCCTAAAAATCCTGAACCACTTGCATTGGCCATTGCACCACCTACAAAACCTACTACTAAAGCTGGTCTATCAGCTATACTATATGCAATGTATCCTGCAAGTACTGGTAACATAAATCCAAAAGCAACATCTCCTATAGACTTAAAGAATGCAGCTATTGGTGTGTTTGAACCAAAGTTTTCTGGGTTTATAGAGTAATTATCTAGTAAAAATGCTAGTGCTATTAATATACCTCCACTTACAACGAATGGTAGCATATTTGATACCCCGTTCATTAAGTGTTTGTATACTTTTCTAAGTGCTGTTTCATCATTTGACTCTTCACTTGATTCTGTGTTTCCACTATGATTGTATATTGGTGCATCTCCATTTTGTGCTTTAGTTATTAACTCTTCTGCTTTGTGTATCCCGTTAGCAACTTTAGTTATTATAACTTTTTTTCCGTTAAATCTAGCCATATCAACTTTTTTATCAGCTGCTACTATTATACATGTTGCATTTTCTATTTCTTCTTTAGTTAAAACATTTTTAGCACCAGATGAACCATTAGTTTCTACCTTTATGCTAACTCCCATTTTTTCAGCTTGTTTATTTAAACTTTCTGCTGCCATAAAAGTATGTGCTATTCCTGTTGGACAAGCTGTAACTGCTAATACTGTTGGATATTTTGAAGAACTACTTTCTTTAACTTCTACAACTTCTTCCTTTTCTTCTTCTGGAAACTTTTCTTTTTCTTTGTAATCTATTAAGTTTAAGAACTCATCTACATTTTGAGCATTCATTAATTTTTCTCTAAATTCTTCATCCATAAGTATTGTAGATAATCTTGATAATACTTCAAGATGAGTATTATTAGCTCCTTCTGGTGCTGCTATCATAAAAAATAAATGTGATAGACTTCCATCAAAAGATTCATAATCTACACCTTTTTTTGAAACTGCTGCACCTAAACATGCATTTTTAACTGCTTTAGTTTTGGCATGAGGTATAGCTATTCCTTCTCCTATACCTGTTGTACTTTGATTTTCACGAGCTATTATAGCTTCTTTGTATTCTAATCTATCATTTAAATTCCCACTATTATTTACTAAATCTACTAATTTATCTATAGCATCCATTTTATCTTTTGCTTTTAAGTCAAGACTTATAGATCTTTTATCTATTAAATCAACTATTCTCATAATTTATCTCCTTTCTATTTTTATTTCATCTATTAACTTATATATATCTTCTTTTGTTGCTAAATCATTTGAAAATGCTGTTGCTCCTCCACTAGCTGCTCCTAAGTTTAAAGCTTCTTCATAATTATTTGAATTTAAGTATCCTGCTATAAACCCTGCTACCATAGAATCTCCTGCACCTACTGAGTTTTTAACTTCTCCTTTTGCTACGTTACTTGTAAAAACTTCTCCATCTTCATTTATTAGTAATGCCCCATCTTTACCCATAGATACTAATACATTTTTAGCACCCATTTCTTTAAGCTTTTTAGCATAAGTTATTATGTCATCAATTCCATTTAACTTAACATTAAATAATTCCTCTAATTCATGATTATTAGGCTTTATTAAAAATGGCTTATGCTTTAACACATTCATTAATAAATCTTTAGTAGCATCTACTACTATTTTTACATTTTTATTTTCTAACCTTTTCATTATATTTTCATAAAGAGAAGAATCTAGAGTTTTAGGTATACTTCCTGCTAAAACTAATATATCGTTTTCTTTTAGACTATCAAGTTTTTCATATAATTTATTTAAAGATTCATCGTCTATATTTGGTCCTTGCCCGTTTATTTCTGTTTCTTCATTACTTTTAACTTTAACGTTTATTCTAGTAAATCCATTTTCTAGATTTATAAAATCTTCTTCTAATCCTTTATTTTTTAAAGTGTCTTTTATATATAAACCTGTAAATCCACTAACAAAACCTAGTGCCCTACTTTTATATCCTAATTCTTTTAATATTAATGATACGTTTATTCCTTTACCCCCTGGGTATACGTATTCCTCTTTTGTTCTATTAACTTCACCATTTTTTAGATTATCTAACTTTATTACATAATCTATAGATGGGTTAAGTGTTACTGTGTAAATCATGTTATCACCTCGTTAGTGTTATCTTATATTCTTATAATACCTTTGAATACATTTTCCTAAAAGTCAAAAAATTTCTCTTAGTTAAAAGAGAAATTTATCGATTACAATTGTTTAGTTATTTAAACATAGCTATAAACTTATCGTATTTTTTAGATTCACATATGCTTATTACTTTTGCTATTGAGTCTATTCTTTTATATATATTTGAAAATAAATCTTCATAATTTATAATGCTTTCCTTTTGAAGACAAAGCATTATAACTAATCTTACATCTCCAATTTCCCATGGTATGCTTTTTTTAAGTATACCTATTGCTATAGCATTTTTATAAACTTGTCCAGTTGCTCCATGAGGAATTGCTACCATATTTCCGATTTCTGTTGTAGCTATATTTTCTCTTTCTATATAAGATTTTTTCATTTCTTCATCTATATACTTTTTTTCAATTAACTTTTCTGACATATATTCTATTACATCGTATTTATTATCAAAATCTAGGTCAGTAAAAAATAAATCTCTATCAAATATTTCAGATAAATTTATGTTGTAATATATTTTTCCTGTATCTAAAAACTTTTCTATTATCTTTATTTCTTTATCATCTAAAAATGGTGATACATTTATTACAGGAATATTATCAACTTTTATAGGTACAGTAGCTATTATAAAATCTACGTCTAATAATCCAATATAATCTATTAAATATGATGGTATAACTTTTAGTATTTCTAATCTTTTATCAAACTTTGCTTCAAGTTTTGCTTTTATAAGCATAGAAGTTCCAACACCTGATGCACATACTATTATAGCTTTTGATATTTTTTTATTTTCTTTATAATTTGTTCTTTGAAGTGCTCCACCTATATGTATTGCTATATTTGCAGTTTCATTTTCATCTATTTCTAAATTTAAGTCTTTTTCTAAAGTGTTTTTAGCTATATTTGCTAAATCAAATGCTACTGGATACTTCATTTTTATATCATTTGCTATTATATTTTTATTATTTATATTAAGTTCTTTTTTTATGCAAAAATTACTTATATGCTTATATAAAAATTCTTTAAATATATCATCATTACTTAAATCTATAGATGTAGCTAATTTTATATTTTTAGTAAATTTATCTATAGAATTTAATATTTTATTTTTATAATCCTTATTTTCTTCTTTACTAAATTTATCTTTATAATATTTTATGTAATTTTTTATGTACTCTTTATAATTTATATTATCTTCTAAGGATAAGGATATTAATATGTAGTTAAAAATATTGTTAAATTCATAATCTGTAAATATAATGTTCTCTTTTTCTAAGTTATATAATATTTCTGATCTTATTAAAGGTATGCTCTCCTTTATATAATCACTAAAAAAGTCTTCAAGTTTTATATCATTATAATTTAAACTAACTTCTAAAATACATTTTTTTAGATTATTTATATCTCCATCAATACTTATACCAAGTTTATGCTTTGATACTATTTTTAAATTATATTTTTCAAGTATGGATTTAACTTCTTTTAAATCATTTTTTATAGTAGATAAGCTAACATACATTTCATTTGCTAGACTTTCAATTTTTAAAGTTTTATTTTTGTATAATAATAATACACGCTTTAATATATAACTTACCCTATTAACATCACTATTTAATTCATCTTTTATTTCTTTTATAGATTTTATATCTCCAACTAATTTATATCCAATACCTCTTATTGAGTCTATTTTTACTTTTTCAAGTGTAGAATTTATATTTTTCACTTCTACTTGTATCGTTTTTGTAGAACAACCTATTTCTTTAGCTAGTGCTTTACTACTTATAGGTTGTGTACTATTTTTTAGTATATCAATTATTTTAGCTTGTCTTTTACTTAAAATATATTCCAAAATTATCAACCCTTATCTAAATTGTTTATAATTTTTATTTTACTATATACATTGTTATTCTTTCAATTATTAAAGCCTTTAAGTTACATTTATTAAAATATTACAAATTTTTAAGTTTTAAATTTTAATATTTAATGGTATACTCATTAAATATTAATCAAACCAAAAATTTAAAGGAGGATACATGAAAAAATATTTAGATGAATTTTCAAAATCCATAAGATATATAATTCCTGTTGTAGTGTTTTTTATAGGATTTATTATCTATCAAAATTTCAATAATATATTGAAATTTATTACAACTAATGTCCAAATAATTTCTGGGGTTTTAACTCCATTTGTTATTGGTTTTTTAATCGCTTACATACTTAATAAACCTATGGTTTATCTTCAAAAAAAGTTTAAGCTTGGTCGTGGTGTTAGTGTAGCAATAATTTATGGAGTATTATTGGCTATGTTAGTTTTTGTATGGATATATATAGTTCCAATTATTCAAAAAAATATAGCAGATTTATATTCATTTATGCCTCATGATATGAAAGAAGTTGAAAGTATAATTAATTCTACACTTTCAAAATTTAAAATAAATGTAAAAAATCCAACTTCTGCTTTACAAGTAAAAGATTTTATGTCAAATTCAGTAATCCCAACAGTTACATCTATTGCAGGACTACTTAGTCAAACACTTTTAGAGTTGATAGGTTTAATAGTAACTTATACTGTAAATATTTTCTTAGGAATAGTAATTTCTATATATTTATTATTATCTAAGGAAAAAAGCATTAAAATAACTGATGATTTATGCGAGTGTATTTTCGGTAAGTTTTACTTAAAATCAAAAGAATTCGGTAAGATTCTTGATAAGAATATAGGTTCTTATATAATTGCCAAGTTTTTAGATTCTTTAATTTATGGTACTGTTTGTACTATAATACTTGTTTTATTAAATTCTCATTATCCAGTATTTGTCGGGATAATAGTTGGTATAACAAATATGATTCCATTCTTTGGGCCAATTATAGGTACTATAGTTGCGACTTTTATAAATCTATTCTTCTCTTTTGAAAAAGCGATTATAGTTTTAATTGTTATGATTGTAGTTCAACAATTAGAAAGTGCAATACTTGAACCTCATTTTGTTGGAAAACAAGTTGGAGTACCACCAATACTTACAATACTTGCAGTAACACTTGCAGGACAATATACAGGTTTTCTTGGCATGATGTTATCTGTTCCTATTATGGGAGTTGTTATAATCTATGTTAATAGATTTATCGAAAAGAAAAAATCAAATATTATACAATCTGAAAAATAGATAAATTAAAAAAGAGCCTTTATATAAGGCTCTTTTTTAATTTAATCCCTTTATAAGCAACTTGTATGCTCTATCTTTTGCATCTTCAATTATTTTTTTATCTTCATTTTTAATACATATTGTATGTCCAAATCCAACAACTACACTTTCAAATACCATAATTTGATACTCTTTATCTTCTTGTTCTTTTATGATATTTTCTGATACTCCAATTAATAATAATTCGTTTATAGCTTTTTTTAATAAATCATATCTTTTATTAATATAATCTTTATTTTTTTCTAATATTTCCTTAAATTCATAATGACTTAAATTAGAAAATAGTATATTGCTAAAAGAACTATAATCTGTTGTACTTTTTTCAACTATATCCAATATAATATAAAATTTATCTTTAAAGTTGTCTCCAAATTTTATTTTTTCTATGTTTTCATAAATCTCTATATCCATATTATAAAGAAAGGCTTTTTCTAAAATTTCTTCTTTAGATTTAAAGTAATCATAAATAGTTCCTTTTCCAATTCCAGCCTCTTTTGCAATATCAGCTACTTTTACTGTGTGAAGCTTAATTCCTTCATGTAAAAGTTTATTTACTGCATTAAAAATTAATATTTCTTTTTCAGAGTGAGTGTTATTTGCCACTACATCTCCTCCTCATCAATTATGTTTGGTTTTAATTCTTTTTTATTAAGTATATCATACATAGCAGGAACTACAAATAATGTTAAAACTGTTGCATAACTAAGTCCTCCGATTGTAACTATTGCCATTGGCTGAATCATATCAGCCCCTGTACCTATTCCCATTGCTAAAGTTAAAAGTCCAAGTATCGTTGTAAGTGCTGTCATAAGTATTGGTCTTATTCTAGTTTTTCCAGCTAATATTAATGCACTTTTTTTGTCAACACCATTAAATCTTAACTGGTTAACATAGTCAATAAAGACTATACCATTATTAACAACTACTCCTGCAAGCATTAAAAATCCTAGCATTGATATCATACTTAGTTCAAAATTTGTTATTAAAAGACCTAAAAATCCTCCTGTAAATGCAAGTGGAATTGTAAATAATACTATAAATGGTGATAACAATGACTGAAATTGTGCAACCATTATTAAGTAAATAAATACTATTGCCAGAGAAATCATTTTTATTAAATCACCAAAAGCACTATCCATAGATTCTTTTTCTCCACCCATTTCTATGCTATATCCATCAGGTAATTTATAATCTTTTAATTTAGATTCAATTTCTTTACTTACAAGCCCTATATTATGCTTATCATCTATTGATGATGTTACTGAAATATTTCTTACTTGGTTTTCACGATTTATTGAGTTAAGACTTTCTACTTCTTCAATACTTGCTATATCAATTAACTTAACTTCTACTTCTTTATTATCTTTTGTTCCTTTTATTTTATAATTACTTAAACTTTCTCTACTTATTGAATTATCTTTATCATCTACAACAATTACTGGATATTCATTTGAAGCAACGTTTAATGTAGTTGCTGTATTTTCACTTTTTAATGCTTTTGATACTTCTTGATAAACTTGTGCTACTGTTAAAGAGTAATTCATAGCTTTTTCTTTATCTACTATAATTTTTGTTTCTTTATTATTGTCTACTAGACCATTGTCTACTTCAGTTACACCTTCTGTTTTTTCTAGTATTTTAGCTACATCTTTAGCTATATTTTTTAATTTATCTAAGTTATCTCCTTTTACTATTACATTTATTCCCGAACCACCTAATGCTGACATATCCATATTTGAGGAATTAACTTTTATTTTTGCATTTAAATCTTTAGTTTTTTCAGTTATTATATTTGCAACTTCTTTACTAGATAATTTTTTATCTTCTTTTAGCAATACATAAAAAGATACATTGTTTTTGCCTTGACTAAACATAAAGCTTTCTCCACTACTTTGAAGTGCTCCTACAGTTTCTACATCTTTTATTTCTGTAATTTTATCAATTATGGTTTCACTCATATCTCTTGTATCTTTTTTTGTTGATTTTTTTGGCATTTCTAAACTTACAGATAACTGTGTACTATCAATTTCAGGCATTAATATAGTTCCTTTAGATATAATTAAAAATCCACTTCCTAAAAATAATACTAATGACCCAAATAATACTATAAACTTGTGTTTAAGACTTACTTTAAGTAATTTTTCATATAAGTTAACGAATTTATCAAATAATTTATGTTCTTTTTTAGTATTTACATTAAGCATTTTTGATGACATTGCTGGAACTAATGTAAGTGCTACTATTAAACTTGCCAGTAGTGAGTAGGCAATAGTAAGTCCCATATCCTCAAATAATTGACGAGATAGTCCATGTGTAAATACTATTGGTAAGAATACACATACTGTTGTAAGTGTAGATGCAAATATTGCTCCTGCAACTTGGTTTGCACCTATTACTGATGCTTTTTTAGCACTCATTCCTTCATTTCTTAGTCTATATATATTTTCAATAACAACTATACTGTTATCAACCAACATTCCAACTCCTAATGCTAGTCCTGATAAAGATATAATATTCATTGTTACATTACTAAAATACATCATAGTAATTGCAAATAAAACACTTATAGGTATACTAAATGCTATTACTATTGTTGGTTTAATACTTTTTAAGAATACAAATAATATAACTATTGAAAGTATTCCACCTAATATAAGATTACTTAAAACCGATTGTATAACTATATCAATATAAACACCTTGATCTTGTAGAGGTGTTATGTGCATATCTTTATTTTGATTCGTCAGTTCTTTTATAGTTTCATTTATTTTCTTTGAAACTTCTGATGTAGATGCTGTACTTTGTTTTTGGAAAGATAATATTATTCCATCATTTCCATTTATTTTTGCATACATTTTATCTTTATTATTTGCAAGTTCAACATTTGCTACATCTTCAACTTTTACTTTTCCTAATCCATCAATATTAAGTAGTTCTAAGTCTTTTAAATCTTCTATACTACTTACTTTATCACCTATTTTAACTATGTATTGTTCTTCACCTTCATTTATGTAACCTGCTGGCATGGCAAAGTTTTGAGCAGATAAAATTTTACTTAAATTTTCTTTTGTTATGTTTTTACCTAAATCTGCATTTTTATAAGCTTCTTCTTTTGCTTTTTCAAGTTCTTTAGATGATTTTTCAATTTCAGCTTCACTACTTGAAAGTGATTGTGATGCTTTGTTTAGTTCTGAATTTAGAGTAGCTTTTCCAGCTTCTAATTGTTTTTCTTTATCATTTAATTCTTTTAATTGGTTATTTAAAGATGACTCCTGATTATTAATTTCACTAAGCTTTTCATCAAAAGTTTTAATACCAGTTTCAAGTAAAGTTAAACCTTCTTTTTGCTCATCACTTACTGGTATATTGTTTTCTTCTTGATTTTTAATCATTTGTTCTAGTTCATCTTTTTTTTTTAATAATTCACTTTTTTGATTTTCTAATTCATTTTTTCCACTTGATAATTGACTAATTGCACTTTGAAGTTGTGATTTTCCTGTTTTTATAGCACTACTTCCTTCATTAAGTTCTTTATTTTTTTCTTCACTTTGCTTTTTAAGCTCAGCTTTTCCTTTTGCTATTTCAGCTTTTGCTTTGTTTAATTCATCTTGTGAAGATTTCATTTTTGAATCAATAGAGCTTTTTAACTTATTATTAAGTTTTTCAATCTTACTATCATCTAAAGTCATTTTTATGCTTTCTTCTAATATTCCCATTGTATCGACTGAAGCTACTCCATCAATTCTTTCAAAGCTTGGAATTACTTCTTTTTTTACTATTTTAGATGTTTCTTTTATGTCTTTGTTATTAATATCGATACTAGCTACCATTATAGGCATCATATCTGGATTCATTTTCATAAGTGTTGGTGTAGATACTTCATCGGCTAATTGACCTTTTACTAAGTCTACTTTTCCACTTAAATCAATCATTGCACTGTCCATATTCATGTCTTGACTAAATTCAAGCATAATCATACTTGAGTTTTCACTTGATACACTATTAATATTTTCAATCCCATTAGATGTTGCTAAAACCTTTTCCAAAGGTTTAGTAACAGATTCTTCTACTTTTTCTGGACTTGCTCCTGGATATGTTGTCATTACTATAACGTAAGGCAAGTCTATTTTTGGAAGTAAATCTGTTGTCATTTCTGTAAAGGATACTCCCCCTAAAATAATTACTAGTATTACAGATACAAAAACTGTAAATGGCCTTTTTACACTAAATTTTGAAAACATATATATTTCTCCCCATATTTATAATGACCGACCAGTCGGTCGGCAATTTAAAGTGTAGCATTTACAACTACTTTTCGCAATATTTTTAATTTTTTATTTTAAAATAAAAAAGCAAAAATTAATTAATATAATTTTGTAACAAATTAAAAGTAGGTGTGAACCTAATCACACCTACTTTTGATTTATCTATTAGTATGGAATGTTCTATTTATAATGTCTAATTGTTGTTCTCTTGTAAGCTTTGTAAAGTGTACTGCATAACCAGAAACCCTTATTGTTAATCGAGGATATTCTTCTGGTCTTTCCATTGCATCTTCAAGCATAGCTCTATCAAATACGTTTACATTTAAATGATGTGCTCCTTGTCCAAAATATCCATCCAACATTGCAGTTAGGTTGAAAACTCTCTCCTCTGCATCCTTTCCTAAAGCTGCTGGAATTATAGAGAAAGTATTAGATATTCCGTCTTGAGAATACTCATAAGGCAATTTAGCAACAGATGATAATGAAGCCAATGCACCACTAATATCTCTTCCATGCATAGGGTTAGCTCCTGGTGCAAATGGCTCTCCAGCTTTTCTACCATCAGGAGTATTTCCAGTTTTCTTTCCATAAACAACGTTAGAAGTAATTGTTAATATTGATTGAGTAGGATATGAATTTCTATAAGTCTTATTTTGTTTTAGTTTATTCATAAAGTTTTTCACTAAATCTATAGCTATATCATCTACTCTATCGTCATTATTACCATACTTAGGATAATCTCCTTCTACTTCAAAATCTACAGTAATACCTTGCTCATTTCTTATTGGTTTAACTTTTGCATATTTAATTGCTGATAGAGAGTCAACACATACAGATAACCCAGCTATTCCACAAGCCATAGTTCTAAATACATCTCTATCGTGTAATGCCATTTGTAAAGCTTCATATGAATATTTATCATGCATATAGTGAATTACATTAAGAGTGTTTATATATAAATTAGCTAACCAATCAGTAAACAAGTCAAACTTTTCAATTACTTCTTCATAATCTAAATACTCTGAAGTTATCGGTTCAAATTTAGGACCTACTTGAGTACCTGATTTTTCATCAACTCCTCCATTTATTGAATAAAGAAGTGTTTTCGCTAAGTTCACTCTAGCTCCAAAGAATTGCATTTGCTTTCCTATTCTCATGGCAGAAACACAACATGCTATTCCATAATCGTCACCCCAATATGGTCTCATAAGATCGTCATTTTCATATTGTATAGAGCTTGTATCTATTGAAACTTTAGCACAGAAATCTTTAAATCCTTTTGGTAAAGAATTTGACCATAAAACAGTTAAGTTTGGCTCTGGAGATGGTCCTAGAGTATATAATGTGTGTAAAACTCTAAAAGAGTTTTTTGTAACTAATGTTCTACCATCTATTCCCATACCTCCTATTGATTCTGTTACCCATGTTGGGTCACCTGAAAATAAATCATTGTACTCTGGAGTTCTAAGAAACTTAACCATTCTTAGCTTCATTACAAAATGATCCATTAATTCTTGAACTTCTTCCTCTGTTATTTCTCCATTTTTTAAATCTCTCTCAAAATATATATCTAAGAATGTACTAGTTCTACCTAAACTCATTGCCGCTCCATTTTGGTCTTTTATTGCTCCTAGATAAGCAAAATATAACCACTGAACTGCTTCTCTAGAGTTCTTTGCAGGTTTAGATATATCAAATCCATAACTTTCAGCCATTCTTTTTAAAGCTTCTAACGCTTTTATTTGATCTGATATTTCTTCTCTTAATCTTATAGTGTCTTCATCTATCACATTTACATCTAAACTATTTTTTTGACAAAGTTTATCTTCAATTAATTTATCAACTCCATATAATGCAACTCTTCTATAATCTCCTATTATTCTACCTCTTCCGTATGCATCTGGTAATCCAGTTATAATACCTGATTTTCTTGCTGCTCTCATTTCATCAGTATAGGCATCAAATACACCTTGATTATGTGTTTTTCTATATTTAGTAAAAATTTCTTTTACATCTTCATCTAACTCAAAACCATAAGCCTTACAAGATGATTCTACCATTCTTATTCCACCATAAGGCATTATAGCTCTTTTTAAAGGTTCATCAGTTTGAAATCCTACAACAACCTCTTTTTCTTTATCCATATAGCCTGGTTTATAAGCATCTATTGCCGATACAGTTTTTGTATCTACGTCTAAAGTTCCTCCATTGTCTCTCTCTTTCTTAAATAAATCCATCATCTCATCTATTAATGAATTTGTGTTTTCTGTTGCTTTAGCTAAAAAAGAGTCATCTCCTTCATATGGAGTATAGTTTAATTGTATAAAGTTTCTAACATCTATTTCCTTACTCCACTTCCCACCTTTAAAATCTTTCCAAGCTGTATTGTTCATTTAGTTACCTCCTATATATAGCTTTCATATACCTTATAAACTCATTTACTTTATTACTTACCGTTATAATAGAATTTATACTGTACATATTTATTTTGGAATAATTTAATTGTTTTACTCTACCAATTATTAATCCATTTGGTCATTTTTAACAAACCTTTTAAATACAAATTTTACTAATTTATTTTGTTTTTAAAAATAAATAAAGCAAGGTATTTTTCATTATCTTTGAAAAAGACCTTGCTTTATTTTATATTTAAATGTTAAAAATTCTAACTTAATTGATGACTTTCTTCTTTTAATTTTTTAACTTTCATTGTAAATAATATAGTAAATAATATTGCTACTAATACTCCTATAATATTTGATATTCCTGCATGTAATCTAAATCCTTCTGGTGCTTGCATTATATATGAAACTGTTACAGCTGTCATAAATATTGCAGGTACTGTACTTATAAAGTGATTTTTGTTTTCTTTTGCTAAGTATGCTGACCCTGTCCATAACATTATCATTGCTAATGTTTGGTTAGCCCAAGAGAAGTATCTCCATATTATGTTAAAATCTATAAATGTTAATGCAACACCAACTATAAATAGTGGTATTGATATCATAAATCTATTTTTTATACTACTTTGATCTATCTTCATAGCATCTGCTATTGTAAGTCTTGCACTTCTAAATGCTGTATCTCCACTTGTTATAGGACAAACTACAACTCCAAGTACTGCAAGGAATCCACCTATTGGTCCCATTAAAGTGTTAGATATTGTATTTACTACTGTTGCTGGTCCTCCTGCTGATAAAATAACATCAAGTTGTGGTACTCCACCAAAGAATGCCATAGCTGCTGCTGCCCATATTAAAGCTATGATACCTTCTGCAATCATTGAACCATAAAATACTCTTCTAGTTTCACTTTCTTTTTCAACACATCTAGCCATCATAGGTGATTGTGTAGCATGGAATCCTGATATTGCTCCACATGCTATTGTTATAAATAAGAATGGGAACAGTGGTTGACCTTCTGGATGTAGATTTTGAAGAGTTATATCTGGTATATGATAACCTTGGAAAATAAGTCCTCCTGCAACCCCTACTGCCATTATTAAAAGTGCTGCTCCAAATAATGGATATATTTTACCTATAACTGTATCTACTGGTAAAACTGTTGCTGCTATATAATAAATTACTATTATTGCAACCCAAACTTTTGCATCTAATGATGTTAATGTTGTAAGTAGTGCTGCTGGACCTGTCATAAATACAGTACCAACTAATACTAAAAGTACAACAGTAAATACTCTCATTACTGTTTTTGTTGAATTTCCTAAATATCTACCAACTAATTCTGATGCTGAATCCCCTTTGTTTTTCATTGATAAATATCCTGATAAGAAGTCATGAACTCCTCCTGCAAAGATACATCCAAATACTATCCATAAAAATGCTGCTGGTCCAAATAGTGCTCCTTGTATAGCACCAAATATTGGTCCAAGTCCTGCTATGTTTAGAAATTGTATTAGAAATATCTTTCTCCATTTCATTGGAACATAGTCTACACCATCTTCCATAGTAATAGCTGGAGTTTGTATTTCATCGTTTATTCCAAACGTTTTTTCTACAAACTTACCATAAGTATAATACCCAATTATAAGTAATGCTATTGACCCTAAGAAACTTATCATATCAGTCTCACTCCCTTTAATTAAATATAAATGATTACTTTTTATATTATTCTTTCTACTTTAATAATAGACCTTATCGACATTTTTTTGTTTCTTATTGAACTAAATGTATATATTTATGAATTAAATGCATAAATTCATACATCAAATGCATTTTTATTACTATACTTCTTTTGCTATGGATTTTGCTATAAACTTAGAATTAATTATATTTTCTTTTAATTCAATAACATCTACTAATATCAGTTTACTAAGTTTATCTTCTAATTTATCAAAATAATTTTTAATATCTTCTTTAGAATTTTCTTTATTCATTAGTAAATCAATATCATAAAATAGTTTTAATTTATCTTTAGCTGTTTTATTATATTCTCTAAAATTGTTTGTTAAAAATCTTATCTCATTCATAAATATACGTTGATTGTATAAAAATTCATTTATATTACTAGATAATAAAGTTGAATTATTTACATTTATCTTTTTGTTAATAAACTCATTTACAACCAACAGCTCTTTTAATTCATTATCTGATTTTACATTTTTTACTCCTAAATCATATAACTTAGTAACTATTTTTTCATTAAATTTAATTGATTTTTCAATATCACATTTTGTAACACTACTCATTTTGTACGGTAATATAATTTTATTTGCATATAAAGCTATTACTGTACCTAATACCACAAAAGTTATTCTTTGAATAGATAAATCAGTTATATCAGTTCCTATTGATGCTGCTCCTAGTGCAGATATAGTTGTGCATATCATTTGATATTTATATTTACTTTGGTAATTGCTAATATATCCAACTAAAAGAATAATAATAGCTCTTTCTGAAGTATTAGTTATTATAGAAAATACAATTTCAAATATAATAAGACCTGTTATAGTTCCTAAAATTCTTTCTTTTCCTTTAGATTTGCTAGATTCAAGATATGGTTGAACAATAGAAGATAAACTAAAAACTAACCATTTACCATGTTCTATATTAAATGCACTAACTATAAATACCCCTATACTTGTAACTATTGCTCCTCTAAGTGCAAATGTAAACTTAAGAGATTCTTTGTTCATATTTAATTTTAAATCATTTAATCTATCCATTATATTTGTAACAAAATAATTGTTATATATTTGTTTAACACTATTATCTTTTGTATTTTTTAAATCTTTTGTTAATAAATTTATTGCATCTTGTAGTTCAAGTATTAAATAATAATTTGAATCGATTAGTTTTTCTTTATATGAAAAGTTTTCTAGATTTTTTAATATTTCATCAATGGTTATTTTTTCATCTACAAAATCATTTATACTTTTTAATTTATATAAAATTTCATTTAAAACTTTATGGTATCCACTATTTGAGCTTTTATCATCATTTATTTTTCTAAGTGTTAAATTTATGCTTTCTAAAAATTCACTTATAAATAAATATTGTATAACTTTTATAGGAAGCTCTATATTTTTATCTATTCTTTTATAAACATCAACTGATAAATTTTTAATGTTATTATATATTTTTGTATTTAAATTAATTATTTCATCTGATTTTTTATTATTTAATACTAATGATATTTCTTCACTTATAGATTCTATAGAACTTTTTATAATACTTTTAGATTGCTTTTGTAGCTTATTTTTATTTACTAACATTTGTAATGCCATTATTGATAATCCACAAACTGCAAATGCTAATAATCTAGTTGGTAATTCATTTATACTTACAGGTGTGTATAACATAAATAAATAAGCTAGTGTAAAAGCTATATATGTAGGTTTTTTAGTATTGTATGTAAATTCATATAATACAAAGAATATAACAATAAAAGTTATTATAAGTCCTAGTAATGAATTTATTGATGCTATATATGAAGCAATTCCTATTCCTACTTCAATTCCTACAAAATATATTGTGTTTTTTATTGGATTTATTGTGTAATCTGTTCCTAGTAAAGATAATGCTGCTGTAATTCCTACTACCCCAACTAATGTGTTTTCATCTCCAAATATAGATTTAAATATTATTATTGCAGAAACTATAACTAAAAACATTATAGTTGTAGGTATTATTTTTTTCTTATCCATAATAAAATCTCCTTTAATGTTTTGTTAAGTCCTAATATTAAATTTCATACCACTTTCATAGTTTTTTAAACTTAAGTAAATCAATACTTTAAATTTTATATATAATAATAAAAGGAGTAACTTTTTGTTACTCCTTTTTAATATTTATCATAAATTATTATTTTTTCTTTTTAGATTTTATTTTCTTAAAGACTCCTACACCAGCTACACATCCAGCTCCTAAAACTCCAAAACTTACTACTGAATCTTTTTTGCCTTGTTTTTTACCTTCATCGTATTTTGCTTGTATTTCAGATTTTATTGGTTCAAACTTTTTATCAATATTTAATTCTTTATTTTCACGACCTTGGTCAAAGCTTGCCTGTAAAATATCATTTCTATCTTCATTACCCTTTTTGTAACCTTCTTCATAACTAGATTTATATGATGGTTCTATATTATTATTAGGTTTATTTAATAAACCATCATTATATCCTTTAGTTTTATATTCTTCGTTTTTAAGTTGTGTATATTTTTCTTCATAAGCTTTTTTATAAGCATCTATGTAAATAGAATCTGTGTTTTCTTCGAATGTTCTATCCTTTTTATTTTCTTCACAATCTTTTATTGCAAGATTAGTATATTCTTTTATTTTGTTTTCTTTGTATTCTTCATTTCCTTTTTCAAAGTTTTCTTCATATGATTTTACTACTGTTTCTTGTTTATATATATTATCATGCTTGTTTTCTTTTCCGTCTTTGTATCCTTTTTCTTGTGCTTGTTGTATTTCTTGTTCTATTTTAAGTTTACCTTTTTCAAAGGCATCATTATAAGCTTGTCTATATTCTGATTCATAGCTACCAGAGTAGTTATATTCATTGTTGTTTTTCATATTATAACCATCATTGTAACCTGCATTTGAACCTTTTTCTATTATGCTTTGTTTTGATGGTCCACTAGATACTGACTTTTTTTGTGAAGCACTTGAGCTTTGATTTGATGAAGATGAACTTGAATTTCCTCCTTTGTATGGACAACCGTTAGTATGTAGATGTGCTGGGTGTCCTCCACAATGATAGTGATATGGACCTAATCCTGACCTATTTTTGTTGTCTCTATGACCACCAGATGCGTCTGTTCTTCCTGGATGTGCATCTACTATTAGTGCTTGAGAGCATATCATAAGTGCTGATGCAAATATTATAAATCTTTTTTTCATATGTTGCTAAATCCTTTCTTGTTTTTTGCCTCAATCATTTTACCATTTTTTGGTTAGAAATTTAAGTATTTTTATTCTGCATTTTTCGACATTTAGTTAATTTTATTTTTTATAAAAAAAGAGTAGCTTATGCTACTCTTTATCTGTGTTTTAGGTAAACTAAGTGTTTTTCTATTTTTTCATTGTTTTTTATTGTTACTTCGTATTCGTTGTAGTGTGCATTGTGTGGTTTTGTGTATTTGCATTCTAGTACGTTTTCGTTGTCTTCTAGTTGTAGTAGTTCTGTGTCTTTTAGAAATTTTCTATTTATTAATCTCATTAATTCTTCCAATGTAATCCCCCTTTTCTAGTTAATAAGCACTCTGTTTCTTCATATTCAGTTCCATCTGAAATAACAGATAATAACTATAAGATAGATTATCTAAAAAATATTTATAACGAATAGTTAAATAAAATGATTAAATTTTTATAACTCAGTTGATTTAGATGGTATACTATCTATATTCTTACATCAAATTTGGCTATGTTAATTGAAGATAATAGTGATTTTTAATAAAATATGAATAGGAGATGAGGATGAAATATATGGAACCTACAAACATACTAGATAAAATTTCTGATGGGAAATTATATGATATTGAAGATATAGTAAAAGCAGACACATGTGGTTGTGATGGATGTAATGATTGTTGCTTAGATGTTGGAGATCTTGTGGTTCTTACACCTTTTGATGTATATGAAATAGTAAATTATTTAGGTGTTAAATTTGATGATTTATTAGGAGATAAGATTGAACTTATCCAAAATAATAAAATTTCACTACCATATTTAAAGATGCAAGATAATAATAAATGTAGTTTTTTAAATGAAAACGGTAGATGTATAATCCATTCTAAACGACCAAATATTTGTCGTATATTTCCTCTTGGAAGAGTGTACCAAGATAATGATTTTAAATACTTTTTACAGATAGGCAATTGTCCTAAAGAGGATTTAAAAGATGTTAAGGTCAGCGATTGGATCGGAATTGAAAACTATAATGAAAATAAAAGATTTATTTTAGAGTGGTATAAACTTACTAAGGCATTAGCTTTTCGTTTAAAGTTTGTTAGAGATGAAAAAGAAATTGAGGAAATTAATCAAATTCTATTAGATAGCTGTTATCGTATTAATGTAGAAGAAGGAGAGAATTTTTATTCTGTATTTCTACAATGTTTACCTAATATAAAAAAGAGATTAGGAATTATTTAAATTTTAAATACCCCTAGGTCGTAAAATTCGACTTAGGGGTATTTAATTTGTTAAATTATTAGTTTTGTAAATCCATCTCTAATATTTCATCTTACTAGGTATTACCCCCTCTTACCCCTACCTCGTAAAACACGAGAGGGTTATATAAAGGATATAGTGTTTCACTATACCCTCTTAACTATAATATTTTATTTGAAAATTTATTTTTTTAATAAACTCGCAAATTATCTCTACCTTATAAGCTCATAATTTAGACTATATTCTATCTATTTTTCTAATTTATATATTATTTTTATCTTATCTAATATATTTAATTATGTATTGTAGTAATTAATTCCTTTCATATCTTAAAACTTCGACAGGATTATTAGTGGATTTACTAAATATCAAATTAAAACTTTTTAAATTTCCTTAGTATATGATATAATTATAATTTAGGATAAGTATATAATTTTACTAATTAATACGACAAAAATATCTAATAGAAAGGATATGAATATATATGGCTGTTAATTATTTTGACAATTATACATTAGAAGCCATCTGTGCCGAAATGCAAGCCGTATATCTAAATGATAATAGACCTTGGATCATAGGGTACAGTGGCGGTAAGGATAGTAGCTGTTTAACCGAACTTACGTTCAGAATGCTAATGAATCTTCCTAAAGAAAAAAGACACAAACCGGTTTATATAGTGTCTTCGGATACTCTTATCGAGAATCCAGTAATACTTGAATATCTTAGAGATAATATAAATAAGATGAATGAAAGTGCTGATAAACACAAATTGCCTATAGAAGCACGAATTGTATACCCTGAATTTCACGATAGTTTCTGGGCTAATATAATCGGTAAAGGCTATCCAACTCCTAAGTCTATACAATATCGTTGGTGTACGGAAAGATTAAAAATAAAACCTTCTAATAAATTTATACAAGATAAATTAGAAAATGAAGATGTAGTTATATTACTTGGAGTTCGTAAAGATGAAAGTTCTGCTAGAAAAGCTAGAATCGAAAAAAGAGAAATAGAAGGTTACCTTCTTACTCCTCATCAAACACTTAGAAGCAAAAATCATTTAGCTTATGTGTATACTCCTATAGTAGATTTTACTACTGCCGATGTTTGGGATGTGCTAATTAATACTAACGATAATATATTAGAAGAAGCTAATGATGGATTTGGTTCTACTGCAACATCATGGGGAACTGATACTATGGAACTATTCCACATGTATACTAAAGGTTCTGGAGATTCTGGAGAATGTCCGTTTATAGCAGATGAATCTAGCGCTAAAAGTAGTTGTGGTAATAGTAGATTCGGTTGTTGGATTTGTACTGTCGTTAAAGAAGACAAATCTTTAAACGGATTTATACAATCAGGACATGATGAGCTTAAATCATTACGTGAATTCAGAAATTGGATATTAGGTGAAAGAGATCTTCCTGAAAATCGTAAAAAACATAAAAGAAATGGTTCTGTTGTAATCAGAGATGGACGTGTAATGTTTGGTCCATTTACATTTGAAGCTAGACAAAAAATACTTAGAAAACTACTTCAAACACAAATTGAGATGCAAAAGTTTTATCCTGATATCGAACTTATAACTTTAGAAGAGTTAAAAGCTATAGATGAAATTTGGGATAATGAAGAAGATCTAACATCTACAACATTAATAGATATATATAAAGAAGTAACTGGTAAAGACCTTCCTTGGTCTACTTATAAAAAACCTATATTTGATGCCTCTACTTTATGTATCATAAAAGAAAAATGTGATGATTATAACATAAATCATGACTTGTTTAATAAATTGATAATAGATACTAATAAATACAAGCATTTTAGCAATACTATTAAGCTAAAAAATGCAGTAAATAAAACTTTAAATCAACAATGGCTTCATCAAGACATTGTTAGAAAAATTGAAGAAGAAAGTAGCAAGGAGTTAGACAATGAAAATTAATAAGCTTAAACTTAAAAACTTTAGATCTTATGAAGAAGAAACTGTCTTTGATTTTGCTACTATTAATGATAAAAACATCATATTAGTTGGTGGTAAAAATGGAGCTGGTAAATCTACAATATTTGAAGCTATAAAAGTATGTATATATGGACCTATGGCTTATAAATATCAAGGTTTTAACTCTTCATATATATCTAAAATTAAATCAAATATTAATAATAACTCACTTAAATCTGATTTTGTAGATACTTTTGTATCTATAGATTTAGAAATAAGCGAAGGTACAGAAAAAAATACTTATACATTAGTTAGAAAATGGACATTTATAAATAAAAAATTAGATGAAACATTTTTAGTTTATAAAAACTTCTCACCTACTCCTTTAGATAATGAAGATCTTAACTATTTTGAAAATTATATAACATCAATTATATCTCCTAAAATATTTGAGTTTTTCTTCTTTGATGGTGAGCATCTTTCAGAATTTTTCATAGGTAAAAATTCTAATGTACATTTAAAGCAATCACTTTTATCACTTTGTAATTTTGATACATTTGATGTATTAAAAAACACTGTAATCTCAAGCATTAAAAACAGTAAAAATAATGATACTGAAATAGAATTAGCTAAAATAAACTACCTAAGTTTAGAAGAAGAGTTGGCTAATCTTAAATTAGAAGAAATCAGCTTAACTGATGATTTAACAGAGGTTTCAAGCGAACTTGATGACTTAAAACAAAAACACATACAATTAGAAAAAGATTTTAGAAAAAAAGGTGGAATCCTTGCAGAAGAAAGATCCCTTTTAAGTAAAAGATCTATAGAACTTGAAGCTAGGAGATCTATCATAAATCAATCTATTAAAGATTTCTGTAATGATATGCTTCCATTTTTAATTGTAAAAAATCAAGTTTTAAACCTAAAAACTCAAATTAAAAGTGAAAGTGATAACCTTATATACTCTCAGCTTAAAGATAAATTATCTACAGAGTATTTAAAGAATCTACTTTTAGATAGATTAACTAATGTTAATATAGATGAAATAGCTATGACTGTTTCTGATGCTTTAATAGATGATATAAAACCTGATAATCAAGATGATAATTTTAAAGTTATACATAATCTTTCAAATGATGAAAGTAGTTCTTTATTATCATTAATAAATATTATTGAAGAATTTGATAATACATCTATACTTTCTTTATTTGATGAACATAGAAGTATAGGTGAAGAATTATCTGAGATAAGATTTAAATTAAATAATAGTCTTGAAGATGAGTCTTTGAATAAATATATAAGTGAAATAACTGGTTTATCAAATAAAATCGGTCACTTATCTGAGATTAAAAATAGCTTAAGTCATAAGTTAGAAGATTTAGAACTATTAATCGCTAATACTAATTCTAATAAAGAAAAATCAAAAGCTAAGTATACAGAATTACTTCAATCTAATAAGGTTGTTGATATGTCCTCTGATATGATACTTATGTTAGATGATATAATATCAACTTTAACTGAAAGTAAGACAAAAGAAATTCAAAATAACTTTATGCATATATTTAGAAAAATTATACGTAAGGATAATTTTATAGACTTTATAGATATAGATAATGATTTTAATGCATCTTTATATATAAATAAAATGTATAGTTCTCTTGAAATAGAAAACCTAATAGAAAATATAGGTTATGATGAAATGGAGAAAAAGTTAGGTAACTTATTCTTTGAAGATTTGTTTGCTGAATATGGAGTTAAAAATCGTTCAGAGTTACTTAACAAAGTTAAAAAAAATACTCAATCATCATTTATAACTTTAAGAACAAAAGTTGATATAAATGGATTCTCTAGTGGAGAGAAGCAAATCTATATACTTTGTTTATACTGGGCTTTACTTAAAGCTTCTGATATAGAGATACCATTTATAATAGATACTCCTTATGCTAGAATAGATGAAACTCATAGAAATAATATTACTAGTGAGTATTTCTCTACTATAAGTGATCAGGTTATTATTTTATCTACTAATACAGAGATAGATGAAAAATCTTATAAAGATATTAAACCTAGATTAAATGGTGAGTATTTAATTGAGTATGACGATATAAATAGAAAGACAATACAAACTGAAGGATACTTTTTTGAGGTGTAATTATGGGATTTAGACTTAAAACATCAACACAAACAAAAGATATATTTGAAGAATTAGGTTCTAGAATGAATTTAAAGCCATTTGCACTTTGTAAGCTTGCAATTTCTGTGTCTTTAACTAATGAGGAACCTATTGAAAATTATAAAAGTACTGATAATAACGGGCTTGAATTAAATAGACAAACTATAACAGCTCAGTATGATGGGTTATTTAAAACTTTGCTTGAACAACATGCTGGTAAAAGTTTAACTGATGATGAGTATTTTCCTACGCATGCTAAGCTTCATATTGATAGAGGTGCTGTTATGCTTAAGAATAAGTATAATTATTCTAGTAATTTAGAACATTTTATTAGGCAAGTAGTCAATAATGATATAAGTATATAAGTTAAAACAAGGCTAATACATAGGTAGTTATTAGCCTTGTTTTAATATTTTATACTTATTTGTTATATTAAATATTAAATTTCCCATCTATCTAAAAATAAACTTGCTAGTTCTTTAGATCTTTTTATTATAATATCTTTATCCCATACTTCAATTTCACTATTTCCAATTTCTGTTGTCATTGGTATCCCACTTAATTTATATATTTCTTTTTTTTGCTTAAAAGATGAATTTCTTATACCTGAATTATTAGGAGTAGACATCAAAGTTAAATTTCCTATATAGTATATATAATTTTCTATATCTTCTCCACTTTCGATTTTCCACTCTTCAGTAACTGTTTTTGGTACTACGTGTTCTAAATTAACAACTGTAACATCTGACTTTACAATTATTTCAGGATATTTAATTTTCATAATCTCACTTAAAATTACTCTTAAAGTTGATGATTTTTTATTAAAAGATTTTGTTAAAACTTCCATAACATCTTTATCACTAGCTATTACACTTTTTATTTCATTTAATATATCATCTTTTTGCAAATGTTCTGTTGTTATTTTTTTTGCTAAATTTGGGTAAAAATTATTAAAAAATTGTGCACTTTGTCCTAATACAGTTTTGTTTCTTAGCATAAGGCTTTCAATTCTTTTTAATACATCTTTTATATCATCAATATTATATCTACCTAAAACCATTGAAAAAATTACCGGTATATAAGATGTAATCTGTTGATTATTAAGTATGTCTATTGAGTTTTTCATTTCACTAATTGTTGTTGCACTTATATCTCTCTCGTTAAAGATGTCATCATTTGTAGTATTTCTGCAAAATGAATACCATCTAGAAGCATCTAAAAAATTATCTATAAATGTTTTAGTTGATTTGCTATCCTTCATATTTGACCTATTAATTTTATCAAATGCTTCTGAATCTTTTATTTTACCATTATATACATTTGCAAAATATGTGACAAATTGGTCCTTTGGTAATCCTGCTAAATTCTCTTCTATATCGACCCATTTGGGCTTTACCTCTATGTCACCTAATATTGTGACACACTCATTTTTTATTATATAAAATACATCTAAATCTTTTCCCGTTGTATTTAATGTATTAAACATTCTTTCTGCTATAGATTTATTCTTAGTCTTTAATTCTACAATAATAAATCCACTAATCAAAGAATTGACTATTTCGTCTAAACAATCTGATTTTTCCTCTATAGTCATATAACTCTCAATAAATTTATTTATATTTTGCTTAAAATATGTATATGTGTTTATTAAGTTTATTTTAGTTTCATTTTTTAGGTCTTCAATATCCTCACAATCAATTCCATTTATTATATATGTTTCAAAAAAGTTATTAAGATCATCACTATCAAATTTTATTGTAATATTTTTATTTCCTTTATTACTTCCAAATCTAGCTTTTTTTACCACATATTCTTCTTTTATCTCATTATGTGCAGTCTTAAAATCCTCTATTTTAGTTTGTTGATAAAAATCATTATAAACATTCGCTAATGCACATAATAATATTACTGATGTAATAGTTCTTTGTTGGCCATCGTATATATATGAACTTTTAGTTTTCTCTTCGTTATATAACGTAAAAAAATTTAATATATGTTGTTCCTCTTCTTTATTTAATACATTTATTAGATCATTCCAAAACCTTGAAATTTCGTCATGACTCCAAACATAGGGTCTTTGTGAAAATGGTATGTTTAAATTAGATTTACTATCACTTAGCCTCAAATAATCCCCTATAGTCATTTCTTCTGCATTAAGTATATTTCCCATATTATCTCCTTTCTCCTTTAAATATTAAACTATAATAGATTATTAAAGTTATTGCTTATACATTGTTTATTGGAAGTACAAAAGTAAAATTATATTTTAACTTTTATACTTTCAATTCAATTGCGTATTCTGTATTTTTCAATTACAAGAACACCTTATCTTTCATAAATACAGATCTATCACTATCTCCCGTCTTAACCAAACTATAATGCTTATTAACGCCCCTTATCTTATTGCATATATTTTCTTGATCAGATTTTGCTTGAGCATGAAATAATGAAAAACTATTACATTGTATCCAGTAATCATATCCTATTTCTATCATAAATATAAGCTTTGCACTATAAGAATTATCATAATTATAGTATATACATTTACTGCATGTTATTCTTTTTAATTCAGGTACAGTTTCAACTATAAATGATGTGCCTAAACTTCCTTTTTAGCTTTTTTCCCTCTAATTGACATTATAAAACTCGCTTTTCTAAGTCAATAAAAAATCATATATCTTATTCTAATATATTTCGCAATTATTTTCCATATTTTGTTTATTTTATATCTATATTTTATTTAATCTTATAAAAACTTACTCCTGATTCTCTTAATTTATTAATTTTTTCAAATGTTTGCTCATTAATTCCATAGCTTATATCTTATTTACTTTTTTATATTACCTTATCCTGTATTTTTAATGCGAAAATTTGAAATTTAGAGTTTGTTGAATGAATAACTTAAAGACAATACTCTTATCTTTGTATAGATGAAACAACCCTAAACTCCATCCAAAAGACTATAATCATTTCTAAAAAACTTTCAAATACTACAAAAAGATGCTATCCTAAACTCAAAATCAAATGAGCCAACAACATTAAATGGTATCTAGACTTTGGTCATTGTATAAAATATGCTAGTGCTTTATTCCCCAATAAAATAAAAGAAAATAATACAATATTAAAATATGACTAATCATAAAATCAAATTTTGAAAAATCACTAGAAAAAGTAATATTAACTTACGAAGCAGATATTTTTTATTCCATAGATTACAAAGCTACTAAACCCAACAAAAATTTCTTCGGCTACTTTGTGAGTATTCATATGAGCTCATAAAAATAATACTATAGCTCAACACTTCCAATATAACTTATATTATTATTCTTTTACTGAGTCATATGTATATTCAATACCATCAAAGTATTTAGCAAATTTTTTAGCAAACTCTTCATAATACTCACATCTACCTCTTATACAAGTATACAAATGAACTATTTCTTAAAAACCTCTCCGCATATGTATATTGTAATATTCTTCATTTATTTCCTCCTTTAAATTTTTCATAAATCCCCTCATATCATTAAATCTAAACCCATATAATCAATTTTAATTAAAAACTACTCATGTGAGCTTTATATTTTCATAGATATAATATATTTTTCAAATACTACATTGTCACACTTCACACCTCCTGTGCTAATATTTCCTAAACAATAAATTCTAGGAGGTAACCTTATGAAATGGTATTTAGACTTCGGTCATGGAGGCAAAGATCCTGGTGCTTTAGGATCTAAAAACACAAAAGAAAGCGACACAGTATTAAAAATAGGTATGCTAGTTAAATCTAAACTTGAAAAACACTGTGAAAAAGTAATAACAACTCGCGAATCAAACTCCTTCTATTCCTTAGAATACAGAACCAATAAAGCTAACAAAAATTCTTGTGACTACTTTATTAGCATCCACATGAACTCATCTACAAATAAAACTGCAAAAGGAACAGAAACTTGGGTATATGACTCAAATAGTAAAATATATAATTTAGCTCAAAATCTATCATCAAATTTATCAAATAATCTAAAAACACCTAATCGCAAAGTAAAAGAATCTAAAAAATTCTTCGTACTTAAAAATAGTAAAATGCCAGCACTAATTATAGAAATAGACTTTATATCTAACCCAGAAATAGAAAGCTTATGCGCTAATGAATCTTATATAAAAAATGTAGCTGATACAATAGCTTCTACACTACTTTCATTTGTAGAAAAAGATGACTATTTAGTAACAGACGATATAGAAGATTCGAATTTTTATAAAGTGTGTATAGGTGCCTTTAAGGATAAAAATAATGCCACTCGTCTTAAAAATGAAGCTATTTCAAAAGGCTTTAAAGATACCTATATAATTTAGTCAAATAACTCCTTCAAATATTTTTTCAAATACTTTCTTTGAAGGCTCAAACACCTCTACCTTATAATTATCTTAACAATACAAAAGGAGGTGAAACACATGGCTGTTAGTGAAACTAAAAATCCATCTGCTTTAAGAATAAAGCTAGATTGTGGGCTTAATGATGATGGTAAAACTATTGTAAAATCTAAAACTTACTCTAACTTAAAACCAGATGCATCAGCTCAAGATACATTAGATGTTGCAAGAGCTATTTTATCTTTGCAAGTTCATGATGAACTTGAGATAAATAAGCAAGATAATACTATCTTGAATTAGTTATCTAATAAATTTATGTGAAAGGAGGTGTTTTCATGGAAACTACAAAGAAATTAGTAATGTCTTTTAAAAGTACTTTAGGAAGAGTTGTTTCTATATCAGTTGATGATCCTAGGGAAGATGTAACGGAAGCTGAGATAAAAACAGTTATGGACATGATAGTTGAAAAGAATATATTTGCTCCTAATGGAGCTGATATAGTAGAAACTGTGGAAGCTAAAGTAATTGTTACTGATACTACTGAATATGACTTAGTTGTCTAATCTTAAAGGAGGGTGTTTATTCATCCTCCTTTTATCATATCTTGAAAGGAGGTATTTTTATGAATTCAGAAATCCAAACACTAATTGCTAATGTTGGCTTTCTATACAAACCTTGCTCCTCTTCATCAACACTTCTCTTATAGTATCCATTGCTTTAAAATCCCATTAACATAACCCATATTATATGATCTATTGTTTGTAGCAATTTCTATAACTCTTTTAAACAATCTAACATCTATCGTAATACCATTAATAAGACCTATATTTTCTTCAAAAATTTTAGCATAATCACCTATATTATTTTTTACATACATACCTACAGTATTTTTTCATCTTCTTCTTTTTCTTTTTGTTTTTATTTTTCTTTTTATTTTTCTTTTTATTTTTCTTTTTATTTTTCTTTTTCCCCATAGTGGTCCTTCAAATTAGAATCAACTACAGGTATGGGTATAGATACAGTATCTATACTGTATCCATACATATCACAAACAGTATCTTCACAATAAACAATCTTCCCATACTCCTCAAATCTTAAAAGAAAAAGGTTATACTATTTTATTATTTAATCATCTATCATAAAAAAGGTGAAGGTATAAAAAAGAGTAGACTTTAAATTTAAATCTACTCTCCCTTAATTTTAACATTTATATCCATATATTTTTATCTACCTAAATTACATTTAATCTTAATTCATTATTTAAATTATTTCATAGAATTCATCTACTTGTTTAATTTCATCTAATAACCATTTTCCATTTACATTATTAAACTTCCAATATTCAGTGTATATACTTGGAATATACTTGCTCCCCTCTATTATTTGTCCTTCTTTTTCTATATAATCAATCATAAAACCTCTTATTGCTACCCATATATTACCTTCATTATCAATTTCAAAAACTTTAGTGGAAAGTAATTTTTCATTCTTCAAAATATTTCTTTCATTTCTAGCATCCATCCATTGAAGTTTAGTACTATGATTTCTATATAGTTTATCTGTTGAATACTCAAGCGCTATATCTTGATTCATTTCAGTCCAAGCCTTTGCCATTATGTAAAAAGTATCACTAACATCTTTTTTTATTTTTTCTAATTTATAATCTACGTTAGATTTGCTTAACTCTTTTAATACTTTTTTATACTGATGCTTTCTTTTAATTACTTTAGTTCCAATTATTATATTATTAGTTTTTTGCATTGCAACAATCATTAATGAAAATGCTCCAAATGTAACAGCCTGTCCTTTATAATCTTCTTTAGTCATAGGAGTTCTTCCGCCTCTTCCTCCAGAAGAATGTCCCCCTGAACCACCTCCTGATGACCCTCCACCTCCAGACGAACCCCCTCCAGGTCTGGCATATGATATAGAGGTAAATACCATCAATACAATTGATAAAACTACTAATCTTTTTACTATTTTCACCCTAAATATACTCCTTTTTTAATTTGTAATATTGATGTTATTAATTAAAACAAAAACACAACTTCATTTTACAATTTATAACAATTGCGTATATATTTTTATTGTAGCAGTTTCAATATTGATTTAAAACATAGTCTATAATTTAAATTCTATTTTTTAAAATATAATCATTAAGTCAAAATACTTCAAATGAATTTTTCAAATACTTTCTTTTAAAGACTTGAATACACCTACCCTATAAATGAACTTGAGATTAAAAAGTTATGGACATGATAGTTGAAAAGAATATATTTTCTCCTAATGAAGCTAATATAGTTGTGAATTAGTTAAGGGCTTTAGATTAGCTTAAAATCATATGATTTTTCGTTAATCCAAAACCCTTACTATAGTCACTTTTTTATATAAAATAAAGTATTTTTATTATAAATTTAATATAATTTTATCTAATAATCTTACACTTTTATTATTTTTCATTAGAATATATAGTTCCACCAATTAATTTTTCTTCTTTTTCTAAATAAGCTCCAAATCTTGGATTTATTGCTTTGAAGAATAGATTTATAAAATTTAATAATACAAAGAATACTACATATGTTGCTATAAATATTTCTATATTTCCTAATAATTCAAATACATTTCCTATTATTTTATAACCTATTGCTCCAAAATATGTTGATAATTTAAAAGCTGCTAATGTTGCAATTGCTAATGGGAATGTAAATGCTGCATATGTTGGTTTAAATCCTTCTTTGAAAAGTTTTAGTATATATCCGTATACAACTACTAAAAGTATTAATCCAGTTATTATTAACCAAGTTAGCATATATATATTTGGATTTGGATCTATAGTTAATATCCCAACTACTCCAAGTGGAGCTGGTGAGCAAATTATACCAACAGTAGGTAATTTTTTATCATCTAGTATCTCACTTTTAAATACTATATAAAGAACTACTGGTAATAGTAATGTGTAAAATATAAATCCAAACATAAGCATAAAGTTTGCTATTGGTGGAATTATTCCTCCCATTCCTTTACTTGCCACACTTCCTGTTATCATACCTGTATATATGATAAAACAAGTTGGCATTATATTATTAAAGTTCTTTTCTTTAATTCTTAGTATTGTATAATATACTACAATAGCATAATGATATACTACTGCTCCTAACCATAAAGCACTACATACAGTTGGAAATTGTGGATAGAAAAATCCAGAAACTAACCAAGTTACCATACCCATAGTTGGATAAAATGTTCCTGTAACCGGATCTCTTAATTCTTTTAACATTACTTTTGGAAATCTTATAACTCTCATTAGCATTAACGAAAGCATTATTATTGCTATAGTTATTGCAATTGGTTTTAGATAACCGATATCTTTAATTAACCAGCAATTGCTAAGTGTTATAAATGCCAAACATGTGCCACTTATTCCTATGTGTAAATTTTCAAGCTTATCTAAATATCTATTCATACTAACCACCCTCTAATTTGTTATTGATGTATTTTAATATTTATTTAAATATTCTTTATAATTTTTCAAAGTATAAAGTAAAATTTTTCCACAGCCCCTAATTTAATTAATTCCCTCTATAAATCACTTTGAAACAGTTCATATTTAAAATATTTTTTCAAATACTTTCTTTAAAGGCTTAAATATCTTCGATATTGCAAGAGCTATTTTATCTTTGCAAATTCACGATGAACTTGAGATAAATAAGCAAGATACTTTGGGAAGAGTTAGCTTCGGGATAAGTAGTTAGAGTTGTTTCATTCACACAAAGGCCAAAGAGCGGCCTTTAAGTGTTTCTTCAACAATCTCTAACTACTTCCCCTTCGCCTTCTTCTGTGCTACTTTTTTGGAGATTGTAAGAGATGAGGCATTTTTTGTGAATTCAGAAATCTAAATACTAATATCAATAGGAAAGCTTCAGACTTTATCTTGTAGTATTAATTAACTTAGTAAAAATGAGAGTTAAATAAAAAAAGACAGGCTTTCGTAACCTGTCTTTTTTATATGTTCATTAATTAAACAATATATTATTTAATTAACTATTTTTTCTTAAATTCCTTATTATCTAAAATAATAACCCCTGGATTATCTTCCTTTGCTACCTTTTTTGTGTTATTTACAAGTTCTACAATGTCCTTGTATGATTGTTTTGCTCCCTTTACAAGCAAGGGTACTCCTATAAAATCAATTTTTAACCACCTAGAAAATAATCCACCAAAGGTCATTGGTAATGGAACCGTTGGTGATGTATTGGAAAATATAATTTTTTCATTTAATAGATTTTGTTTATGAAGCATAGATGCTAAATTATATAACCCTGGAATTAAAACCTTTGAACGTCCTCTTCCTACAGTATATACTTCGTTTCCATCTTTATCTTTTCCATGATAAAAAAGTTCTCCACGATTTCCATATACTAACTTATTAAAGTTAGGTAAATTCAATATTTCATCCTTAGTCGGTTCTCGAGTTGCATCAAGTATTTCTAAGTGATAAGCACTTGCTAAAACAGATGAGTGGGTTCCTCCATAACAATTATATATGTATATCATTAAAATCACCTAATTTCTTATTTTTGCTTTGTTTTAATAATTTTAGTATATACATTAAACATTGGAATTAAACAATATTTGAACAAGTTTAATACAAGGTATTTATTGTATAAATCTTAAATAAATGAATCTGAATTTATTGGTATTTATTTATAATATTGCTTTATGTACAACCCATCTTATCTTAGAATAAGTTATATTAATATTTTTTAATATACTATTACTTACACTACAGTGTTTTTAACTATATAATGTATTAATCTATAATATTTTCAAATCTTATATCAATTTTCAATCCATTTCCTAACTTGCTTATAGCCTTAATATCTGCACCATGTGCTTTAATAATATCATGGGCAATAGCCATACCCAGTCCTGATCCTTCTACTTTCTTAATTGTATTTGTACCTCGGTAATATCTTTTAAAAATATTATTTAATTCGTCTTTTTCTATCCCTCTACCATTATCCTCTATTGAAATATATACATTGTTATTATCAACTTTTTGTATATCTATCTTGATAGCTACATCACTATCATTATGAACAAATGCATTTATAATAAGATTTATAAACACTCTCTTGATTAACTGTTCATCTAATTCTAGTACTATATCTTCATCTGAATAATTAAAACTTATATTACTATCATCATACTTTTCATCATTTATAATATCGATTAATATATGTCGTATAAGTGATACTATGTTAATTTTCTTTTTATTTAAAACCAAAGTATTGCACTTTAATCTAGTTGATAAATTCAAATCCTCTACTAAACTTTTTATGTACTCACTCTTATTTATTATAGTATTGCAACATTTTTTCCTTATTTCATCATTTATTTCATATTCAGTATCGCCTAATATTTCAGCGTTTCCAATAATTGAAGTAAGTGGAGTTTTAATATCATGAGAAATATTTGAAATCCATTCTTCTCTCATATTTTCTAGCTCCTCTCTTTCATTATCACTACTGCTTAATCTATCAGATAATTGGTTTAAACAACTTTCTACCTTATAATAAATTCCTTGATTTATCTTTTTAATTGAATAATTGTGATTATATAAATCTAATATCCTATCAATAATTCTATTTATAGGCTTTGTTATTACTAAGGTATATAAAGAACTTATTATTAATAATAAAACAATATTAATGATTATTAGAGTTGGAAATTTATGTGCTTTTTCAACTAATTCAACATCATATGCATATGTTACTCGCTTTACTTTACTAGAATCTAAAAATAATAAATATGTATAATCAATACCATTTAAGGTTTTTTCTCCTAAAAACAAAGTTTTTTCTTTATTTTTGTACATATTAATTAATGATAAGTTAGAATAATAAGATAGAGCCATATTAGGCTTATTATACTGAAAAATTTCTTGATTCTCTTTATTTAAAATTTGTAGTCCTATATTATTTGATTTTAGAAATTTAATCCCATCATCAGTGACTAATACTTTGTTATCTTCTGATGAGTATATATAATCATTAAATACTGATGTAATCTTCTCTGGATTATAGTTGTACAAAGCTCCTTCTTTATAAATATTGCTTCTTATAAAAGCAATATTTATAGATAAAATAACTAAACATGCTAGTATAAATGATATAGAGTAATAAATCATAAGCTTACGTTTCATACCTTACTCCTCTTTCATTATAAACTTGTACCCTAAGCCAATTACCGTTTTTATATATTTAGGATTTGATGGATCATCTTCAATTTTTTTTCTAAGTTTTCTTATATGAACTGTAATAGTATTATCATATCCAAAAAAATCTGCTCCCCATACTTCATTACAAATTCTTTCCTTACTTATGATTCGATTTGAGTTATTAATTAAATACATTAGTAATTTTAATTCTTTTGCAGTAAATTCTACATTTTTTTTACCTTTAAGTACTTCACCTTTTTTCTCATTTATTTCGATATCTCCAAATTTTATAATTTTATTTTCCTCTATATTATTGTTAACAGTGGAGTTATCAAAAGCTTTCAGTCTAGCTTTCAATCTAAAAGATACCTCTTTCGCACTAAATGGTTTTGTAATATAATCGTCAGCGCCTATTGCAAAACCTAATAATCTGTCTACTTCTTCTGATTTTGCTGATATGAATAATATTGGTATTTGAGTATATTTTCTTAATTCATTAAATACATCGTAGCCAATTATATCAGGTAACATAATATCTAATAATACAATATCTGGGTTAACTTTCTTAAATAGTTCTATTCCATCCACTCCATTATTAGCTATAAAAATATTATCAAAGCCATCTCTTTCTAGTACAGTCTTTAAAATATCTACAATATCTTGTTCATCATCAATTATTAAAATTTTATACTTAGAAAATTTATTATTCATATATTCCACTCCTTTTATTTTTTAGATTATATCATAGAATCACTTCATATTTTTTTAATTTATAATTATATAAATTTATTTAAGATGGATTTAAGATTAAATTCATACTAAATAAATATATATATAATAAACTACTTATACAAAGATACTTTGATTTGTAAATACTAATTAAGGAGAAGATATTATGCAAGCAATTATGGAACCTATTTTTCATGTGGTTTATTTAACTACAGTTATTATATTAGGTATAAAGATGTTAATTAAATCAAAAGAAAATCAATACTTTAAATTATTTGGTTTGATGTCAATAATTTTAGGAGTTGGAGATTCTTTTCATCTTTTACTAAGAATATATGCTTTATTAACTACTGGTCTAGAAAATCATGCTGCTAGCTTAGGATTTGGTAAACTAATAACATCAATAACTATGACAGTATTCTATCTTATACTTTATAAAATTTGGAAAATTAGATTTGATGTAAAGGTTTCAAAAACATTAGATATAGTTATGTATGTATTAGCAGGGTTAAGAATTGTTCTTTGTCTATTCCCTCAAAATCAATGGTTTGTAAGTAATCCACCAGTTAGCTGGGGAATATATAGAAATATTCCATTTACAATTATGGGGATTATTATTATTTATCTTTTATATAGCTATGGTGTTAAAAATAAAGATAGGGATTATAAAAATCTTGGTATAGCTGTGCTGTTATCATTTTTATTTTATACGCCTGTTGTTCTTTGGGCTTCTGAAAACTTCTTTGTCGGTATGCTTATGATACCTAAGACATTAGCTTATGTTTGGGTTATTCTAATTGGTTATAAAGAGTTTAAGAAGTTTATTAAATAATAATTACATAAATATAAAGGTAAAACAAAAATCATAATTTAAAATATTCAAATAATATACTAGGAGGGTTTATATGTCTACATTATTAATTAGTGCAATAATCTTTATGACTTTAGCACTTACATTCTACACAATAGGTGTATTTGGAGAAAAGAAAAAAGGAACACTACTAAAATCGCATGCGATAATATTTTGGATAGGATTTATATGTGATACTACAGGTACTACTATAATGAGTAAAATATCTGGTGGCGGATTTAGTTTTAATTTACATGGAATAACTGGTTTAATAGCTTTATTGCTTATGGCATTCCATGCTATATGGGCAACAATTATTTTAAGAAAAAATGATGAAAAAGCAAAGCAAATATTTCATAAATTTAGTATAGTTGTTTGGGCTATATGGTTAGTTCCTTATATATTAGGTATGATAATAGGTATGAAGGGATAATATAGTTGTACTCTAAATTATCATTTGGTAGTCTTTAGGTTAATTTTTAAAAAGCTCATGAAAATATTCAAAAAAGACGGTTTATATGCCGTCTTTTTTATTAACATAATATTAACTAAAAAACATCAGGAGGTATTATGACTTTATTTTTTAATATTTTATTTGCCTGGTTAGCGGTAATATTAGGAATACTTCTAAGCATCATATGGCTAATCAAAATTCTACAAAAGAAAATACAAAAAGGTTGTGATAAGGAGTTATTAATAAAAATAAATAGGTCTTTAAGAAAAAATCACATTAACTTAGGATATTTATTTTTAATATCATCATTTATTCATGGCATTCTTTCATCATATTCAATTATGAGCTTTAATTATGGAACAATTAGTCTTATAATAGGGCTACTTTTATGTCATACATTTGTTAATAAAAAAAACATTGGAAAGACATGGATACAAAGACATCGAGAGTTAACAGGCTTACTTATTGTTATTACAGTATTACATATATTTGAAGTTGGAGGGTTTGTTGGGTTTGATAAAGTTATTAATGGTATTAAATCAGACTTAAAGTCTAAAATAAACATAAATGATCGCAATATAAGCAGTGATTATAAAGATGGAGTATATGAAGGTACTGGCTATGGATATGGACCAGATCTTAAAGTTCTAGTATCTATAAAGGGTAGCGTAATAGATGAGATCTCAATAGTTAGTCATAATGAAGTAGGAGAAAAATTTTATAAACCAGCTTTTGATTATATACCTAAGAAGATAATAGATAAACAAACATATGAGATTGATGCAGTAAGTGGTTCAACTTATTCTTCAAAGGGAATTATAGAAGCTGTGGAAGATGCCTTATCTAAAGCTAAAAAATAGCTGTATTAATAAAAGACATGCTTTAAAATATATAAAAAAGGATTAAGTGGGTACCCACTTAATCCTTTTTTATATGATAATTATTTTAATAGTGAAATTTTTGTATCAATTACTTCTGGCTCTCTTTTAAATAAGAATTCACCTTTTCTAACAGAACAATTAACTCCAACTCTTTCTAATATTGCATCAAATTCATCTTTTGCATTTAATACTATAAAGTTGGCATCCTTACCTTCTGCTATGCCGTATTTATCTTGTATATGAAGAGTTTTAGCTCCATTTACTGTAATTAAGTCTAGGGCATTTTTAATTTCTTCAAATGACATCATCTGGCAAATATGAATTCCTGCATCAAGAATGTTCATTAAATTTCCATTTCCAAGTGGATACCAAGGATCTGAAATAGAATCTTGTGCAAAACAAACATTAATACCAGCATCATTTAATTCTTTAACTCTTGTAAGTCCTCTTCTCTTTGGATATGTGTCATATCTTCCTTGTAAATGAATATTTTCAGTTGGGCATGATATAAAGTTAAGTTTTGATAATGCTAGAAGTTTAAATAGTTTAAAAGTATATGCATTGTTATATGAACCCATAGCACAAGCATGACTTGCTGTTGTAAGCTCTCCTATTCCATTCATATAGGCCTCAGCAGCTAATAATTCAAGAAATCTTGATTGTTCATCATCTGTTTCGTCACAGTGAATATCAATTAACTTGTTATATTTCATAGCAAGTTCTACAGTTTTTTTGACAGATTTTTCTCCCATTTCTCTTGTAAATTCAAAGTGAGGTATAGCTCCTACTACATCAGCACCCATTTTCAATGCTTCTTCTACTAATTTATCCCCATCTTTATATGAATACATTCCTTCTTGAGGAAATGCTATAATTTGTATATCAACTAAATCTTTTACTTCTTCTTTTAATTCCATAATTGCTTTTAAACAAGTAAGCTTTGGATCTGTTACATCTACATGTGTTCTAAGATATTGAGTTCCATATAAGATTTCTTTTTTAAGTGCAATTTTTGCTCTGTCTTTTATTTCATCTTTTGTCATCTTTGATTTTGTCTCAGACCATCTTTGAATTCCTTCAAATAAAGTTCCTGTTCCATTAGTTGCACCATCCATACGAGCTGTATATACATAATCTAGGTGAATATGTGGGTCTACATAAGGTGGAACAACTAGATTTCCTTCTAAATCATAAGTCTCTACATCTTTATATTTTTGTGAAAGATTTGGACCTATTTCTTTGTATTTTCCATTTTCAACAAGTAAATCAACTAATGTTTCATTCCCCTTTAATCTAGCATTTTTAAATAATTTTGCTTTCATTTTAATAATCTCCCTTCTATTATTTTTAATATTTTCTTAGTTACATCCAAAGTCTAACATGAAAATATACACTAGTCATTGTACTAATCATCCAATAATCTTTTAATATGACTGTGCACATAAAGACCATATTTTTATATATTTATTTGTATTTTTTGCACATTGTATTATAATATTTCCTGAGTATATACTAATAGTGCAATGAAGCTTCTTGAAAATAAAAAAGTTCATTGTATAAAAGCCTTAATAAAAACTTTTCAACTAAAAAGGGGGACGTTATTATGTACGAAAAATTTAAAATGAGAAACATGACATGGCAAGAATTTGCTAAGAAAAAAGATGATGTAATTATATTACCAATAGGTGCTACAGAGCAACATGGTCCTCATCTACCTACTTGTGTAGATGCTGTATTAGCAGAGGAATTTGCTTATCGTATAGCTGAAAAAATTAATGGTGTAGTTGCTCCAACTCTTTCATATGGATATAAATCAAAACCATTAAGTGGTGGAGGTCCATTATTCCCAGGAACTATTGATTTAAATGGAGCTACATTACAAGCTTTAGTAATGGATATAATTGATGAATTTGTTCGTGATGGATTTACAAAAATATTTATATTAAGTGCTCACTTTGAAAATGAAGCATTTATTGTAGAAGCAATGGACTTATGTTCTGCAAAATATGGAGATAAAGTAAAACTTCTTCTTACTAACTGGTGGGATCCAATGTCACCTGATATAATAGATAAAGTATTTGATGAAGTACCATTCCCAGGATGGGCTCTAGAACATGCTGCTGTTACAGAAACATCATTAATGATGTATTTTGCACCAGAACTTGTTAGAGAGGACAAAATATTAGATACAGAAAATGCTACTCCAGCAACTTACTTTAGATATCCTATAGAAAAAGATATCGTTCCTGAAACTGGAATACTTGCATCAGCTAAATCATCTTCAGCTCAAAGAGGTAAAATAATTGTAGATGACGTTGTTCCAAATATCGTAAAAATAGTTGAAGAGGCATTTAAGTAAATCATTTAGAAAGAGATAGGTACATTTATGAAATTAAAAGGAATAGTACTAACAATGCTATCCTCTATTACCTTTGGTTTTGCCTTTACATTAGGCCCTATGACCTATGGTGCTGGAGGAAGTAATCCTGTAACATTAACTTTTTTAAGAAACTTTTTAAGTTTACCATTTTTATTACTAATAGTTTTATTTTTAAAAATTGATTTAAAAGTAACAAAAAGTCAACTTAAAAACTTAATCATATTAGGATTTGTAGGAAATGCAATAACAACATTAATGCTAAATATAGCTTTTGCTCATGTAGATGTAGGGATAGTAACTCCAATTCACTTTACTTACCCTGTATTTGTAACACTTGGATGTGTACTATTCTTTAATGAAAAGCTAAGTAAACAAAAGATTATAGCATTAGTTATAGCTATGTGTGGTATAGGATGCTTCTTTATTCAATCATTAAATTCTGCTTCTTTTAGTTCATCTACATTACTTGGATTAATTTTAGCAGTAGCTTCAGGAGCATTTTATGCATTCTATATCATATTTATGGATAAAAGTGGTCTAAAAGGTGAATCTCCATTTAAAATAACATTCTATGTAGCAATTGCTTCAAGTATAGGTATGTTTTTCTATGGAATTTCTACTAATGAACTTGTTTTATCTTCTCTTACAACTAAATCATGGATTATATCTTCAGTATTTGCATTTTTATGTACAGTTGTTGCTCTATCACTTTTACAAGTTGGTATAAAATATATCGGAGCAAGTGAGGCAGCTGTTATAAGTACTTTTGAACCTATAACAAGTGTAATATTTGGAGTGTTATTATTAGGTGAAAAAGTAACACCTCTAAAAATTATTGCCTGTATATTAATTTTTGCAGGAGTCTTAATATTATCTTTTGCAAAAGAAAATACAAAAGATGAACCACCAGAACCTAATATAGAATTAGAAGTTTAAAAATAAAAAACCCCTATGTATTATCATAGGGGTTTTTTATTTTTAAGATTAATAAATTCATAAATTAATATACTATTAAAAAGTTCTAAATCTATCATTGCATCATCTAAATCTATGTTTAAAAGTTCCTTGATTGTTGATAATCTATAAATCAATGTATTTCTATGTATAAAAAGCTCTTGAGAAGTCTTTACTAAATGTCTATTATTTTGGAAATAACATTTTAAAGTTCCCATTAAATCCATTCCATGATTTTTATCATATTCTAAAATAGGACCCAAGTTTTCATAACAATACCTTTGAATTTCTTTAATATCAGAAAGTTCTACTAACCACCTAATAATCCCTAATTCTTTATACTTAATAATTTTTAAGTCCTTATGGTATATATCAATCATAGATAAAGCTTTAAAAGCTTCTTTATAACTTATTTTTATATCAGAATTCGACTGTCTTATACGACTAAAACTTAAGCTATTTTCAACTTCTGGATATTTAGAACTTACAAGGTTAAAAACAGCTTCTACTGCTTCTATTGATTTTTCCCCTTCATTATAATCATTGGTAAATATTAAAAACATTAAGTTGTTTGCATATTCCATAGGAATTAAAGTTTGATTTTCTGTATTTATTGCTTCTTCTAATGAATGAATTATATGTTTGTTAATTTGTTCTAAATCGTAGGAAACATTGGATGGCTTTTGCATTTTAAATATACATACATAGTGAAAAGGCCTTAATTTTATATTATAAAATTCTGATAGAGCATGTATATCTTCTTGTAGATAATCTTGAGAAAAAATAATTGATTCTAAAAAACGCTTTGCATTCTTTTTTTCTTCTTGCTTTTGTTCTAATTTAAATAATATTTCTTGTGTAATATCTATTAATTTAATATTCCAAGGCATTACAATTACAGGAAAATCCTCTTCATTTGCCTTGTCTATTACATTCTTAGGTATACTGTCTATATCTTTGTCATCAATTAAAATTACAATTCCAGAAAGCTTTTTATGAATACATTCTTCTATTAATGATAAAAAACTATCATCATCTTGTCTTATATCTGTGTAAATAACAAATATCAGTTCTTCACCATAAAGCCACTGTGAAATAGATTCTGTCGTTCTTACATAAGGCCAAGAAATTTCACGATTTAATCCCTTTTTCCCCGCCAGTAGTTTTGCTTTTGAAAAATTTTCAAGTTGAAATAAATCTCTGCAACAAATAGCCATAAACCCCATTCCCTCTTTCTTGATTTAAAAATAACTGTCTTCTAAATTATATTATAAATTTTAAATTGATACAATTTATAATGTTTTTATTATTGAGATTTTATATCTAAATTTGATTTTTAAATTATCTCCACTATAAAAAATATTATTTCCTGTATCAAATTTTAAAATGTATAAATGAGTATTAATTGCTTTAACATGTTTAGTTAACTTTCAATTTATATTAAATCCTAAAGTTTCAATTGTCTTGTTATTTTGATCTAATACTCCAAAAGCTTACTTCTCTCTTAATACTAGTAATCCTAAAAATAATTTAGGATTATTTTAATAATGATCCTTCTATTAATATGAGTTCTAATTATGATAAAAAATAGAAAAATAATACCGATAATATTTATGTAAAGTTTACATTAAGTAAATCAAATACTAACTACAACTTAGTACAAACTATAATACATTTATGAAGTATATAAAAACATTAAATGTCAAAAACAGTTATAAAAATAAAAAAATCATGCAATTTTCTTAAAAAAATGATATATTTTAATTTAAAAGGAGAGTATTAATGATGAAAAGTAAAAAATTAAGTGTGATTGTTTCATCAATGATTATTGGAATGACTGGTACAATATCATCTTTGCCTGATACCGTATATGCAGAAGAAACCCAAGACACAGTAATCGAAGAAAATTCACACCAAGAAATTAAGAACAAGAATACATTGGATCATATTTACAGAAATAATAATGCCAATGGGAAAGAAGTAAGTAAACAGGTTAAAGAAGCTTTACAATCAGTTAAATATGAAAAAAATGATGTAATTGCTAATTTATTAGCACCAAATAGATTTTCTGGTGTGGATAAACTTAATAAAAAACAGGAAATATCAAAGAGAGATAATATTTCGATAACTAATGTGACAGATACACAAGTAGAGAAAGAACTCAAAGAAGACAATGTACATGTTATGTCTTATGGTCAATCTTTTTTTGATACACAAAAGGATATTGAATATATTATCCAAAAACTTATTGAAAACTCTACGATTGAACAAGGGTATACAGGTGATCCTAATCAGTATTTTATAAGTAAAATAACTAAAAATAAGGAAAAATTACTTTTAGGAATTGCCTATATTGATCGATTGTATGACTTTAATATTGGAAACAAAAACATAAAAGAAATTTTGACTTATACTCCTAATTATTATGGAAAACAGATTGATCCTTTAGATTGGCTTATTAGGATTGGTGGATCTGGCGGAGAGATGCTTAAGATTTCTAATAACTTAAAAGCTTTTGCAAATTTATTTAAAGGTGTAGTTACAGATAAAGATTCATTATTATCTTTTCTGGAAGATAATAAAAATAGATTTGCACCAAATATTAAAATGGAAGAATGGTTTAAAAAAGCAAGTAAAGCAATTATTGTGGAACAACCTTCACAGTCAAATCCCAATGCTACAACTAATTTATACTATAAGTTGAGTTCCGAAATTAGTTTACAGGCACATATTTTACCATTACTTACAGTGTCCGAAAATAGTATTTATGTTATTACAAATTCTGCAACAATTACATATGGTCTTGTAGATAGTTATGTTGATAGAAGTTTAAAAGAGAGCAATAATACTCTATATCAAGAAAAAATTAATCAATTCAAACAACAATTGGAAAAAGCTGCGAAACAGCAACATGATTTTATTGAATTTTGGTATCGATTAGGGAAACCAAAAGTCCATTCTTTATTATCAACCAATCGTTTAGTTATTGACAGTCTGCGTCTTTATAATAGCCAAACAACAAACCCTTCTAAAGAATGGTCACCAAAGTTTGGAGATGAGGCTGCTCTGGGTGTAAAAGAATTTATTACACCACTAAATTTGTATGCAAATTATTTTATGGCAGATGGTCAGGCGGAAGGATCTCAAATTCGTCTTTTCTTGGCAAAGGCATTAGATGAAAGAGGTCTTTGTACTTATACACATGAGTTAACTCATCTATTAGTTGGAACGGTCTGGCTAAACAATAATAAACAAAGAGATGGATTAGAAGCAGAATTTTATCCTAGAGGTTTATTTGAAACATATGAGTTAAATGAACCTGTTTTAAATCTAAATTTAATATATGACCATAATGGAAAAGAAAGGTTTCATAATAGCTCCCCGGAACGTTTTAAAACAGATAAAGACCTTCAAGAATATACGAGGGGACTTTTTGATGTTTTATATACATTAGATTACGCGGAAGCTAATGTAATATTAAAAAAGGACAAAAGCGATAAACAAAAGTGGTTTCATAAATTAGAACAGGTTAACGATCCAAGAAAAAGATTTAATCAAGGAAACCCAAAAGCAACTCACAAAATAGATAGTATAAGAAAAATATCAATTGATGAAGCAAATGAGTTAAATACCATTTATGATCTTGTTGATAAAAACATTATTACTTCTCGATATGAGGTTGAGGGTCTTAAAACTACTGGAAATGTCCCAAGCAATGGATATTATGTTATACCACTTTTTAGTTCTAACTATGCTGGTGTACAAAATAACAATGGTGTTTCAGGCGATGTTATGATGAGAAGGCAAGCATACGAGCTAATTGCCGAATATGGATACTATGATGGTTTGGTACCTTATTTATCTAATCAATATAAAGCCCAAGCAGATAAAGATGGTAAAGTGTTGTCAGATGAATATATTTTAGGGAAAATATTTGAAGGTAAATATGCTACAATGACTGACTTTAAAAAAGCCATGTTTAAAAAGCGTATTGATAAAAAAGAACAGTTAAAGCCTATTTCAATTGTTTGGAAAAATAAAAAAGTTACAATTAGTGATTTTGATAAACTTAATGAACTTATGACAGATGCTGTAGAAAGTGACTTGAAGAATGTCCATGAATTACCAACTGGGTGGAATAATATTCGTGCTCAAAATATGCAAGTTGAGTTATTGAAGAAAGAAATATTTAAAGCTTATTTGAAAGAAACGGATGATTTTAATAAATCAATTTATAGTGATGTTCCTTCAATTAAAACATATACAGTAATTTTTGATAAAAATTCGGCATATTCAGAGGGTGAAATGAAACCTCAACAATTCGAATTTAACAAACCAGAAAAATTAGATAAAAACCTGTTTAAAAGACCAGGATATTGTTTTGTAGGTTGGGCTATAACACCAGATGGAGAAGTCAAATACAAAGACCAAGAAAATGTATCTAAACTAACAGCTGATTCTAGTAAACCAGTTCAATTGTATGCAGTATGGTCAAAAAATTTAGAATCGTTGAACTTCGTACCAAAAATAAATGTAACGGATAAAATACTAACTGTTGGTGACAAGTTCAATCCATTAGACGATGTAACTGCAACAGACAAAGAAGATGGAAATATTTCTAAAGATGTTAAAGTTGTAGAAAACACAGTAAATGCAAGTGAGCCAGGAACTTACATAGTTAAGTATGAAGTAACTGATAAGCAAGGAGCCAAAGTTACTAAAACTATAAATGTAGTAGTAAAAAAGTTAAAAATTATAAAGCATAATAAATATATAAATGGATATCCAGATAATACATTCAGGCAGGAAAATAAAATAACTCGTGGAGAGATGGCTACAATGCTTACTCGTATCATATTAGATGGAAAACAGATACCAATTACAGAAAATAAATTTAATGATATAAGTAATGATTATTGGGCAAAAAATGAAGTTAACTATTTAGCATCTAAAGGCTTATTAAATGGATATGAAGATGGGACTTTTAGACCAGAAAATCCTATAACAAGGGCTGAAGTAGCAACAATTCTTGTAAGATCAAATAGTAATATTAAACAAAACTTAAAAAAAGTATTCCCAGATATAAGTGATAATCACTGGGCAAGTAAATATATAGAAAAGGCTGCAGAACTTGGATATATGGTAGGATACGAAGATGGCAGTTTCAAACCAGATAAAGTAATAACAAGAGGTGAAACAGTAGTTACACTTAACCGTATATATAGAAAGCCTTGTGATTTTAAAGAAACAAATAATTCTAAAATACTATTTGCAGATTTAGATAAAAATAACTGGGCATATAATGATATAATTAAAGCAATTCTATCTCATGAGCATGTTGAAAAATAAATAAAAATATAAATAACTTCAATATATAAATGTTACTATAGATTGTATATTAAAGAGCTTATTTTTATAGGCTCTTTTTATATCTTATTAAAAAGCAGACTTTTAAGCCTTTGGAAACGTAAAGTAATTTACCAACACGTAGCTTAAGCAAAACGAATTTTTTTAAATGATAAAGAGAGGTAATTATATGATAAAAATTGACAACTTGTCCTACTCGCTTCCACAAAAAGACCTATATAATAAGGTTTCATTTACATTAGAAGAAGGTCAACATTGTGCTTTTATAGGAGCAAGTGGTAGCGGAAAAAGCACACTTATAGATATAATAATGGATCCAGAAAAATATGTATTTGATGGTAAGTTAGAAATGAATCCAAATTTAAAAATTGGGTATGTAAGTCAGTTCTCACAACTAGACAAACTAAAAGAAACTACAGTTTTTGAATATGTAGCAGAGGAGTTTATCAAGCTACAAGATGAAATAGCATCTATTTGTAGTCAAATGGAAAACTCTTGTGATATTGATACTTTACTAGAAAAGTACCAAGAAGCTTTAGATGCATTTGATGCAATTGATGGTGATGATTATGAAAGCAATATTAATAAAAAACTAAATCTTGCAAATTTAACTAAGCATAAAGATAAAATGATATCTGAACTTAGTGGTGGAGAATTTAAACTTATTCAAGTTATTAAAGAAATGCTTAATAACCCAGATTTAATGATTATGGATGAGCCAGATGTGTTCTTAGATTTTGAGAACCTTAACGCTCTTAAAGATTTAATTAATTCTCATAAAAAAACAATTTTAGTTATTACACACAACAGATATTTATTAAATCATTGTTTTAATAAAATTATCCATCTTGAAAATACAGAACTACAAGAATTTGATGGCAGATATATTGATTACAACTTCTCTCTTCTTCAAACTAAAATCGAACTACAAGAAATGGCTATTGCTGATGAAGAAGAAATTGCAAGAAATGAAGCTTTAATCGAAATATTAAGAGAAAAAGCAACTTATAATGCTGAAGCTTCTAGAGGTAGAGCTCTAAAAGCTAGAGTTAAAATCCAAGAAAGATTGGAAGCCAGAAGAATTAAAGCACCATTTGTAGATATTAAACAACCATATATCAATTTAGAGACAAATAATGAAATTGAAGAAACTATTGCTCTAAAGGCTTGTGACTTTGGTATATCATTTGATGAAGTTCTTTTAGAAAATGTTAACTTCGAAATAAAATCTACTGATAAAGTAGCTATTGTTGGTACAAACGGTGTAGGAAAAACTACTTTATTAAAAGAAATATTTAAAAATAATAATGAATCTATTAAAATAAATGAAAACATTAAGCTAGCTTACTTATCTCAAATGCAAAGTGAGGTAGTAAATGAGTCTAATACAATACTTCAAGAGTTTTATGATGTTGGATTTGAAACTTATGGTGAAATTAGAAAATATGTTTCAAGATATGGTTTTGATTCAGATATACTTACACAAAAGATTGAATCTTTATCTGGTGGAGAAAAAAATATACTTCAATTGGCGAAGGTTTCTGCTAGTAAAGCAAATATGTTACTAATGGATGAGCCTACAAGCCACTTAGATATTTATTCTCAAATGGCTCTAGAAAAAGCCATAGCAGATTACAAAGGTGCTATTTTAATGATTTCTCATGATTATCATTTTATAGTTAACTGTGCGGATTATGTTTTACTTATTGAAGATAAGACAGTTAGAAAAATGAGTATGCGTAAGTTTAGAAAGATGATTTATGCTAATCATTTTGACAAAGATTATTTACAGATTGAAGAAAATAAAAAATCAGTTGAAATGGAAATAGCTTCTGCTTTAAAGGATACTGATTTTGAACGTGCAAAAACTTTATCTACAAAGTTAGAAGATTTAATTAAATCACTTTAAATAAGTAAACCCCTTAGAATTGATATATTTGTCAATTTTAAGGGGGTATTTTTTTAATTAAAAGCTATATCTAACTTTACGAAGCGTTATTTTTACTTCATATATGTATTAACCAATTCATAACATCTTTCTTTCGTAAGTCTGGCTAATGAACCATTATAAACTACATAATACAATGAACCTCCTCTATTTTCACTTGCTTCATTTTCTGCTGTTTTATCTCTATATTCTATCCAACTACGTTGTTTACTTTTTAGCTCATTCATTTCACTTTCTGGAAGTTGAGTCTTCAATAAACTATAAATCTCATTTAACATATTATCCCATCTCTTTAATCTTGTATATTCTGCTTCTACCAACTCTCCATTTGTACCACTTTTATATAGATAATCTAAGTCGCTCATTCCTTTTTCTGTTGAGTTAAGCTTATTTATATATTCATCCTTATAGCTATGTTTTACTGTTTCTACATTCTTTGTTGTATCTTTATTTTTATCTTTTTTAGCTATATCCTTTGTTGTATCTTTATTTTCATCTTTTTTAGCTATATCCTTTGTTGTATCTTTATTTTCATCTTTTTTAGCTATATCCTTTATTGTATCTTTATTTTCATCTTTTTTAACTACATCCTTGGTTGCATCTTTTTTTTCATCTTTTTTAACTACATCCTTGGTTGCATCTTTTTTCTCTATATCTTTCTTCTTATCCTTTGATATTTCAGGTTTTTCAGCTAACCACGTTGCTTCTTTTCCACAGTTTGAGCAAAGCTTTGTTTCTTCTTTTGACTCTTTACCACAATTGTTACAATATGCGGCAGTTGCAACTTTTTTACTCTGTTTTTTTTCATCTTTAGCACATCCAGTTAGAACTAGTGCCATTATTAAACCCATTGATATAATTACCTTTTTCATTTTTTATCTCACCTCTTAGTTATTATGCTTTACTTTTTATTTAATGTGTTATATACACCTAATTCAGTTATTATTGTAATATTTTCTATATAAACTCCAACAAATATAGCCCCCTAATAATTAATACAACAAAATCTAGTAGGATTACTATCTATTAGAACTTAATAATTTTTTATATTCAGAAGTCTGAAAATCTAACGGATTTATTTATAAATATTATTGTAATTTTCATAACTTACAATAATAAGTAAATTATTAAACTACCTAAAATTCACTATCTCAAAGACAATATTAACATCACTTTTACTAACACTTACCTTAAACAAGTCATCAATCAAAATAACCTTAGCATTTTTATACCTATCCTAACTCAATAGTATCATTTAACTCATTTATTTCATTTTTATCTTTTTTATTTAATTTATCTATATCAATCTCTTTTATTGATTTTTTTGCTTCATCATATTTTTTCTCTTTTATTAACTCTTTTATATGTACTATTTCTTTATCTATTTTATCATGTTGATTTATTTTAGCTTTTAAATTATCTATATCATTTTTTATAGAATCTTCTATAGTTTCCTCATCTATTTGATTCATAATTTTATTAGCCTCATCTATATTGCCTTTTTCAAATTCATCATTTGCTTTTTTATAATTGTCTATTAAAGTTGTTAATCTTTTTGCTTCTTCATTACTGCTTTCTTTGTCTAATGCAATTTTAAATGAAGCTAAGGCTTTATCATATTCTTTATTAGCCATTTCCATTTTACCTTGTTCTATTGCCTTTTTAGATTGACTATTTTCACAACCTACTAAGCTTATCACTAATAATATTAAAGTTAAAATTATTCCTATTTTCTTCATTTAATTTCACCCCTAATTTTACTTTTCTTAAATTTTAACCTACTTATATGTTTACCACATTTTTCAAATTATCAATCTTAAAAATTTTAGATATGGTAAATATTAAAATATATAAGAGGGTATAGTAAAACACTATACCCTCTTAGTAACTATTTCTCTATATTTTTTATGTAATTTATATTATTATTTTTCTTTCCTTCTTTTGATCCATGAGTATATCCAATAACTTCAAAGTGCTTAGAAAATTCTTTAGCAAACTCTTCATAATGACTACATCTACCTCTTATACAAGTTGATATATGCATCACTTCAACATCTGCTTTTTTAAGCTTTTCAATCTTTACATCTAAGCTTCCTACTGGATCTTTATCACATCCATTACAAGTATTAAAAGCAACCAACTTGCATCCATCTTCCTTATATCTTTCAAAAGAATCTTCCATTCCATTAAAAGTTCTTAAGCATCCATTAGCAGTACACTTTCTAGAAATTTCCCCACATACGTATATTGCAATATTTTTCATTAACTTCCTCCTGTAAATAAATCTCAAATCTTTTATCTAGTTCATTAGAAAAATAGCCATATCTTTTTCATAACGGCATAATTTCTCATATACTATACTACAATTTAATTAAATATTTCGTATCATAGGATACGCTTTTAATATTTTTTTAATTTTCATTATATTAAATAACTAATTTTACTCAATTTGTATATCTTTTGTAGATATTCTATTAATTTTGACTAAAATGTTACAAGAGTGATACAATATTTAGTGTAAGAGTTTTAAGGGTAAAAAGGATGGTGATGGGAATTGAGTTTAAAAAACAAGAAATACAAATACTTTTTCGAACTTATCATTTTAGCACTAGGATGCTTTATAATGTCTGTTGGGCTTAACATGTTCTTAGAACCATATATGATAGCATCAGGTGGACTTACTGGTCTTGCAATAGTCCTTAAAAATCTTTTTAACACTCCTTTATGGTTTATAAACTTAGTTTTTAATATACCTTTATTTATATTTGGTATTAAAATACTTGGTAAAAAAGATGCTATAAAAACTTTAATAGGGATTTTATTACTTACATTTTTCTTAAAAGTTACAGAGCCACTAACTTCAGCTTTTCAAACTACCGATATACTACTATCTTCAATTGCAGGTGGTATAGTTGTCGGTATAAGTCTTGGAATGTTATTTAGGGTGGATGCCTCTACTGGTGGAACAGAACTTGCTTGTCTTATCTTAAATAGGATATTCCCTTTTATATCTATTTCTGTATTTATGTTTATAATAGATGGCGCAGTAATTACTTTAGCAGGTGTTGTTTCTAAAAATATTCAAATAGCTTTATATGCTATAATTTCTTTATACGTTTCAGTAAAAATTTGTGATACTATTGTTGAAGGTTTTGATTTCTCTAAATCTTTTATAATTGTAACTAATAATCCTGATGAAATTTCTGATTCAATTATGAAAAACTTAGAAAGAGGAGTTACTTTCTTGGAAGGTCGTGGAGGATATTCAAAACAAAGAAAAGATGTTTTATTAGTAGTAGTTTCTAGACGTGAGGAAGTTCTTTTAAGAAAACTTGTAAACGAAATAGACCCTCTAGCCTTTGTTATAATAAACAATGCTTATGAGGTACTTGGAGAAGGATTTACTAGAAAAAATTAAAATAAAATCAATAAAAACCATGAAGATTTTAAAATATTCATGGCTTATTTATATAACCCCTACCTCGTAAAACACGAGGTAGGGTATTTTTTATTTAATTAATAACTTTTAATTATTAACATGATGCCTTCCCCTTGGTACTATAAAAGGTGAAGAAGATACCGGATCTTTTATAACCGTACAATCTAGTCCAAATACTTTATCAATTAATTCTGATGTTATAACTTCAGATGGTGTTCCTTGATCAATTAACTTCCCCTTACGAAGAGCAAATATATAATCTGCATATCTAGCAGATAAATTTATATCATGAAGTACCATTACAATAGTAGTTCCTCTTTTACGATTTAAATCTGTTAATAAATCAAGAATCTCAACTTGATAAGTAATATCAAGATAAGTAGTTGGTTCATCTAAAAGAAGTATATCTGTTTGTTGTGCAAGTGCCATAGCAATCCAAACTCTCTGACGTTGTCCTCCTGATAGTTCATCTACACTACGATTAGCAAGCTCTGTTATACCCATTATTTCAAGTGCTTCTTCTACAGCATCAAAGTCAGTTTGATCCATACCTTTTAAAAGTGTTTGATATGGGAATCTACCTCTTGAAACTAAGTCACTAACAGTTATTCCCTCTGGAACTACTGGTGATTGAGGTAGTAGGCCTAAAACTTTAGCTAGTTCTTTAGAAGGCATTGAAGTAATTTTTTTGCCATCAATTATAACGTCTCCTGATTTAGGTTTAATAAGTCTAGCAAGTGTTTTTAATAAAGTTGATTTACCACATGCATTTGCTCCGATAATAACACTTATTTTATTGCTTGGAATAGTTATATCAATTCCATCAATTATAATTTTTTTATCATAGCCTGTTACTATATTTTTTGCTTCAAATATATGTTGTTTTTTATTCATTATGCTTGTCCCCTCCTATTTATGCATATTAGTAAAAATAGCATATATGGAGCTCCTAAAATTCCCGTAATTACACCTACTGGAAATCTTGTACTAAATACAAACTGACCAATCATATCTGCTCCAAGTACCAATAATGCTCCAACTAGCCCTGATGCTAAAACATTTGGTGCTCCTGGCCCAACAAGTTTTGATGCTATTGGTCCTGCTAAAAATGCAACAAATGCTATTGGTCCTGTAACAGCAGTTGCAAAGGCAATTAAAAATACCGAACTTAAAATTAATATAATTCTAACTAAATTTATTTTAACACCAAGTGTAGTAGCAAACTCATCTCCTAGTTCTAATATTTGAAGATGCTTTGTTAAAAGTAAAATAATTCCTCCAAATGATACAACAACAATAAATAATCCTGGTACATCTTTCATACTCATTCCATTTAAACTACCACTTAACCATCTAAGTGCACCTGGTACATCATATTGCGATGATTTAAGTAATAAAAATGATATAAGTGCATTTATCATTGCCTGTATCCCAATTCCTATAAGTATTAATCTACCACCTGAAAATCCTGAGCCTTTAGATAATAGATATATAAGTGTTGATACTATAATCCCAGAAATTACTGCAGCTATAGAAACACTACTTCCGCTCATACGAAGAACTAATATACAAAATACTGCTGCAATACTACAACCTGAAGTTATACCTATAATATCAGGACTAGCTAATGGATTTCTAAGCATAGTTTGAAATGTATTTCCTGCTATTCCAAAAGCTAAACCTACTAAAAGTCCACAAATCATTCTTGGTAGACGTAGAGTTCCTATTGTAAATGAAGCACCTTGAATTTGTTCTCCACCTAAAACTTTTAAAACTACACTTAATGGATAATTAGTCTTGCCATATAAAAGCATAATAGTGCAAAGACCTACTGTTAAAGCAAGAAGTATAAAAGTTACACTAATCATACGCATTTTTCTTTTAGCATATCCTTGTTTTATCATATTGCTCTCACCTTCGCTTTCCTAGCAATAATAATAAGAATTGGTGCTCCTAAAAATGCAGTTATAATTCCTACCTCAAGTTCACTTGGGCTTCCAATTACTCTTCCTATAACATCTGAAATTGTTAAAAGCATTGCTCCTCCAATAGCAGACATAGGAACTAAACTTCTCATATTTGACCCAAAAATAAGACGTATACTATGAGGTATCATTAACCCTACAAATCCAATAGGTCCTGCTATTGCAGTAGTTGCACCACATAGTATAACCCCTGCTAATGCACATATAAATCTAATAATCCCTGTATTTACTCCTAGTCCAGTTGCAACCTCATCTCCTAATGCTAGGGCATTTAGTGCTGGTGTTGCTATTATGCTTATAACTAAGCCAATTATTAAAAATGGTAATATTGAATTAATACCTTCCCAGGTTGCACCACTTACACTTCCAACTTGCCAAAATCTATATGCATCCATAACATCTGCACGTGGTAAAATAACCGCACTTACCAAAGATGATAAAGCTGCACTAGTGGCTGCTCCTGCTAAGGCAAGTTTTATAGGTGTCATACCTCCCGCTCCAATAGATGCTATACCATAAACAAATATTGCTGTTATACCTGCTCCAATAAGTGCAAACCAAATATATTCATTAGCTGTACTTATGTTAAAAAATGCAATCCCACTTACAACAAATAAAGATGCTCCAGTATTTACTCCTAAAATACTAGGGTCTGCTATTGGATTTCTAGTAATAGATTGCATAAGGGCTCCTGATATTCCAAGAGAAGCCCCTGCCATAATACTAAAAATAGTTCTTGGAATGCGCTCACGAACTACAACTGCAGCAAAAGACATATTATCACTATTTAATAAAGCATTTATTACTTGATTAAATTCAATATTTTTTGAACCAAATGCTAATGATGCTATTATACATATACCTAGACAAATAAAACTAGCTATGTATATTAGTATTGTTTTTGAAAGTCTCATTATTGTACCTTATCTGCTGCCTCGTTAAGTATTTTTAAGTACTCATCTATTGTCGCTGGAATAGATAATGCACTAGGAGTACCAGATGCAGCTAGAGCTGAACCATCTTCTATAAGTGCAACTGAACCTCTTTTTACTGCTGGAACTGTTCCTAATAAAGCATCTGATTGTAATTGTTTTAATAACTTATCATTTCCATAAGCTACTATAACATCTACATCTTTTAATTTATCAATATTTTCTGAACTAATTTCAACAGCAAAGCTATCTGAAGTTTCAGCTAGTTTAGTTATACTCTCAGGTACTTCAAGTCCTAAATCAGTTAAGTATGCAGCACGAGGATCTGTTGGAAGATATATGTAAAACTTACCTAAATCAGCTGGGTTAAAGTAACAAAATGCTACCTTTTTACCTTTAAGGTTAGAATAATTATTAGTTTTTTCTTTTATTAATTTTTCTAAGTTTGAAACTAATTTCTCTCCCTCATCCTTTTTACCTATAGCAGTAGAGTTTATAGTTATTTGGTCACGCCAATATGTTTGCCATGGAAGTTTAGGATATGCTACAACAGGAGCGATTTTACTTAATAAATCATATTCTTCTTTTGTTATTCCTGAGTATGCAGCTAATATAACATCTGGATTAGAGTTACTTATAGCTTCATAATCTAAACCATCTATATCATCAAAAGTAGCTGGCTTTTCTACACCTAATTCCTTATATTTTTCAGCTGTCCAAGGTAATAGCCCATTTTTATCTGTTTTTCCATAGTTAGCCTTAGATACACCAACTGGTTCAACTCCTAATGCTAAAGGTGTATCTTGATTACCCCAAGCAATTGTTGCAACCCTTTTAGGTTGTTTTTCTATTACAGTTTCTCCAAATGCATGTTTTATTGTCATTGGATAACTGGCAGAACTACTCTGTCCTGTATTAGACTTATCTTGATCTTTGCCCGCTGGGCTTGAACATCCTGTTATTAACAAAGCACAAGCAATAACAACAGAACCTAATTTTTTTAGTTTCATAATCTCCTCCGATTTATATGATAATATTTTTTGAAATTGGTAATTATTATATAATTGATAATAATTATCAATATCTTTTGAACACTATTCTATAATCATTATCGAAATTTGTCAATAAGTTTAATTATAAAAATATATAAATTTTAATTTCTATTTTAAATATTTTCTTTTATGGTTTATTTAAACCTCACTTATACTTAACTAACCAAAAACATAAAATCTTAGTCCTAAATAACTCTATTTTAGTCCAATATTTTAAATTTTCTAAAAATATATGGTATAAATTATAATAATAATAAAAATTTTTATGCAACGTATGCGAACATTAAAGCTTTTTACAAAGAAAAAGTTTAATGGTATAATATTACAGAAAATTACAACAACGGAGGCTATTATGCATAAAAAATTAATAAGTTCAATGTTATTAAGTTCTATTTTAATAACACCTATCTATGTTCAAGCTAATCCTAAGCTAAAGCTAAGTGACATTTCTACACATTGGGCTAAAAAGGAAATAAATCAATTTATATCTAGTGGATATGTAAATGGATATGAGGACGGGACATTTAGGCCAGATAACTCAATAACAAGAGCAGAATTTGTAAAGTTAGTAAACAAATACTTTGGATTTAATAACAAAGAAGATATAAAATTCTCTGATATAAATACAAATGATTGGTACTATAA